>JAJSAL010000008.1 GCA_024274705.1 Spirochaetota bacterium
AAAAGCCGACATCTGAAATCGGGGCAGACCTTACCATACTCTGCTTAAAAAAACTCCTTACGTTAAAAGAAGGAAAATACTACCTTGTTGCCGGAGCAGGACATGCTTGTTAAAGTTACTTCCGTTTCATTCTCCGGATTAACCACTATCAGGATAGATGTCGAGGTGAACATTGCAGACAAGGGGCTCCCGTCATTTGATATCGTTGGACTCCCGAATAAAGCTGTTGCTGAAAGCAGGGAGAGGGTAAAGACCGCATTGATAAACTCAAATCTGACATTCCCCCTTCGGAGGATCACAGTCAACCTGGCGCCTGGTGATGTCCCAAAGGATGGGGCTTTTTATGATCTCCCCATTGCAGTAGGCATCCTATCAGAAATCAAAGGGTTCGAAATCCCGGAAGCCAGTGTATTCTTCGGGGAACTCTCCCTTGACGGATCTCTTCGTCATACAAAGGGGGCTCTACTGGCCGCCGTTTTTGCGAAAGAGAATAAGCTGAATAGTATCTTTGTTCCTGAACAATCGGCAAATGAGGCATCTGTTGTAAAAGGGATTAATGTTTATCCTGTCAGGGATCTGAACCAGATAATACAGTATTTTAACTCAGAGATCGACATAACGCCGACAGTATATGAATCGCTGGAGCCGGAAAACCGGGAAACGGTCGAATTCGACATGTTCGAAGTAATGGGACAGGAACAGGCAAAACGTGCCCTGGAGATTGCAGCCGCAGGCGGGCATAATGTACTGATGATAGGGTCACCGGGATCAGGAAAAACAATGCTTGCAAGAGCATTGCCTGGAATCATGCCCCTCTTGAGTGAAGAGGAATCCCTGGAAGTTACCAAGATATATTCCAGTGCAGGTAACATCCCTCCCGGCGGCTCCCTGGTAGTCACAAGGCCTTTCAGATCACCCCATCACATTATTTCCCATGCAGGTCTTGTCGGCGGGGGTGCCCATCCGCAACCCGGAGAAATAAGCCTTGCCCACCGGGGGATCCTGTTCCTGGACGAGTTTCATGAGTTTCCCCGGTCTGTAATTGAAGCTTTAAGACAGCCCATCGAAGACGGGAAACTGACAATTTCCCGAAGTCTGGAAAGAGTTACCTATCCATCCAGATTTATCCTCGTAGCAGCTGCCAACCCCTGCCCCTGCGGATACCTGAATGATGAAACCAAAGAGTGCAACTGCACCAGGAGAGAGATTATCCGTTACCGGAAGAAGCTGTCAGGACCAATTCTGGATCGAATAGACCTGCATGTAGACGTGCCTGCTGTTGACATAAAAAAGCTTGCCAGGGGCTTCAACGATTCAATCAAAAAAGAACCATCCCATGTCATTAGAAACAGAATAACCACTGCAAGAATCATCCAGGAACAGCGTTTTAGTAATGAGTTAATACATACCAATTCCGAGATGAAGAACAGTCTAATCAGAAAATATATAGCCCTTGAACCGGATTCAAAATCCATGCTTCTGGAAGCAGCCAGGAGTTTTCAGCTCTCTGCCAGGTCTTATTTAAAGATAATCAAAATCGCCAGAACAATAGCAGATCTTGACCAGCTCCCGGATGTAGCAGAGCAGCATATTGCCGAAGCCCTGCAGTACAGGCCCAGGATTATTGAATGAATGACGATGCCGTAATCAGAAGTTCAAGAGAGAAAATTGAACTAGGCATCAAGGGAGAAGATCTTGCTGCAAGCTTTTTGAAGGAGGCTGGATACAGAATTCAAAAAAGAAACTACAGAATTGGCCATTCAGATATTGATATCCTCGCTCAGGATGAAAGTAGTCTTGTTTTTATTGAAGTCCGGACGAAATCCAGGGAGGACAGAGGAATGCCTGAAGATACCCTGACAGCAAACAAACTGCGGCGGATGAAAAAAACCGCTGAACTCTACATTGCATTTAATCATTATAGAGGTCCTGCCAGACTTGATGCCGTCTGCATTGTTCTGGATAAAACGGGTAGGATAAGGCACTTTGAGCACTACATGGGGGTTGGAAGCTAATACTCAGTGACCAGGCTAATTCATGTATGTGTCCAGGGGGTTACACACGGATCCTGGATTGGATCACTCCAGCACTTTTTCAATTCTTTCCAATGCCTCGGAGAGAATACCTCTCGGGCAGGCAATATTGATCCTCTCAAAGCCTTCCCCTTCCGGACCGAAAATGAATCCTTCGTCAAAGTAGACACCCGCCTTTTCCAACATTATTTTTTTGAGCTCCCACTTGTCAAGACTTAAGCCCCGGCAGTCCAGCCACACCAGGTAGGTGCCTTCCGGAGGGACCACCTCGATTCCCCGCAGGTTCCGGGAAACAAAATCTTTCAGGTAATCCAGGTTTTTTTCTATATATTCCATTACCTGCTTAAGCCATTCTTCTCCCCGGGTATATGCCGCTTCCAGGGCTGTTTGCCCGAAAAGACTGATTCCGAAAATGCCGTTGCTGTGGAGGGTTTTCTTAAATCTCTTTCTGTACTCTTCATTGGGAATGATGATATTCGACGTTTGCAGGCCAGCCAGATTGAAGGTCTTGCTGGGGGCAGTACAGATGATGCTGTTTTCCCTGAACTGTTCACTCATCCCTGAAAAAGGAATAAACCGGGAGCCTCTGTAGGTCAGATCACCGTGAATCTCATCGGATACGATAAGAACATTGTTTCCCAGGCAAATATCCCCGAACCTATTAAGCTCCTCCTCTGTCCAGACCCGGCCCACCGGGTTATGGGGACTGCGCAGAATAGCGAGTTTCACTGCGGAGTCCCGGGTTTTCATCTCCAGATCATTAAAATCCATGGAGTACCGGTTATTGTCGTAGAGAAGGGGATTGTTCTCAATACTGCAGCCGTTATTTTCAATGGCGCTGAAAAAGGGGTAATAGACGGGCCTCTGGATGAGCACCCTGTCTCCGGGAGAGGTAAAAGTACGGACCAGCATATTGAGGGCCGGAACCACCCCGGGGGTCACACAGATCCACTTTGGATCGATCTGCCAATTCTGGCGTCTTCCAAACCATTCAGTGACAGCCCGATAGTAGGACTCCCCGGGGACTGTATATCCGAAGATGCCGTGGCTTGCTCTATCTTTAAGGGCTTCCACCACCGGCATAGGCGACGGAAAATCCATGTCAGCCACCCACATAGGCAGGATACAATCCCTCCCTGGATATTCAGCCCTTCCCACCCATTTTTCCGGGTCCTTGCCGGTTTGAAGATATTCCCATTTTACGGAGCCGGTACCTTTTCTCTCTCTTCTCTCATCGAAATTATATTGCATGTGCAGTCCCCTGAGTTTTGGGTTTCTCATATTATATATCATTTCTAAACACATCCTGATAGTATGGGCGGGCATATGAAATTCGAAGCGAAGATAGCTTTGTTCCCGTTCAACCCCGGAAAATCACCCGTTTTCTACGGCTGGATCATCTTAGTAGTGTCCGCTACCGGTGTCGCCATGAGCATCCCGGGGCAGACTATGGGAGTATCGGTATTTACCGATTATCTCCTTGCTGCGTTGAATCTTTCCCGCTTGACGTTAAGTACCGCTTATCTTATCGGAACCCTGGGAAGTGCCCTGGTACTGCCTTTTATTGGTAGACTGTACGATTTAACCGGCGCCCGTTTGATAGGCACCGTTACCGCTTTAAGTCTGGGTTCACTGCTGCTTGGTTTTTCCGCCATCGACGGCATGCTGAGTACTCTTACAGGTATATTTCCCGTAGTACCGCCCGTCGTAATGACTTTTATCTTAATAACTCTCGGATTTTTTCTTCTCCGTTTCCTCGGGCAGGGTGTACTGATGATGATTTCCCGAAACATGAGCATGAAGTGGTTCGAGAAAAAGCGGGGCCTGGCAAACGCAGTACTGGGCACAGCCATCAGCTTCAGTTTTTCATACGCCCCGAAGCTGCTTAATGGATTGATCGAAAACAGGGGATGGAGAGGCGCCTATCACATGGAGGGACTTATCGTAGGCGGCGTTTTCTCTATGGTCTTCTTTTTACTTGCCCGGGACAATCCTGAAGTCTGTACACTTGTCCCCGATGGGAAAGCCGGAAAGGTTCTTGCTTTTAAAGAGAAAAAGCATACCGGTGTGGGAAAAAGCTTTACCCTTTCGGAAGTAAAAAAGCAACTGGGATTCTGGATGTATTCCCTGGCCCTTTCCATGTTCAGTTTGTTTAGTACCGGTTTAACGTTTCACATCGTCTCGATTTTCTCGGAGGCCGGTATGGACAGGAATGTTGCGGTCTCAATATTTCTCCCCGCCGCCGTAATTTCTGTAAGTATCAATTTCATTGCCAGTTGGGCCAGCGATTTTATACGGCTGAAAGTGTTCCTGCTGATTGAGGTGGCTGCTCAGATTTTATGTATGGCAGCTCTGTTTTTTCTGAAACAGGGTCTTCCCTATGTCCTGCTTATCGTTGGGTATGGGATAACCGGCGGACTCTTCAGCCTGCTGTCCACCGTAACCTGGCCGAAGTTTTACGGTACCAAACACCTGGGAGCTATCTCAGGTTTTTCCTTCAGCATGGTGGTAGCAGGTTCCGCCGCCGGACCGCTTGTTTTCAGCGCTTGCCTGAAGTTTCTGGGCAGCTACGCATTCGCGGGACTTTTCTCTCTTATCTTCTGCGTGGGGCTTTTTGTCATTTCTGTATTCATGAGGTCCGGCTCCCATGGTCCACTATCAGCAAAGTAACACTCCATTACGATCCTTTTGACCGCATCATCATAGCTACAGCGTTTATCTATAACGCGCCGGTCATTACAAAGGATCGGAAGTTTGCTGATTATTCCGGCATTATCACCATCCGGAAGCAGCCTTCCCGGCTTTTCTACTTAGCAACCTTGACTATAGAACTATTCTATATACAATTACCTTGGTGAAGCATCTCTGGAATCATAAAAAGTATGTCTCCCTGCTGCTCCTGCTTTGCCCTCTGTTGTTCTTAACATCCTGCGGTACTCAAAAGGAAGTTTCCGGCGACACCCTGGAAACCCATGTCCGGGAAATTCTGGACCTGCCCACCTTCGAACACGTGTACCGGGACATCATCTACATCGGTGAGGAAACCCTCCTTTTTAAAAAAATAAAGGTTGCTGAAAAGGAAGTGCTCTTCTCCATAGATATCGTTGTCCAGGCAGGGATCGATTTCAAGGACGGCGTTCTTCTTACCCCGGGAGAAACAGGGTAAATTACCGTTACCCTGCCCCCGGCGAAAATCCTCCTGATAGATGCCGATGAACCGTCTATCCGGATGTATTTCTTAAAGGAGAACAGGCGAAACCCCATATCCCGGCTCGAATACTACGATGAGATAAACCGTACAAAAGAACGGATCCGGCAGGACGCCCTGGACAGGGATATCCTCTACCGGGCGGAAGAAAACGCCCGCAGGCTGCTGAAAAATTTTCTTCAGCTAGCAGGGTTCCACACGGTATATTTTACCAGAACTGTTGGAACTGAACCCGGACCGGAGACGGACTCATGAAACTGAAACGGCTTTTCATCACCCTTCCCATCGTACTCATTGTACTGGCTGTGCTGTTCCTCATCATCGCGGACAAGGTGTTTGATATCGACCTGGGTATCAGCTTTACGGAAAAAAGAAAAAGTTCCGTATCCCTCAGCCTGCTCAAAGAGGTAAGAGACGTTTTCACCTTCAACACCGTCGAGTATATTTACAAAACCGTATTTCCCTTCGACTTCATTAACGCCGGTACGAACTGGCAGGAGCTTGTTGCAAAACGGGACCATGAAGAAGGCTTAAGCGAGGATGAAATCAACGCCCTGGAAGTATACGACCTGTGTACAGGCATCGGCATCGACTTGGGACCGGGCAACACGGACTTCGTTGTTGTAACAAGTGTAGTGAAAGGAGGTTTCAATCTTAAAGGTACGGTTTATGAAAATCCGGAACAGGTAGAAAATGTCACCCGGTATGTGCGGGTGGATCCGGCGGAAAACATCCTCTACATTAAGCTGCCGGAACCGGTTATCGTTGACCTGATTATCGATGATGCAACCAGCGGAAACTATGCCTATCCGGACATAGGACTGAACCCGGAAGAATGGCGGGCCCTTACGGATTATATTTCCGGAAAAGTGGAAGCTATGGTCATCGCCGGGGGCATACTCGATCTCGCAAGGAAAAAAGGAGAGAATTTTATAAAACGTATCCTATTAGACGCGGGATATACAGATATTATCTTTATGTAATACAGGGAGGAATTGTGAAATCACTGACAAAAGAACTATGGATGCACTCCAACAAAAGGCGGGAATTCATCAACATAACACACCAGGTGGAAGCCCTTGTACAGGAGAGCGGGGTACAGGAAGGACTGTGCCTGATAAACGCAATGCACATTACAGCCAGTGTATTCATCAATGATAATGAATCCGGACTGCACCACGATTACGAGGTGTGGCTGGAGAAACTGGCACCTCACGAGCCTATCGATCAGTACAGGCATAACGGATACGAAGACAACGCGGACGCTCATATGAAGCGGCAGGTGATGGGCAGGGAGGTTGTTGTGGCAATTACAGACGGTAACCTCCACTTCGGGCCATGGGAGCAGATTTTTTACGGCGAGTTCGACGGTAAAAGACGTAAAAGAATACTTGTCAAGATTATAGGAGAATAATAATGTTCATATGGAAATAAAGAAACCGGAATGAAGATCCACGAACTCGGTGAACTCCCGGAACCGTTCCTGCAGTTCTTCGAAATAGAGGTGGGAGTCCTCCTCCCGGGATTCCCTGGATGAATCTTCCAGGTCTTTCGCCTTATCCCCCAACCTTCGAATTTCCAGGTTCCAGGCGCCCCCCTTGATGGAATGAGCTTCCCCCCGGAGCTTCTCGAAATCTTTCTGTTCCAACGCCTGAAACATCACCGGAATCTGTGCCTCAACCTTATCGATAAACGCCTGGACCACCCGTTTAACCACATCCTTCTTCCCGAGAAACGTGTCGATGGCAGCTTCGTAATCGAATACCGGTACATCGGAAGATTCTTCCGGGGTTTTTTTATCCTCCTGCTTTTCCGCGCTTTTTACCGTCTTTCCCATCCACTTATCCAGGAGAGGAACCACATCTTTTTTCTTGAAGGGCTTAAGAAGGATGTCGTTCATCCCTACTTCGAAGCATTTATCCTGCTCGCCTTTTATCGCGCTGGCTGTTGCCGCAATGATGGGAATGTCGATACCCATTTCCCTGATCTTCTTAGTCGCCTCGTAACCATTCATTTCCGGCATCTGTACATCCATGAAAATCACGTCAAAGCTTTCTTCCTCCACCGCTTTACATGCTTCGATACCATTTGCGGCGACCACGACATCATGGCCCATACTGACAAGGATCGTGTGAAAAAGCTGCTGGTTTACCTCATGATCTTCGGCTACCAGGACCATCCCTGCCGCTTTCTGCCGGTTCTCCTCATCTTTCAGCTCCTCCAGTTCCTCAACGTCTTCAACGGATTCAAGGTCGACCTCGCTGCTGACGAGACGAACCAGGCAGTCCAGGTATTCCCCTTTCTTTATCGGTTTGTTCAGGTAAGCGTCAAACCACCGGAGAAGTTTCATCTTCGCTTCCCCGGCGCTCTTCCCAGCAGGAGAAAGCAGTATCAGCTTGGATGAATTGATCCTCTTATCCGCGTTTATCTCACTCGCGAGATGCCATCCGTCCATACCGGGAAGGAAAAGGTCGATCAGGCAGATATCAAAAGGAGTATTTCCTTCAGCAGCCTGGGCCATCATTTCCAGGGCCGCCTGTCCATCTTCACAGGTTGTTACGGAACATCCCTGTGCTTCCAGATAAGCCTGCTGAAGATCCCTGGCTGTTGCATTGTCGTCTACGATGATGATCCTGGTTCCCTTAAGCTGATCGAGCCCTTCCACCTGTGGATATTGCCGCTCCTGTTTAACCAGCCTGACGCTGAACCAGAAGGTGGACCCTTCGTGAAGTATACTTTCCACTCCGATCTCGCCGCCCATCATCTCCGATAAACTCTTGGAAATCGAGAGCCCCAGCCCTGTGCCTCCGTATTTCCGGGTGGTGGAAGAATCGGCCTGGGTAAAAGCTCTAAACAGATTAACAACATGTTCTTTTGAAATACCGATTCCCGTGTCCCTGACGGAGAATTTGATGAGAACAGAATCTTCGTCTTCTTCCAGTTTCTCCGCGCGAACTGATATCTCTCCCTCGGAGGTAAACTTAACCGCATTGTTGAACAGATTGAGAATGATCTGCCTTAAGCGTACAGGATCTCCTTTTACCAGGCGAGGAACATCGTTCTCGATAAAAAGGCAGACTTCCAGCCCTTTTGTGTGTGCTTCCAGGGCGACCATGTCCACGGCTCCCTCGGATACCGAAAAGAGATCGAAATCGACAGTCTCCAATTCGAGCTTCCCTGCTTCGATTTTAGAAACATCCAGAATATCATTGATAAGACTCAAGAGCACTTCAGCGGAAAACGATACCTGGGACGCATATTCCTGCTGTTCCGCATCGAGCTTTGTCTCGAGTAAGAGATCGTTCATTCCCATGATGGTGTGGATCGGCGTCCTGATCTCGTGGCTCATGTTGGCCAGGAAATCCGACTTTGTCCGGGTCAGTTTCTCCGCTGCTTCCTTGGCCTGGATAAGCCGATCCCTCCCCTCTTTCTGTTCAGTAACATCCCGTACTGTAACGAAGACGAACTGTACTTTCGATTCACAATCGTATTCCAGGGTGAGTTCCACATCGAGCCATCGCGTTTTTTTTAATTTCGGGGAAGTATAACTCACTTCCATAGAGAAAGGGCCCCGTGCTCCTTCGATGAGAAACCGGTACTCTTGTTCCAGCTCCCGGCGGAACTCCGGATCGATGTATTCAAAGATCCGGGTGGTAAGGAGCTCATTAAAACTCCTGTCGAACATTTCCGAAAGGGAACGGTTACCGTAAATAATCTCTCCGTCTTTGCCGAGGAATGCCAGTCCCATGTCGGTATTATCAAAGACGACTTTGAAAATTTGTTTATTCATCAGAAGTTCGTGCTTAAAATCTCTGCTGCTTTCTGCATCAGATTCTCCGGTTTCAGGGGTTTTATCAGGTAACTGTGGATACCAAAACCTACAGCCTTCACTACGGTCTCCTCCCGGGAGAGGGCGGAAAACACGATAATAGGAAGGGAAATATTCTTCTCTTTTAAAAACTGAAGGACTTGAAAACCGTTCATTTCAGGCATCATGAGGTCGAGGAAAACCAGATCGAACTCATGGTTGCCGATATCATCAACGAATTTCCTGCCGTTTTCATACACGATGATGTTCCACCCGGCTTCAGAGAATACTGTTTTCACCAGTTCCTGGATAACGATGTCGTCATCCACAATTGCCATGGTAATGTCCCGTTCTATATTTTCCAGTTTCTCAAGGGGATTGAGTTTTTTCTCCCCTTCGAACCCGAGGTGAATAGATTCTTCCTTCTCCGCTTTCGGCGGTGATGATTTAAGCAGCCTGCTGGCAACGACCTCGTCATGGGCATATGAATCGGGCCTTAATCCCAGGAGGTCGTCCATGGCGGTGCTCAGGTTATCGGTTACCCCCATGCCTTTCAAACCGGGCCTGGAATTGATATACTCTTCCACAAACCTGGAATTGGTAAGAACCTTAATGAATCCCGGTTTTGTCCGGGCCTTTTCGAGTACCATATTGAACAGAAAATCCATTTTCGCGGTATCAGATTTTCCAAGCTCGATGTTTGACATCATGATAAGCATCTTGGGAACCTGGATCTGATACAATTCAAGGAGTTCTGTTATTTTATATTTAAGGAGTTCTATTTTTTCCGTATTCAGTCCCTGGGAGATTTCGATAAAGAGTATCTCATCATTGAAATGCGCCTCGATTATACAGGGGGTATCGTCGATTACCACATTCACATGGAGCAGGGATGAAACCGTGTTGAGAAGCACATCGATCTTGATCGGTTTTGTAAACACCTTTTTAACACCGAACTTGACAATCTCTTTTATGACTGCTGCCTCTATTTTCGAGGAGATGATAATGATAGGAATGTCCGCGATATTCGGATTGCTCTTTTTTTCCCGCAGCACCTCCATGCTGCTTTTTCGGGAAAGGTAAAACTCCATGATGATCAAATCCGGCATTTCATTCCGCATTTTGATACTTACATCCAGCCCGTTCGTTGCCTGAACAACTTCGAAGCTCCCTTCGAGTTTCGTTGCAAGATACTCACGAAACAGGGAAGATTCATCAGCAATAAGAACTTTTTTCACGTTTTTTCTCCTCCCGGTGTACTATAATTTCATTATAGTATAGCAACATTGACTGAGCCGCAAGATATGAATATTCTTATGTGACAGCGAAAAAGGAGCACCTGAATGAAATCCATAAAAAAAATTATCATGGTAACCGTTTTTGTTTTGGCCTTCGCAGCAGCGGTCCCGGGACAGGAAAGGATACTGAAAGAAGGGGATGTAAAACACTTCATCGATACATACAAACCAATCGGGGAAGAAATGGAATCCCTGGAATTGAATTTCGGGATTGGTGATGAGGGTTTCTCGTATTCAGAGGGAATGGAGGCGAATACCGCGGTGTTAAACATCCTGAAAAAATACGGCTGGGATATTTCATTTTTCGAGAAAGCCTTCGTGATCGCAATGCTGTACGGGACCATCGAGATGGAGGAGCAATTTGCGGAAGCGAACCCTGAAATAAAACAGGCTCTGGAAGAAATCGACAACAACGACTACTTTACTCCCGAAATGAAAGCGCAGATGCGGGAGCAGCTCCTGGCGGTGCTTACCATGATGCAGGAAAGCCCGGAGCAATCACAGGAGGCGATGCATCCCGAAGATATCGAACAGGTCCGGAAGTATAAAAAAGAGCTGGAAGCCCTTTTTAACTAGATTTCAACCAGGGTTCCTTAAAACTTATAGCCTATTGCCCGAAGGAGCTGTTTCCTGGCAGCCTTATCCTCTCCGGTCTCCACGCCTTTCGGGGGAAACCCATCTATAACGCCGATGATGCCCCCTCCCTGGTCGGTTTTCGCCACCAGGAGCTGCAGAGGATTGGCTGTTGCGGCGTAGATACGGGCCACTTCCATGCAGTTTTTTATCTGGTTGAGCACGTTGATCGGGTATGCCCCTTTCAGAACCAGGAAAAACGAGTGTCCTGCGGCCGCTGCTTCGGCGCATCCGACAGCATCACGTATCAACTGTTCATCATTCCCTGCGGTGCGTACCAGGCAAGGCCCGGAAGCTTCACAGAAGGCCAGTCCGTACCCTGCTTCCGGAACTGTAGTGGCCATAATCTCTGCAACGTCCTCGACAGTTTTGATAAAATGACTCTGGCCGACGATGATGTTGCAGCCCTTTGTCCAGTTCAGCTGTACACCGGTTATCGTGATATCCATGGAGTACCTCCTCTATCGAATAAGGGCGTCCAGATCGATTTCCCCTGCGGTACAGGGCATCTGTATTCCCCAGTTTTCCAGCACCTGGGGATGGACCTCGCCGAACCTGCCTGCTTTTCTGCCCCTGCACAGGACCTCGGCAAATCTTCCCTTGATGAAGCGGGAATCTTCCACCTCTTCCAGGGTATACTCTAAGGAAAGGTAGAAGAACAGGGCGGATATATGGGAGCTCGCCAGGGTGAACCCGGCATCCCGGTCTGCCGTCAGGAAGCCGAGATGGTTCCGGGTTACACTTCCGTAGTTTTCGTTATCGTCTAAGTAAGCCACCTTACCTGTTTCGAAGATATGGTGAGGATACACCGCGTTCCCGGACACCGATTCCGACGCCAGGAGGTTCGGCAGAACGGAGGGCCGGACATACTCGTAATTCTCCGACATGGGGTTTGCTATCCTGATTACCCCTTCTCCCTGGATGTTCATTTTCTCGATGAAATCCCTCCCGGACCCGAGATAACTATATACCATCTCCTGGAACCCCAGGCCCACCATGATGTTTTTTACCTTCCGTGAAAACTCCTCTTCCGGTGTATGGCGGCCGACGGTAAAATCGGTGGGCATCACCGGTAAAAAAGTGTCCAGGCCCCTTCCTATCATCACATCCTCCACTACATCTACAGGATGGAGGAAATCGTTTCTATATTCCGGCGGCCGGACCTTCAGGGTATCCCCGGATATTTCACAGGAAGATCCAACCTTCCTGACCGCTTCGGCAGCCTCTTCAATCGACAGGGTTTCTCCCAAAAGCCGGTTCGCATCGTTTACCTCCATTACAACGGGTTTCTGGAAGTAATAGGGTGTTACCACATCCCTTCCCAGGGGTGTTTCATAGGGGTATTCCACTTTTACCGGCAGAATGGTAAACCCTGCATCCGCCAGGTCACAGGCGATAATAGAGGTTGCCAGGAGAAGGGTGTCCATATCGGTACCGGTGAGCTCGACAAAAAGACCGGTATCCCCCACCTTTGCCGCCCCGATATGGGCGCTGTTGATAACAGGAGGGAAACTCAAACACTCACCGTTATCATCAGTGAGATAAGGAAATGCAGCAAAATCTTTGACAATCCATCCAAACTCGACCCCTTTCGGGTGCTCTTTGAGAATACTCCGGAGGTAAAGCTCACGTTCCATACCCAGTGGTACAAATGAGGTACTGTCCGGGTCTGCTGCTGAGTAGTGAACCGGGTAGGAAAGGATGTCGCTCCTGTACATTCCCATGGCGATGGATTTCCGTTTCTGTCCGAAGTTCCAGCACAGTTTTTCCTGGGTCTGGATGAGGTCTTTCAGCATGGGCTCGTCCAGGGACTTACCGGTGAAAGCAAAAGCCGCAATGTAGGGCCGGACTTTCTCCAGAGCCGGATCCACAATGACTCTCCTTTCTCCGGTTTCCATGGTTACACCGGAAGTGGAAAAAAAATCATACTCCCGGATCTCCCCGCCTGTATAGAGACGGAGCTGCCGGCCCAACCCGGCGGTGGACCAGAGATCCGGCCGGTTGGTGTCGTTCAGTTCGATTTTTAAGAGATGCTCTTCTTCGTCCTTCCCATCCAGCTCCGCTTTGGCACAGACCAGGATATCTTCCAGGTCCTCTTCCGTATAGGTTCCGCCTGCGTACCGGTAGAGGGCGTCTTCGTACACTTCGATTTTAGGCATGGGTCTCCCTCCTTCGGAGGCGGATATGTTCGATGTTCGGAGAGAAAAGCTCCCTCAAGTCACTCAGTCCCAGGGCCATCAGAGCCATCCTGTCTATACCCAGGCCCCAGGCAAGGACCGGAACGTGAACACCCAGGGGTCCCGTCACTTCCGGCCTGAAAATCCCGGCCCCCCCCAGTTCGAACCATCCTAAAACGGGATGCCTGATATGCACTTCCACGGATGGTTCGGTAAAAGGGAAATACCCGGGTACGTATTTAACTTCCTGTGCCCCAGCAACCTCTTCTGCAAACATTTTAAGGAGGCCTAAAAGGGTACGCAGGGTTACATCTTCTACCAGCACGATGCCTTCGGTCTGGTAAAAATCGGAAAGATGGGTGGCATCCACCTGGTCGTACCGGAAACAGCGAACGATCCCGAAGTATTTTCCCGGAATTTTCGCCTTCGGAAGGGTTTTAGCGGAGAGGACCGTACCCTGGCTCCTGAGAATGAGGCGTCTGGTAAAATCCCGGTCGAAGGTGTAATTCCAGCCTCGGCTCCCGGTTTCCCATCCATTCTCATGGGCCGCCGCAACCTGGTCCAGGTAAGGCTGTTCTATCTCCCTGGCATGGTCCGGATCAGCCACATAATACACATCGTGAATGTCCCGGGCAGAGTGAAACTGGGGCATAAACAGAGCATCGGAATTCCAGAACTCTGTTTCCACAAGGGGTCCGTCGAATTCCTCGAACCCTAAAGACACGAGCTTGTCTTTTACCGTTTCCAGATATTCACTGTAGGGGTTCTTTCTGCCCAGGAGTACTCTCGACGGAGGAGAGTTAAGGTTATACGCCCGGAAACTCTTCCCTTTCCAGGACCCTGTTTCCAGCATCTCCGGTGTAAGGGCTCCCACCTCTTCTCCGGTTATACCGGAACTTTTAAGGGCTTTCCTCACCATTTCCGCCAGACCGGTAAACCCGTATGTTATTTCTTCCCGTTCTACTATTCTGAACGCTGCAGTACCGGCACCCCGTTTCTTACTTATGCGGGAAATCACATCCTTCTCTTCCGGAGTCAGAGCGTCCCCGTCGAGGACATCCCCCTCTGAGGCCGCCCGGTCCAGCAGGTCCCGTATCACCTTTACCCTGGGAGGCAGGTCTTCCCGGGACAGGGACACTTTTTTCTGCCCGTCCATAGTGAGGACCTTCTCCTTTGACATCTGACCAAAGGCGGACCCTACATCCTTATTCTCCAGACCGAGTTTCTCTGCGATTTCCGGAAGCGCCAGGGCACCTTCAATTTTAAGGAGTTCAAAGATGCGTTCTTCAGGTGTTCTGTTTTCTCTATATTCCCTGCCCAGTTCTGTCAATTCGTACAGCGTCTTTTTCCGTTTTTCTTTTTCTTCGATGCATTTTTTCTGGGAAAGCCAGCTGAAAGCCTGATTGCATTGACCAAGATTGAATGAGAGCCCATCCAGCACCTTTTCAACAGTCAACTCTCCTTCCATATTGAGCAATACTTTTACTTCCAGAGGATGTAAACTCTTTACATCAATTTCCATGAGCAACCCCTTGAAACTCTTTCGATTAAAAACAATTCAGTTCGTCTGCAAGTGCCCTGAGAAACAGACCCACATCACTGACAATACCCAGGGCATGCCCGGACCCCCGGTCGGAAAGCTTGGTAACAGCCGCAGGGTTGATATCCACGCACAATGTATTCACCCATGAGGGAAGCATATTCCCTGTTCCGATGGAGTGGAGCATGGATGAGAGCATGAGAACGAGTTCGGCTCCCTCGATAATTTCGGCGTACCGTGCCTGGGCCCGGTTCATATCGGTTTCAGTTTCCGGCAGGGGGCCGTCATCCCGTATTGAACCTGCCAGGCAGTATGGGATTCCCTTAATAACCGTTTCGTATATGATTCCCGCTGTGAGGACTCCAGCCTCAATCGCCTTTTGAATCGACCCATGGAAATTGATCCGGTTAATGGCACGTATGTGGTTTTTGTGCCCTTCATTCGAGGGCATTCCGGATTTGAGGTCAATCCCCAGGGAAGTACCGAAAAACTGGTATTCGATATCGTGTACTGCGATGGCATTTCCCGAGAGCAGCCCCTGAATGTAGCCGTTCCGAATGAGAGCGGCAAGGGCCTCACCTCCCCCGGTGTGTACCACCACCGGTCCTGCTACCGCTATCACTTTCCCGCCTTTACCCTTGATCAGTTCGAGTTCACGGGCGGTTTTTTCTACGATTATATCGACACTTCGCTCGGAAGAGACCTCTCCGGTCATGAATCCGAATACATCCTTACTCCGCTCCCGTTCCGGCGGAAACACCCGTACGCTTTCGGCAGAACTGATGATGCCGTCCCCCTTTTCAACATCTCTCAGTTTTTTACACACCGGCCCATCAGGCGTCACCGCGATAACACCGTCCATCCGCTGGTTTTTTACCTGTTTCCATTCCCCCCCCAGGAACACTTCCGTCCTGTGATTAGTGGTGGAATAAAATTCTTCCGGCACACACCGGTCTTTCGGCGATTCTTTTATCACCGCTTCGGGTGTTGCTTTTTCGAAACACCCGAGACGGACAAGCTTTTCGGTAATCGCCTCCATCTGCCGTTCTGCTCCACATTTGACCTGGATTTCCAGCCGGGAAGAATTGTAATTCGTCTTCCCGATAACAAAATTATTGATGTTGTAGTCCGCCCCTTCCACAACAATGAGGTTAAGGATCGAGGCGAGAATTCCGGAGTCGATAAGGTGCCCTTCAGCAATAAAATCGCAGCTTAACATAACCTTTAAGCTATATTCCTACCTTATAACGGGTATCGGTGTAAAGGGGGGGGTGTCGTTTACAATTCATCCAGGATGTATACGGAAAGTTCCCGGATGCGTTTCCAGGATACATCGTTCGAAATAACGTAGTCTGCACCGCACCCCCTGGCAACAGCACACTGTATAGCATCGGGGGTCCTCATCTTATATTTTACCCTGAAAAAAGCAGTATCTTCAGCGACGGATAAATTGACTGGATACATACTTACATATTCAGAATTCGTAAAAAAGTTACGGTATTTAGACACCAGCCCTGCTTCCGACTCCTGATATGGTTTTGTGATTATCTCGATATACGTGATGATCGATGTAACAAGCTGTGCCTTGTTTTTATACACCGCCTCCAGGAGGTTATTCACACGCCCGGCATACACGGGATGATCTTCGAAATAGTAGATAAAAGGCGCAGTATCGAAAAACACCGTGCTGCCGGGCTGCAGTACTAATCCCACCGGGACCGCTCCCTGTTTACATATTCAGCAGGATCGATGTCCTTCCATACATGTTTTCCCAGGCCCCGGGCCGATCTAAAATCCAGTTTCCCCTCTCTTTCGCAGGGTTTATCTTCTGCAGCGCCCATTTTTACCAATTTTGCCACTTCCCTTCCCGCCCTTTCGATGATGATTTCCTCATCCGTTAACAGTACTCTATTCAATAACTCGCCAAAATGCCTTCGCGCTTCAACCGCTGAAATTCTCAAGGTTTCGCCTCTTCGATTTTATTTATATAAGTATATCAACATGATCATATCAATCATAATGATTGTTCATATCGAAGTCAAGAAAACCCTTCATTCATCCTGCTCTGGATTTCAGAGGGAAAATGCCTCCAGTTTTTCAATGACAAAACTGAGGATATCTTCGGGTACGGTCTCACTCACGCTTTTAAACCGGTCGGTTATGGTCTCTTTGTCGAAAAGCCCGTCCTGCACCAGGATAGGTGTCATCTTCGATCTCCCTGCCATTTCTTCACCATCGTCTATTTTGTTGTGCCTGTATCCGTTTTCACGGGTCCAGGTAAGGGCACGCTCTAAGTCTTGTTTATCGTAACAGAGCTGGAACCCCTCGAATTGGCTGCCATCCTCGGTATACCACACGATAAGATCGAAGAAATCGTCGAAGAACCATCTCCTCGGTCCTTCTCCTTCGATCTGTCGGACATCTCTGAATTCTCTCAGCATCGACTCTCCTCCATAGAAACTATCCTGCTGTAGATGAATTTACTACGTGAATCGTGTGATTTCAAGAACGAAAGCACCTGCATGCAACATTCTTTTTTTCCTGTATTAACCCAGCAACACACCGAGATCCGTAAGGGCGCCGGCGAGAGAAGAGTACGACCTGAACACCAGGTCCAGTACTTCCTTTCGCGGCTGCACCTGGTCCGGAACCAGAACCGGCCTCATTCCGGCCCTGACAGCGGCAATAATACCGTTTTCCGAATCTTCGAGCACCAGACAGTACTCCGGAGAAACTCCCAGCTTCGATGCGGCCCTGAGAAAAATATCCGGCTCCGGCTTGCCTCGCTGCACCTGGTCACCGAACACGAGCGCATCAAAGCGGTGAAGAAGACCGGTTCTCTCCAGGAGAGATTCCCCGGACGCCCTTTCCGTTGAGGTGGCCACAGCTTTTGGAATTCCCGGGACATCAAGGGCATCCAGGATCTCCGGCACCCCTGTTTTGAGGGGAACGCCGTGTTTATCAAAATAATCAGCAACGTATCTCCCGTAACACCGGAAGATTTCGTCCAGGGGAACCTCCGTGCCGAAATCCTGAATAAAATTCGCCTTCGTAATATCATCGGAAACGCCGGTACACCTGCGGATCAGGTCCCCGGTAATGGTGTACCCGAACTTCCCGGCGGCTTTCCGGATCATCATTACCAGGACCCTCTCCGTGTCAAGGAGAAGACCGTCCATGTCGAAAATAACTGCCTGGATGAACCTGTCCGATTGATGTTTCACCTGGTGTTGTTCCTTATACGCCCACCGGGTTTACCGGTGGTTCAGGGAGATGGTACAGAAAGGGAGAAGAATATGCAATCAACTGAGGGGATGACTATTAGCGGTATTTCCACGCACCATGACAATTCCTTGACAAATGTTTCCCGTTAAGATACAATGTTTCACGTGAGCGAACGGATGGGGAACGAACAAACGATAGATGAGCAAACCATCGGTAAGAATATCCGCACGTTGCGGAAGGCGGCCGGTCTTACCCTGACCAGGACTGCCGAAGAAGCGGACCTTACTAAAAGTGCCCTTTCCAAGATCGAAACCGGCCACAGCTCACCGCCAATTGCAACCCTGTTGCGAATCGCCCGGGTCCTTCACGTTCCGCTGACCCGGTTTTTTACCACGGACCAAATCAATCCGCCCCACGTCCTTACCCGCCGGGGACATGCTCAGGATGTCCCTATGCGTGGTTCTCAATTCGGTTATTCTTATCAGGCTTTGTGCCTGGGTAAAGGAGATAAACGGGTAGAACCTTTTTTACTCACTATTCGCCCGGATGATCCCGAGGGTACCTTTCATCATGAGGGACAGGAATTTATCTATATGCTCTCGGGAAAAATGATTTTTACCGTCAATAATGATGAATTGATATTACAGGCAGGAGACAGTTTATATTTCGATTCCCATTATCTCCATCGTACCAGGGTGATCGGCAGGGAAGAAGCCCGGTTTCTCTGCATATTTATATAGAAGAGAGGAAAAAATGATAAAGATCGACCTTTCAGAAAAAACGGCAATTGTTACAGGTGCCGGCCAGGGTTTAGGAGCAGTAACAGCAGAAACACTTCACCAGGCCGGGGCCCGGGTGGTGATCAATTATTTTTCTGATGACAGGGGCGTCAACAAGAGCAATGCCGAAAACCTGGCTGACCTGCTGGGAGAGGGTGCCCTGGCCCTGGAGGCGGATGTCCGTGACGAAGATAGCGTCGAAAAAATGGTCAAAAAGACCATCGATCATCTCGGGGGGCTGGATATCCTGGTCAACAATGCCGGAATCATCCGGGACAAAACCATTAAAAAAATGTCGACCCGGGAGTGGCAGGCGGTAATCGATACCAATCTGACCGGGACCTTTAACGTGTGCCGGGCAGCGGCGGGAAAGATTGCAGATCACGGCAGAATAGTTAATTTTTCCTCAATTTCAGGAGTGATGGGTTTTTTCGGGCAAAGTAATTACGCTGCCTCCAAAGCCGGAGTTATCGCCTTGACCAAAGTAATGAGCAAAGAGCTGGGGAGAAAGCACGTTACCGTCAATGCCGTGGCTCCAGGGGTCATACTTACCGAAATGGGTACGTCCATACCGGAAGAAGTGCGAAGGGAAATGCTTACATCCATCCCCATGGAACGGTTTGGTGAACCCGAAGAAATCGCCAATGTCGTTCTCTTCCTGTGCAGCGATTTAGCCTCTTATATCACCGGGCAGGTCATCCATATCAATGGAGGATGGATCGGATGAGAAACTCCCTCCGGGAAAAACTATGTTCCGCGGAGCAGGCGATATTGCTGATAAAAAACGGGGATTCCATTGTCTCCGGAGGTTTTGTGGGGGCGGGACACCCTGAGGCTCTGACCGGGGAACTGGAACGGCGGTTCCTGGAAACCGGGACCCCCCGGAACCTGACACTGGTCTATGCCGCAGGGCAGGGAGACGGGAAAAAACGAGGGTTAAATCATCTGGCCCACCAGGGGCTGTTAAAGCGGGTCATCGGGGGACACTGGGGATTGGCGCCGGGATTGGGGAAACTGGCCGCCGACGGGCTGATCGAAGCATACAATTTCCCCCAGGGTGTGGTGTGCCAGTTATTCAGAGATATCGCCGCAGGCCGCCCTGGCTGTATTACCCATATCGGGCTGGATACCTTTATCGACCCCGCGTCAATGGGCGGTAAGTTGAACGATATAACCTCCGAAGACCTCATCGAGCGGATCGAATTAGGAGGAAAAACCTGGCTTTGGTACAAGGCTTTTCGTCTTGATGCAGGCCTTATCCGCGGAACCGCTTCCGACCCCCTGGGCAACCTGCTCATGGATGAAGAAGCCCTGTTCGGTGACGTTTTACCCATCGCCCAGGCAGTGAAAAACTGCGGAGGCGTGGTGATTGCACAGGTTAAAACGATACTCGACGCCCCGGCCAATCCACAGCATGTACAGGTCCCGGGAATACTGATTGATAGAGTCGTTCTTGCCCAACCGCATGCACATGATCAAACTTTTTCCGAATCCTACAACGAGGGGTACTGTACTCCCCGCTGCCTGGACCAGCCGCTCAAAGACACTCCGGAGCCTTTTCCCCTGGACGAACGACGCATTATTGCCGCCAGGGCTTACATGGAAGTACCGGAAGATGCGGTGGCCAACCTGGGTATCGGAATCCCCGAAGGAATAGCCCGGATCGCTTCCGAACGGGGGACACTGGAAAAAATGATCCTTACTATAGAAAGCGGTCCCATCGGCGGGCAGCCCGCCGGGGGGCTTAGTTTCGGCGCATCCCTTAACCCCGATGCAATCATCGATCAGTCGGCCCAATTCGACTTTTATGACGGGGGCGGACTCGATTTTGCGGCACTAGGGGCAGCTCAAATCGATACGCAGGGAAACGTCAATGTCTCCCGGTTCGGTTCCCGGGTGGCCGGAGTGGGAGGCTTCGTCAACATCACTCAAACCGCGAAAAAAGTTGTATTCTGCGGAACCTTTACTGCATCGGGCCTGGAAATTGCGGTAGAGACAGGACAATTGCGTATTATAAAAGAGGGAAGGGTTCGTAAATTCATTTCCCGGGTGGAACAGGTCTCTTTCAGTGCACACCGGGCCCGTACAGACGGGATAGAGGTACTCTACGTTACAGAACGCGCTGTCTTTCGATTGACCGGTAATGGACTTAAGCTGATCGAAGCGGCCCCGGGAATCGATGTCGAAACCCAGATACTGGATGTAATGGATTTCCACCCCATTATCGATACTGTCAAACCGATGCCTGCTTTTTGTTTCAGTTAAAAAGAAGTTTAAAAGGATAGTGAGATGACAAGAGAAAGAGATACTAAGATTTATATTGTTGCCGCCAGACGAACACCCCAGGGCACTTTTCTCGGCGCCCTGGCAAAACACACGGCAGTAGACCTGGCCCTGGCCGCCGGAAAGGCCGCCCTCGGGAACATTGGTGCAGATAATCGGGAATCCATTGATCAAGTTATCATCGGCAATGTACTGTCAGCCGGACAGGGTATGAATATTGCACGTCAAATCGGGGTTAACCTGGACGTACCTGTCGACCGAACCGCCTTTACTGTCAATATGATGTGTGCTTCGGGCATGCAGGCAGTACTGTTGGCGGCCCAGGCGATAAAGGTGGGAGATGCCCGGGTCGTTCTCTGCGGCGGTACCGAATCCATGTCCAATGCCCCTTACCTCCTGGATGGAGCCCGTAAAGGTTACAAATTGGGCAACAACATCCTTACAGACTCGCTGCTGCGTGACGGGCTGGTGGATACCTTTGCGAACGAACATATGGGGTTGACCGCCGAAGCTCTTGCCGAAAGGTATCATATTGGACGTCAGGAACAAGACAGTTTCGCCTTCAGCAGTCAACAAAAGTACGCCGGTGCAGCCGAAAAAAAACTATTCCAGGCCGAACTGGTTCCTTTCCCGGAGCTGGCCCGGGATGAACATCCCCGTCCTGAAACCACGATAGAACAGCTGTCTAAACTAACACCGGTCTTTAAGAAAGATGGTACTGTAACCCCGGGGAATGCCTCGGGAATTAATGACGGGGCCGCTGTACTGGTGGTGTGTGATGAAAAAAGTGCTGCCGAAAACGGCTGGCAGCCCCTGGCGGAACTCTACGGCTGGGCAGGTATCGGCTGTGACCCGAAAATAATGGGACTCGGGCCGGTTTTCGCGGTGAAGAAACTATGTACCCGTCTGGGTATCCCTGTTGAAGACTTCGATACCATCGAACTCAACGAGGCTTTTGCAGTCCAAAGCCTGGCCTGTATCCGGGAACTCAACCTCCAGGAAGACCGGGTCAATCCCGACGGCGGTGCCATCGCTCTGGGCCATCCCATCGGTTCCAGCGGGGCCAGGATCCTGGCACATCTGGCTCACCGCATCTCCCGGGGATTAACGGGAAACGGCCTGGCGACCTTGTGCGTCGGAGGCGGTATGGGCTTCGCTGCTGCGTTGCGGAGACCTTAAGCACGGCACTGCAGGAGAAGGATACACAATGCCCCCACCGGAACTTGAAAAGAAACCGATTTACGTCTACTCTCACTCCTACATGAGGAAGAAAGGTTTTCACACCACACTGCTCATCATCCTCTTCGCTGCTATCGCATTCGAAGTATTCAACTATATAGCAGGTCCATTCTGGATGGAGAAGGGTGAAAAAAGCCTTATGGACACCCTGTTTCTCGCCTCCATTGCAGTTCACCTGATGTGGGGTATAACTTTACTGTTCCGAAGACGCTCCCAGGTTATCTTTTCACTGTACCGGGTACCGGAACTGCTCTTCTTTTTCAATCTCATGCTCTTTCTGTTCGCCTTTATCTGGGCCCTCAATGCGAACATGGACTATGTACAGCGCTTTGCGCAATCCAGCGGGAACATCCACCTCGCCCCGGATTCATCTATAGAACGGCTTAACGCTCTTTTAAAATACGTTCCCTTTCTGATATGCACCGGGTTTGCTATTGTATACTTTCGTATCCGCCGGCCCGGGCTTCTTCACCGGATTATCCCTGAAGGAAGGTCCTCTTTTCCCGCACGATGGGGCCTTTTTCTCTCCCTGGGCTCCAGCGTGCTCTACACCTTTGCCTTCCCTTCCTTTGTCAGCCTCAGAGGATTCCCTGTTCTCGGGTTTCTCTGTTTTGTCCCATTACTGCTGGTGCTGAAGCAACAGTCCTACTGGTGGGGTGTATTCTACGGAGTAGTATTCGGTGTTATCCAGACCATCCTATCCAATTACTGGCTGGGAACATTCAGCCTGGTTTCCCTCCAGTTTATTATCGTGTATTACCTTCTCATCTACACCATCTTTATGATGGTCCTGGTCTGGCTCTTAAAGAGGGGCGGAAAGTGGTTCCCCCTTATCTTTGCTTCATCTTTCGTGTTATTTGATTACCTCCGTTCCATAGGATTCATGGGGTATCCCTGGGTACTCCTGGGGACATCCCAGTATGAGTTCCTCCCCCTTATCCAGGTAGCTTCGATTACCGGAATCTGGGGAGTCTCGTTTATCCTGGCCCTCGCGAACGGCGCTGCGGCGGATGTGCTGAATGCCTGGTTACAGAACCCTTCTTTCCGGGTCTTGCGATTCCGCTGGAAAGAAACCCTGTTTAAGCCTCTCTATCTGTGGGGCGCCCTTTTTATCGTTACCGTAGCAGCAGGGGGCTTGTACCTGGCTGTGGAAAAGCGGGTGGAACCGACGGATACGTACCGGATCGCCCTGATCCAGCAGAACACGGATCCGCGGAAGGACGACTACGAAACCGGTCTGAATATCCTTATTACATTGACGGATCAGGCCCTTGAATACGCTCCGGACATGGTGGCATGGTCTGAAACGGCCTTTGTTCCCAACATCCGCAGATGGAGTCAGGAGGATCCCGACGTCTTCTATTATGCAGGCCTGGTGCGCCGTCTTTTGGACTACCTTACAGGTATCGAAACCTGGCTTGTAACGGGAAACGATGACTATACAACCGAAACTGACGAAGAAGGAAAGGAAATTCGAAAAAACTACAATGCGGTAATCCTGTTTTCAGACACGGCAGAGCGCATGCAGACCTATCACAAGATCCACCTCGTTCCTTTTACCGAGTACTTTCCCTATAAAAAGCTCTTCCCCCGGTTTTACCAGATGCTCTTAAACTTTGATGTGAACCTCTGGGAGCCCGGAGAAGAACAGGTGGTGTTCCGCCATCCGGATTTCACATTCGCCACACCAATCTGTTTCGAAGACGGTTTTCCTGATGACATCCGCCGGTTTATTCTTAAGGGCACCGACATCATCCTCAACCTGTCGAATGATTTTTGGTCTCTTACCGAAGTGGAAGCAAAACAGCACTATATCAACTCCGTGTTCCGGGCTATTGAGAACCGGCGTCCCTTCCTCCGCTCCTCAGCCTCGGGTGTTACCTGTTATATTACCAGGAGCGGCGAGCTCATCCAGCGGCTGCCGTACTATGAAGAAGGGTACCTTATTGCAGACGTGGAGATGAAACCTGTGAAGACGACCCTCTACACCCGGTGGGGGGACTGGTTTCCCTACCTGCTCCTGGTTGTCATAGTTCTTTCTCAATGCCCGAAAATGAAACAGTCCTGTTTCATTCGTGAAAAGTGATCGCGCCATTATTAGAAATTTTTACCATTTTTGACCCATTTTCATCATCAAACGCCACTGTTTCCCCTTTGGCACGTTTTTTGCAATAGATTTGCCAAAACGAGAAAGGGAGCAGAAAGATGAAAACCGGTACATTCACAGCTCAGGAAGATACGCTGAAACAATATTTCCATCAATTAGGATCCTACCAGCTCTTGACGAAAAAAGAAGAAAAAGAGTTGGGATTTGCAATTCAACATGTACAGAAACAGATAAAAGACTTGGAAGAGCAGACACCGAAGGAGCGGACCCGGAACCCGGAATATGTCAGGAGCGTAGGGCTGCTGAAACGGAAGCTGAGCCAGGAGAAAAACAAGATGATCGTTTCCAACCTCCGCCTCGTTGTATCAGTGGCAAAACAGTTTAAAAACCGGGGGTTAAGTCTTCCGGACCTCATCAATGAAGGAAACATAGGATTGATGGAAGCAGTCAATCGTTTCGACCCGGGAAGAGGGACACGGTTTTCCACATACAGCATCTGGTGGATCAAACAGGCAATCCAGAAAGCGTGTGCAGACTACGGAAAGCCGATCCGCCTTCCTCTGTGCGCCCATAATCTGGCTGTAAAATATTCCGCATTCAAGTCGATGCTGACCGAGCAGAAGGGTCAAGCTCCCACTATCGAGGACCTGGCGGAATACATGAACCTGTCCCGGAAACGAGTGCTTGAAATTGCTTCCGCCTGCAAGGAGATTGCATCTCTCCATGTGACGATTGACGAAAAAGACGAAATGTATCTTATCGATGTTATCGAAAGTGAAAAAATAAGCGACCCTTTCGAGTCTTCCTTCAACCGGAACATGAAGGAGGTGATATCCAACGCCCTGGACAAACTCGAATCCCGGGAAGCAATGGTATTGAAGCTCAGGTTCGGCCTTGATGACGGGAAACCCCATACTCTACGGGATATCAGCAACTACTTCGGTATTACCCGGGAACGAATCAGGCAGATACAGAATAAAGCCCTGGAAAAGCTGAAAAATTTCAGAATGATCCAGGAACATCACTATCATTATAATTGATAAGGATCTCCGCAGTGAGCATAGCAAGTCCCCACAAAATATCTGTAGCCAGGTGGAGCTGACAAACAGAATCAAAGAGCAGAGATGCTGACGGCGGAAACTCATGACATCCTTCCCACAGTACGGCATATATGGGGATTTCCGGAAGTGGTTTGAGCTGGAATGCTGCGTCTCCAATGTCAGCAGGCGCTCCTCCCAGAAGAGAACATGTTCCGGCAAATCTACATAGGTCTGTCCCGTATATCCCCGCAAGTCTGTCCAGGGGCAGACGGTGGGTACCCCTCCTGAAGATATCTCCCCCGGGAAGTTCCTGAGGCAGGACAAGACGACCCGAAGGGAGTATATCTTTTGCATTCACCAGATAGTGCACAATCGCAAGCCGGGAATAGGAACCGTATTCTTCCAGGATGCATTTTCCTAAAGGTGTGGGGCTCCTCATCACCCGCCTGCCCGGAAAGACTTCCACAGGTTGTCCTAAAGAACGGAGTGTATACATCCTGCTTTTTTCATCATAGCCGGATTTCGCCCGCTTACACACGGACCCGGGGGCACTTTTATCAAGAAGGTTCCAGGTTTCTCTTTCTTCAGGCGGAACCGCTTCAGGGGTTTCCATATCCGGTTTTATTGTACTGTGATACCCGGGAACTACCAAGAGGAATTCTATCCGATGGCTGCGTTCCCCCTTTCACCGGTACGAATCCTGATACACTCCTTCAGTTCGGTAATAAAGATTTTTCCATCACCTATGTTCCCGGTCCGTGCGGCCCCGATGACCGCCTCGATGGTGGGTTCCACGAAATCTTCATTCACGGCAATATCTATCCGGATCTTGTTGAGTAGATTGATCTCGGAAATAACACCCCGAAAGGTTTCCTCGTATCCTTTCTGCTGTCCGCATCCGTGGGCCGAAGTAACAGTCATCTTGTGAACTTCCGCATCGAACAGGGCTTTTTTTACAGATTCCAGTTTTTCCGGCTGTATAAGAGCAGTAATCATTTTCATGCATTCCTCCTAATTGATAATTTGAAAGCCGGCGTACGATTCGAGACCGTGTTCACCGATATCCAATCCCCGCCATTCTTCTTCCAGGGATACCCTTAAGCCCATGGTAGCATCAATCACTTTAAACACTACTCCCATGGCTATGAAAATAAATACGGCAACCGAAAACGTTCCTAACGCCTGGACCCCCAGGAGTCTTCCGCCTCCGCCGAAAAACAGGCCGTCCGAGAAAAGTCCTAGGCTTTCCCTTCCGAACAACCCGACGGCCAGGGTCCCCCAGATACCGTTCATTCCATGAACAGGAACAGCACCCACCGGGTCATCGATCTTCAGCTTATCCAGGAGAAAAGCGCCGAATACGACAATGATACCTCCCACAGCACCGATGATGATCGAAGAAACGGGATCAACAAACGCACAGGGAGCTGTTATCGCAACCAGGCCGGCCAGGGCGCCGTTCATTGCCATCGAGAGGTCCGCCTTCTTCGATACAATCCAGATTGTCATCATGGCGGCGAGGCCTCCTGCTGCGGCTGCAAGGTTCGTATTGATTGCCACCCTGGCGATGAGATTTCCATTCCCTACACTTAAAGTCGACCCGGGATTGAAACCGAACCAGCCGAACCAGAGGATAAAGACACCCAGGGCAGCAAGAGGGATGTTGTGTCCCGGTATCAGGTTTGGAGATCCATCCGCCCGGTATTTACCGGTTCGCGGTTTCAGGATCATCGTACCCACCAGTGCAGCAATTCCACCGGTGGTGTGTACAACGGTAGACCCGGCGAAATCTGCAAACCCGAGGTTTGCCAGCCATCCTCCGCCCCAGATCCAGTGACCCACAAGGGGATAGATGAATGCGGATATGACAAACGAATAGATAAGATATGCGGGAAATTTCATCCGTTCTGCCATGCCCCCGGCAACGATAGTCGCTGCCGCTCCGCAGAAGGCAGCCTGAAACAGCCAGAACGCGAATAAGGGAATGCCCGCACCACTCTCCGCTCCCTTAAGGAACCATCCGGAGAATCCCATGAAACCGTTACCGGGACCGAACATGAGAGCATATCCGAAGGCGAAAAATCCGATGGATGCCATACAAAAATCGAGAAAATTCTTCGTAAGGATATTGGTAGCATTTTTCGCCCGGATAAACCCGACTTCCACCATCCCGAAGCCTGCCTGCATAAAAAATACGAGAAACGCTGCTATCAGTACCCATACCGTGTCCAGACCTAGCTGCATATCAACAATACTCATTACTGTGAACCTCCATTACACTATTACCCAGAAGTAAGCATTTTTTGAGCCAAAAACTGAAAAACAACCCTATATCGTTAAAATTTCTTTATAAAAACGGGGATACTCCATGGATTTCACTATGGTAAGGACCCGTCAACACCATCCGGGGTCCACTGATGTCCTGTCAGCTTCGTGGAACGTTGATTATTCCTACAGTTTTGTAAGTTATATGGAAGGATTAAAACTAAAATGTAGGGAAATCCGGTGAAAACTATTCTTTTTTTACTTTTCTTACCAATACCCTAATGTTATACTAAACGCTAAACTCAAAAAAAAGGTAAAAAAGGTAAAAAAGGTTGAAAGAGAAACACCGGTATGACATCTACATCCCCCTGGCCTTTCTCATCGTCCTCTTACTCCTCTATACAACCGATATCTACGAAAACCCGGACAATCAGATTTACGACACATTTCTCAGGCTTAAGCGGCCGGTATCGGAAAATCCGGATATACTTTTACTCAATATCGATGATCTGGCTATTTCGAAAGTCGGCATGTTCCCATGGACGCGGGATATCATGGCAGACGGATTGATCCTCCTGGCTGAATTCGATGCAGGGTACGCGGTGTTTGATATTGAATATACGGAAAAAAGTTTACGGGGTATCAACCCGGACGTGTTTGAAAAAACATTTCCTGATCACGTAGAACACGAGTTTATCGTTCTCAGCAGCACAGTGAGAGAGCTTCTGACAGCTGTTGAGTCCGGTGCTATCCCGCCTGCTTACCTTTTCCTGTATGCCGATGAGGTACAGTCCGTTATCACAGAGTCCGAGGAAAGCATTTTATCGAATATGAAAAAAATCGAACGGGATAACGACATCTACCTTGGAGCCGCGGCCGGGTTTTTTGGAAAGGCCGTTTTCACCGTAAGCATGCTTCCCGAAAGGGATGAAGATATTCCGGAAGAACGTAAAGAATGGGCCCGGAACCGTTTCTCACTGGATCGTATTTCCGTACAGCAGGATATCTTCAAAAGTGCCGTGGATATCCGGCCGACCATACTTCCCATCCTCGGCAACGCCCTTACAGCCGGTTTTACCAATATCGTCGTGGATACCGACGGTGTCAGGCGGCGGATAGACCTTATTATACAAGAGGACGGCACTTTTTTTCCCCAGCTCAGTTTCGCCGCTGTATTATCGGTCCTGGGGAACCCTGAAATCACCGTAGAGAAAAACACCATCTTGTTGAAGGGAACCGAAGAGATCCGCATACCCCTGGCTGAAGATAACCGGCTCCTGATCAACTGGCCGAAAAAAAAGTTTGAAGAGAGTTTCCGTCACCTCTCGTACTACTACCTTGTTCTCCACGAGCGGCAGGAACAGGACCTCCTTGCAAATTTGTACGCAATGGCGGCAGCGGGTTATCTGGACTATTACCAGGGAGAAACGCCGCTCCTGGATTATTATGAAAAAGCGAAGGAGATAAAAGAAGCGCATCTGGCCGGAGAAGCGGATAGGCCGGTGGAAGATTACCGGGCATTGCGGAATGTCTTTTTCAGGGAGCTCGGCACTTTTCTGGACAGCGGAGTGGATTCGGAACTTGTAGAAGAAATCGATCAAATTCTGGCGGACGGCGGTTTCCCCGAGGAAACCATCGAGGAACTGAAAGGGATACGGCAGGATATCCGGACATTCTTTCCTGCAACGAAAAATCTCTACGGAAATCTTATGCAGACCAGGGATATTCTCCGCAAAGAGATCCCGGGATCGATCTGCCTTATCGGCTGGACAGGTACGTCCACCACAGACCGGGGTGTCATGCCCTTTGACGAATCCTTCGATAATGTAGGAACCCATGCGGCGGTCATCAATACCATCCTGGGCCGGCAATTTCTCGATGATCTTCCCCGGTTGTTTTCCGCCCTTCTTGCCGTCTTTTTCACTATTATCGTCTATCTCACCTCCAGGCGGTTCCAGCCTTTATATTCGATACTCTTTGGGATCGCCTGTATCCTCTGTATCGCAGGTATCGGGATAGTGCTCTTTCGCTCCTTCGGTTTATACCTTCAGATCTTTATGCCCATCCTGGCCGTATCTTTCACGTTTATCATTTTAACGATCCTCAAGTTCATTCTCACTGCCAGGGAAAAAACATTTATCCGGAATGCCTTCGGACATTATCTGTCTGATACCGTTATCAACCAGATTATCGATGACCCTGATAAACTCTCCTTAGGAGGGGAGAACAAGTATATTACCGCATGTTTCACCGATGTAAGGGGGTTTTCCACCATCTCGGAACAGCTGACCGCCCCGGAACTGGTAACACTCCTCAATACGTATCTTTCCGAGATGAGCGACATCATCCTCGACCTGGGAGGCACCATAGACAAGTTTGAAGGTGACGCCATTATTGCATTTTACGGTGCCCCTGCCGAGCTTGAAGACCATGCGGTAAGAGCCTGCAGGGCCGCCCTTAACATGAAAAAGGCGGAGGTGGAGCTGAATAAACGGTTCCTTGCGGAAAAACGCTCCCCGGGTCCCCTGCTTACGCGCATCGGCATCAACACCGGCAATATGGTGGTGGGGAATATGGGCACCGGGCGAAAGATGGATTATACCATCATGGGAAACGCCGTTAACCTGGCCGCACGATTAGAGGGCGTTAACAAGCAGTACGGTACATGGATTCTCCTGAGTGAAGATACCCAGAAGGAAGCTGACCGGGAATTTGTATTCCGGAAACTCGACCGGGTACGCGTAGTGGGGATCAACACCCCGGTGAGGCTGTTCCAACTTGTAGAAGAAAAGGAACTTATCGACAGCCGAACCCTCGAAATGGTGGACCTGTTTCATCAGGGTATCGATTATTTCGAACAACAGCGGTGGAAAGAGGGGATAGATTGTTTCAACGCGGTTCTGGAAACCACGCCGGGGGACGGTCCGGCAACAACCTTTCTGGAACGTTGCGAAAAATTCCGGAAGGACCCGCCTCCGGAAGGCTGGGACGGCGTATTTAACTTGACCAGCAAATAAAAACAATGGCGATTCAATGATGTCGCTGAAGATATGCAGTTTATTAACACAAAATTTTATACAAAAAGTACTTATCGTTTAAGTACTTTTAAACCAAGGCCGAAGGAGGCACGTATGAGAACAATCATTCTACTCATTTTCTTACTGTTTTTTCCTCTACTGCTCTTTGCACAACCGGGTGAATTCCTGGAGAGTCTGCTATTAGAGCAAAAAGCATCATTCGGTTCTTCCGCGTATGTTGTACTCGTCAGCGCGGAGCTTATACCGGAAGATTCGAGTCCCGCTGAAGCCGCCCTGTTCTTACGCGAGCAGGGGTGGAAAAAACTGGACAAAAACGCCGACGACACCATCCGTCTCGGGGAATTTTCGTTCATGATCCTGAAGGCATTCGGGTGGAAAGGCGGGATCATGTATTCCGTGTTTCCCGGGCCCCGCTACGCTTCACGGGAGCTCACATTTCAGAAAATCTTCCGGAAAAGAGAGGAACCCGGACGGACGCTGTCCGGAGAAGAAGTCTTACGATACCTGGGTCGTGTACTAGAGAGGGAGGAGTGAGGAGATGAACCATAAAGTGAGAATAGTTTTTACTGTAATATTGTTTTTATCCGTTCTTTCTCTCTCTGCTCTCGATTTCGGCGGTTCAATCGAGAATCTTTCCGCCCTGGAAATCGAAAGTGGAACAAGTTTTCAGCAGGGGGACAAAATATCACTCTGGCTCGATTCTTCAATCGGAAAATCGCTCTATGCCGGTGCCCAGGGGAGTTATACCTTCACCCTGACACGTCCGTACCTTTTCGACCTGGAACTCCTGAAACTGAAAGGTGAATATCCCATCGGGGATGATGTTTCATTCCTGTCGTTTGAAGCTGGACGCTTCCCTGTACAGGATTTCTCAGGTAACGTTCTTTCCCATCCCCTGGACGGCTTAAAAATCCATATGAAGCTCGCCCCGTTCAACGCAACGGTGTACACCGGTTTTTCAGGACTCCTTTTCAAGGAATCGTCCCTTATCATGATGTCCAAGCACGATGCTGCAGACAGGTTGGACGCCGGCAGGCTTCTTGCTCCTCCCCGCCTGGTTGGCATGGCGGAGCTCGAGTTCATAGAACTCCTCCGGCGGATAAACGTAACAACCTCCTACATCATGCAGATCGATCTCCGCAGTGCAGACACCTTGGGAGACCAGATCCGGGGAGGCAGGATCAATACCCATTACATCGGGCTGGGAGCAGGCGGAGCTGCGCCGTTCAGCCTGTACTGGAACATCCACGGGTACCTGGGCTTCGGAAGCACCCTCTCCCTTATCGACGGCGCCTACTCAAAAGCAAGTATCCGCTCCTTTCTCGGCGGGATAAGCGCCCGGTGGTATCCGGAAAAGAAACTGTATTCACGCATTCTGTTCAAGATGCTCTATGCAAGCGGGGATGCGGACAATTACACGTTTATCGAAGGCAACACCGCGGGCAGGTCCTCCCTGTTCATACCTGTCGCGGAAACACCCCTGGAAACCATGTTCACCCCTCAACTGGGAAACATCGTTATCACTGACATCCGGTATTCCCTGAAACCCCTGGCTCCTCTCGGGAAACGGGGAGAACAGTTTCAAACCGAGATCAAATCGGTGTTCTTCTTCAGACCCACTACGGGAGCGATTTCAGAACCGTACAATTCTGCATCGGATGCAAAATATGTTGGGACGGAGATCGATCTGGCTCTGAACTTCCGGCCGGTATCGGACCTCGGTCTTTCACTCGTAACCGGTATGTTTTTCCCGAACACGAAAGCCGGGGGTGTCTTCCTTTCCACGCAGAGAGGGACAGAGACCGCGATCAAGCTGAACGCTGTATTAAGCTTTTAATGAAGGAGGATAATCGAATGAAACGAACAATGGTGCTAACCATATTTCTTATAAGCATCCCCTATTTCCTCGCCGCTCAAAGTGCAGCGGTAGTAAAGGAGTTCGAAGGGAGGGTTCTCTACATGGAGTCCGGAGCGGACTGGAAACCCGTTGCCGTGGGATCCCCCATTACCCTGGGTACAACCATATCCACCGGGTTCAAGTCCTCGGCACTTCTCGACCTCGGGACATCAGAGATCACGGTCAAAGCGCTGACCAGCCTGACGCTGGATGACCTGATAACCGAAGGAGGAACAGTCAAGACCTCGCTGTCCCTCAATGTGGGCAGGGTGAACGCAAAAGTAAAAACCGGTGAGGAGCTGACCCATGATTTTACCCTGAAGAGTTCCTTTTCAACAGCCGCCGTTCGCGGAACCGAATTCGACTACGACGGTGAGCGTATCTCGGCTCTGAAAGGGGTCGTGTTATTCTACAACCTGATCGGTCAGACCCGGACGCTTACGGCCGGGCAGAAGAGTGCCACCAGCGGATACGAAACGCCGGAGCTTGCGGAACTGGAAGATATAGCGGTATCGCTGATTATCCCGGATCCGATGAACCTGGCCCGTCCGCCTATGGCGCCGGAGGCGGCTGAAACCGCCCCTGTCACGGTAATACTGGAATAGGAGGTGCAGTATGAAGTTAAGAACAATAACACTTTCCATAATTACACTTCTCGTCTTTGCCGCGGTGGGCTGCCAGATGCCTTTTTTCGGAAACGGGGATCGGGTAGGTATCGAAATAGTCCTCGCCTTTCCGGACTACTACAATCACGTGTTTCCTTCGAATGAAACACTCCAGGCGGACCCCGCAGTATCATCTTCCGTGTCCAGCCGGGTGCTCGATCCTTCCACGAGTACCATCGACATTACCGTGTCCGCCGGGGACCTGGCCGCGGAAACCCACTCATTCAGCTTCTCCGAAGCGCAGCGGGCTGAAAGCGGTGTCTGGCTTATCAGCTGTTATATCCCCGCTGTTCCTGTGGGTGTGGACAGGGCGTTCTCGGTAAGCACTGCCGATGCGTCGGGAACCGTCCTTACTACGGGTTCGGTAACTGCGCCTGTGTACTCCCGGGGGGCGAATACCATTCGGATCCCCTTGATTCCCGCTGATCCGACTGCACTACCTATCGGGTCAACCTACAGCGCATCGGTAGCATACGGAGCAATGGCTCACTTTTCCATCGCCCCTCCCGAAGCAGGTACCCTTACGATCCAGCTCACCAGTACCCAGGATGTGGACCTCCTGGTGTTCAACAGCGACGGGACACGCTACTCCCAGCAGTTCTGGCAGGCCGGTGCACCCACGGACGAAACCGCAACCATTCCGGTGAGCGGAGCGGCAACGTTCTATCTCGGGATTTTCGGCAATACAGCAGACGTGACCAACCAGTTTACCTTCAACCCGACGTTTGAGAACACCGCCGGGGAAACGGTAACTGTCGCGGGGGATAGCAGTCTTACCCTGGTGGGCGGATCGATGCAGGGGAACGACCTGGCCTTCACCGCCTCCAATGCCGGCGTGACAACTTTTGCGGGTACTGCCTTAAATACGGGGAATGCCGATGGTACGGGTATAGCGGCACAATTCTACAATCCCACCAGTATTTGTACAGACGGGACATACCTGTACGTGGCGGATAACGACTCATTTGGTACCGGTGTGCTAAGGCGGATCGACATTGCCACCGCAGCTGTAACGACCCTGGTTGCTTCCGTCGGGTATGATTTGGCGGAAATAACCACGGATGGAACCTACCTCTTCGTTGCCGATACTACTGGGGATATAAACAGGATCACCATTGCACCTCCGTACACTACTGTACTCATCGCAACAGTCAGCTTTTCTTCTTACGGAATCACCACGGACAACACCTATTTGTATGTTACCGACTTCGTTAGTGATCAAGTCATCAAGATGGACACATCGGGAACGACGGTTACTACGTATGGATCGGGTGCCGGCGGGTACTTGGATGGTACGGCAGCTGCTGCACAGTTCGACGGCCCCCATGGTGCTACTACGAACGGGACGTACATATATGTTTCCGAGGGTCTAAACAATACAATACGAAAGATAGACCTCTCTACCGGAAACGTGACCACCCTGGCAGGAGGAGACGGAACCACGGCCAACAACGCCGCCGGCGGCTTCCTGGACGGCGGCCCGACTGTTGCAGAATTTGACCGGCCCTATGGTATAACCACTGACGGAACCAGCTTGTATGTTACGGATTATTTCAATCACCGGATCCGGAAGATCGATCTTGCCACCGGTACGGTGACAACAATTATCGGGGACGGCACCGGTGCAGCAACCGACGGAACCGGGACCTCTGCACAGATCAACGGTCCAAGGGGTATCACTACGGACGGGACAAGCCTGTTTATAGCCGATACACTCAATGACCGTATCAGAAGGGTCCAGTAAGAGAGTTTCTATAAGCCGGTCCGGGCATGCTCCGGGCCGGTTTTAATAGTCCGAACCGCTCTTTTGGCCCGTTACGATTGCTATACCGGAGCCGGTTCCCAGGCAAGTATCTTTTCATCGTCGTTAAGGAGCGCCGCCTCGATAATGACCTTTACTATCGTTTTCTGCCGTGTCGATCGAACCACCCAGCGGATATCCTCTTCTACGAGTTTTACATTTCCCGATTTCAGGGCACCCACATTGATAACCATATCGATCTCATCCGCTCCAGCCTCGACCGCATGGCGTGTTTCGGCCCCTTTTGCGTGTCTGTCCATGGCACCCAATGGAAAACCGACTACTGCGCATACCTTCACACCCGATCCCCGAAGCCGTTTTGCACAATACTCTACCCAACAGGAATTTATACACACGGAATAAAAACCGTATTCCTTTGCCTCGTTGCAAAGCTTATCGATTTGTTCCTGGGTCGCCTCCGGTTTCAGGAGTGTATGATCGATATACTTTTTTATATCTGCAGGAATGAGTACGGATGAGGGGCTGTACCAGGAGAAGTTTCATTCTTCCCCCGTTTATACAATCCTGAAATTATCTATCAAGGCACACCGCCGTTCCCTGGTAAAATGCCGTGCCCGGGTAAACCCCTCTCCCGTCGGACTTGCGATGGTAAAAGAGGTATACCCGGCCCCCCCGAATGCCATTCCATTGAAATTCGAACCGTTCTTTACAAAGAGGGAGCAGTTCATCATCCTTGCCATTCGTGAAAGTTTATCGATGTTCTTCGAATGCATCGACGCGGTATGTCGAAACCCATGTTCACAGAGAACCGCGAAATCGATGGCCTCATCCACGTTATTCATTTCTACAATGGGAAGAATAGGCATAAGCTGTTCGGTCCATACCAGGGGATGGTCCCTGTCAACATCGGCAATAAGGATACGGGTTTCGGAGGGAATATCCAGTCCTATAAGTTTGGCGAGGACCGAGGCGTCTTTCCCCACATACTTTTTATTGGTCATCCCTTCGTGTCCCATCCTTCCAGGGTCCGTAATCACTTCCCTGGTTATCGTTTCCGTTTGTTTCGCGTCCAGTTCCCAGGCACCATGCTTCTTCATTTCCGCCTTGAGTTTTTCTTTCACAGAGGAAACGACAAGCACCTCTTTTTCGTCAATACAGATAATGTTATTGTCGAATCCCGCTCCTGCCACAATAGCCCTGCCGGCCTTACCGATATCTGCGGTCTCATCAACCACAACCGGAGGATTCCCCGGACCCGCGGCTATCACCTTTTTTTGCCGCTTCATCGCTTCACGGACAACACCGGGTCCTCCGGTTACGACCAACAGTGCAACGGAACCATGCCCCATCATATGCTGGGCCGCCTCGATGGTAGGCTCTTCCACGGTGGCGAGTACATTTTCCGGACCGCCGGCCCCGACAATCGCATCATTCAGCAGGGAGATAGTATAATGAGAAACGTTCCTGGCCCCCGGGTGGGGAGCAAAAACCACCGAATTCCCTCCCGCTATCATGCCTATACCGTTGCAGATAATCGATGATGTAGGATTTGTACTCGGAGTAATCGCCCCGATGACGCCGTATGGTGCCCGTTCCGTTAATGTCAAGCCATGGTCATCGGTATAGGTAAGAGGGACCAGGTCTTCAACTCCCGGAGTCATTATGGCTACGAGACGGTTCTTCAGTATTTTGTCTTCCACACGTCCTAAACCGGTCTCTTCCACAGCCATACGGGACATCCCTTCGAGATTATCCATTGCAGCTTTCCTCATTGCCGCTATCATATTCCGGCGGACTTCTAATGTGGATGCCATGAGATCCGCCTGCGCCTGTCCGGCCGCTTTGACTGCGCTGTCCATATCCTTGAAGATGCCGTGATTTCCCCTTTTTGTACCTACGGCTGTGCCGGCTGCAGGGGTTCTGCCGGGAGCTGCATTTCCGCCGACTTTATTACCGGTTACTGTTTTTCTCTTATTGAAGCTATTGAAGCTCCTGCCTGCCGGATTAGCATCACCTTGTATACTCTTTATCACATCTTCAATGACGGTTCGAATCGTATGTTCGTCTATCTTCATATTGATACGTCTCCGTCATGTTTACAGAATAAAAGGCATAATCTCGGGATGGGCATGGGGAATGAGGATATCCTTGCATAGCAATCCCTTTCGCTTTACATACTCGGTTGCGGCCGTCACAGTATCCCCGGCGGCGGCATGACATGCTTTAACAACCGCGCCCAGGGCCTGCACTATCTTACCCGCCTCCTCAATTGAATCGATAATCCCTATGATGACGGCATCTACCGGTTTCCGGTAACTCATCCCGGTCTGCCGGCAGGAACTCCCCTGCGACAGAAGCACCATCTCCCCCGGTCCCGCCTGTACCACATCAAGAGCGACGTGGTAGTTGTTCATGGGTTCACCCGTATGGCTGCACTGCCTTACTAAGAGAAACGCAGCTCCGTCGATTTCATCACTTCGAACGGTACTTACCACCGTGCCGACGGTTTTTCCGAATATCATAGGCTATGCCCTGCTTTTATCGTATATGACCTTACCGCCCAACTCGATAACATCAATTAGAAACGATGGTACCGACAACTTTGGCTATTACCATTTATCTATTTTTTCGCCCCTTTCGGGCTCCTTCCCAGCGGAAATACACCGTCAACATTATCGTGAGGCCGGGGAATAATATGAACACTGATGAGCTCTCCAACTTTTTCAGCGGCTCTTCCGCCGGCATCCAGCGCTGCACGTACCGCGGCGACGTCTCCCCGAACGATGGATGTTACATAACCGCCTCCGGTGTTGACCCAATTGGTGAGCTCAACCCGTGCCGCCTTTACCATGGCATCGGACGCTTCAACCATTGCAGAAAAACTCTTCGTTTCAATCATTCCCAGTGCATTTTCAAAAACATCAGCCATAATTATTCTCCTTTATCGTGATTTATGCGGTTTTACAAGCCTATTTTCTTTAATTCCCATTATTCCTTCTGCCCTGCAGGAGACCTTCCGGCCAGCGATTGAAGGCGAGCTTCTACAATTTCTTTGCTCACCAGTACCTCGGCTTCATCCCCCGCTATATATATCCTTCCATACCGGCCATATCCCTGAACATTGATAATATTAATATGCGATGCCTTTTCAGCCTCGTTCGCAGCGTAGTATGCATATCCAGCCGGTTCTACCTCAAGAACATAGAGCGTATTGCCACGCACAATCATGTTCCCATACCTTACTTTGTTAATAAGCTGGGCATGGTGATCATCTATGTTTTTAATAAGCTGACTCGTTAACATGCTTGGTTTCATCCTGTCCGCTTCGGTAAGACCGAGTTCTTCAAGTATCGACTGTCCCGACTGCCGTGCATCCCCCTGGCTGTCGGAATGGAGTTCAAGCAGTCCGAACAACCGTTCTACAATCTGAATCCCGGGGCGCACTTCCGTAGCTTTAAGAGCGATGTCCGTCAACCGGTTGATCTCTATTCCCGGTGAAATCTCGATAATCATGCAAGCCTGATTCGCTACCGGGAAATATCCCTTCGATATTGTTGAAATATACGAGGCCATCTGGGGCTGCAGGGAATCGAGAAAAACATAGGTTCTTAAGTCAACATTGTTCATAATTTCGCCTTCTTCCTTTCTTTTCCGGATTAGTGATGGAATCGCCGTCCCTCTATGGCAGCAGTTTATACGCCCCGGCTACAGCGGGCCAACTTTTACACAATTTCAAACACTCTGCAAAACTGCATCCCGGCGTACCCGCCTGGGTGGCCGCCAACCTTGATTCATTTTCCAGCATCTCGATATAAGAAACGCCGAAGGCATCCCGGCACCAGTCTCCCTGCTGGCTTTCATGACACAAAAACAATTTTTTCTTCATTTCAAACGTTTCCGTGATATCCACATAGTATTCAGGGATAAAATCGGCACCGGCTAACGTGGAATAGAAAAACAAGGCCGGAACCTTTGAAGTAGGGGGATGATCCGTCTCGATAAGTTTTATCGAGGCGTTTATCCGGGCAATGAAAGTGAGGTATCCCACGGCATTGTGATCGGGATTGTAATCACCCTCCGGGACATGAGAAAGAATAATATCCGGCCTGGCAATTCTCACGGTATCGATAAATTTCAACCGGGATGCTTCATTATCGAAGAGAAACTCATCTTCGAACCCCATCCAGGTAAGATGCGCCCCTAACAGATCCGCCGATTTCCGGGCCTCTTTACGCCGTACCCCGGAAATCTCATCTTTACTCATCCGGAAGGACCCGATACTTCCGTTGGTGGCCACGGCCATGTAAATTTCGTCTCCCCGGTTTGCGTATTTCGCCAGGATTCCGCCGACCTGGAACTCGATATCATCGGGATGTGCCCCGAAAGCAAGTATCCTCATATCACATTCCTTTCCTTAGTTTGTTTTGCCATTTTTTTCATCATACTTTTCAAATCCTTGTATTGCTTATATTTTTCATGGAACTCGGTCCTGTTTACATCCTGGGGTTTATACACCTGCCGCATTCCAGTTGTTTTCCGACTCACCTCGACGGGATCACTTATTTCCCCGACTGCAACCGCGCTCAATGCAGCAGCGCCGAGGGCTGAAGATTCGGGGATACCCGTTGCGGTTATCTCTTTTTCCGTTACATTGGCCTTGAGTTGAAGCCATGCAGGTGATTTGGAGCCGCCGCCGACTGCAAGTAAAGAGTCGATATGCATACCCGCCTCCTCAAAGCCATCCAGGTAGGACCGTACTTCCAGGCACAATCCTTCAATAAGGCTTTGTACAATGTTCTCCCGTGTTGTATCCAGGGTTAACCCGTATATGGCTCCGTGCAAATCGGGATCGAAATCGGGATTACCGCTTCCTGCAAAATATGGAACGAAAAATAAATTGCTCAACTCCCGGGTGTCGATAGTTTCCATAAGAATGCTGTATACATCCTTTCCCGTTGTCCTGGCCTTGCAGGAAGTATCTCGTGCCAGTTCATCCCGAAACCATTTTAAGACGCATCCCGATGTCAGGTTGACACTGAATGAAACATAACTGTTATACCCGGGATAACATGGGTAATTGTTGTCCAGCATTTCACTTCCGGTATTGACTTCCTCAAAAACAGTGACTATGCCTTCGATGGTCCCGGTAATATCGACAGCCGTATGCGGGGCCTGTGGATCAAGACCGGCGCCGATGGCGGCACAAACCATATCATGACCGCCGCTGCAGAGAGCTACATCATGTGAAAACCCAAGTTCCTTTACCATTTTAGGATCAATTCTCGAAATGACTTCCCCCGATGGAACCGCCTCGGGCAGCATCCTTTTATCGATTGCGGCGGCATCGAGAATCTCTTCCGCCCAACATTTTTTTTCTATATCGAAAAGCATAGTCCTTGCTGCCAGAGAAAAACTGACTGCGGGAGAAGATCCGAGTTTTCGCAGAATATAATCTTCATATGTCGCCCAGGCCGCGACCCTGGAAAAGGTCTCCGGTTCGTGTTTTTTCAACCATAGAATCTTAGACAGGCTGTTTATGAACAAGGGGGGCATACCGGAAATCTCAAAAAGTTTTTGTACACCGAAGTCCTTTGAAAAATCCTCGATTTCCACGGTCCCGCGAGGATCAAAATCCACAATACTGGGCCGGACAACATCTCCTGAACCGTCTAAGGGAATGATGACATCTCCGATTGCAGATATCCCCATGGCTTCAATCTCGTTGCCCGGCAGGTTGTTGTTCGCTTCTTGTATGGCTTCCCGGACATTATTCCACACAACTTCGGGGTCCAAATCAAAGCGGCCCTTTCCTGCGGGTATAAGGTCGTATTCTCTATATACCGATGTTTTTATCCGCCATTGGTCATTAAAAACCACCGCCTTACATCCGGTTGTCCCAATGTCCACACCCAATGTCCACATCCACAAATTCTCCTACCCGGTATATTCCCTGCACAGCTTATACGTTGAGTCCCTACAAATTATTGATAACTGCATGAATAATGGATTTTATTTCTTCAATGTCCAGCTGGTCCGTGGATACCCCGCTGCCGCCGGATTTCCCTTTCGAACTGAAGATTTCCATAAACGAACGTGCAGTATCGGCAAATCCCGAGCTGATCCCCTTGATTAATTCCGGTACATCATAATTACCCTGATATTCCGGATTCCCAGCAAGGTAAGCCATGGCATTATTTTTCCCGGCATTACACATTTCTGTATAGATGCATATTTTCGTAATACCTTCGGATATAGCCATTTTCATATCATGATCAGGTATACCTGTGCCACCATGAAGGGTGAGGAAAACATTCTTTCGTGAAGATATTGCATTTCTGATATGTACTAATCTTTCAAAATCGAGCTTCGGTGTTCCTTTGTAGAAACCATGGGCGTTCCCAATGGCCACGGCCAGAATATCGATATCCGTTTCTTTAACATACTGCGAGGCGGAATCCGGATCGGTCATCATGTCCGCCGAGCCTCCTAAGGAGCCAAGTTCACCTTCCACCGCAACATTCCTGCTGTGGCCCATTCGTACCGCTTCCCTGGTTAATCTGATATTTTCTTCCAGAGGGAGTTTGGAACCGTCGAACATAACCGATGTAAAACCGGCATCTATTGCCCGTTCCACGCTCCCAAAGTCGGTACCATGACTCAAATGGAGACCCACCGGTACAGAGGCTTTTTCAGCCGCACATTTGGTAACAGCGCCCAATTCCGCAAAATCGACATACGGTTCGATTACCGCGGGAATTGTCACAAGGATCGCCGAACCAATCGAAACAGCCATGTTTATCAACGCCGACGACTGGTCTAAACTGCATATATTGAATGCTCCAACGGCATACCTTCTGTCAGCCGCATCCTGGAGTATTTCGCGGGTATCTGTAAACGACATTGGACTCCCCCGTTAACCTTTTATATTTCAACACTGAGCTTCATTTGTTCAATCACTTTCCGTGTGATTTCTTCCACCAGCCAATCGTAGTTTTCCGGTTTTATATCCATACCCGGACTGTCGGTGCCGGAACGTTCATGGTTACAAACCGCCCTGGTACTGAAGTTTTTCAAAGCTTCGGGGTTGCAAATCGCTTTCGGCGTCTCCCCGGCAAGCAGTTTTAAGAAATCGTCAACAAGCATCCTGGAGTGCCGGTACACCACTTCGAGCCCGGCCCCGGCAATGTGCGGAGTCAATACGACGTTGTCCATCTTAAACAATGGGTCATCTGCCTTAACAGGTTCCTGGTGAAATACATCCAGTGCAACCCCGCCAAGTTTACCCCGGCTCAGGGCCTCCCTCATCGCCTTCTCATCAACAATAACCGCCCGGGCGTTATTGACCAGGTAAGAGCCGTCTTTCATCAACGCAAATTCTCTCTCCCCGATCATTCCCTTGTTTTTCTCTGTACCCCTGGCATGTATCGAAACAATGTCGGAGCTTTTCATCAGCTTTTCAAGTTCCACCCGGGCTACTTTATTCCGGATGAATACAACATCCTTCTGAAACGGGTCGTAGGCCAGCACTTTCATATTGAAACCTGCAGCCCGTTTAGCGACTTCCTGCCCCACAGTTCCAAATCCAACAAGCCCCAGGGTTTTTCCTGAAAGTTCAATTCCCTTTCTGGATTCCCAGGGTCCTTCCTCGCTCATGTCCCATATAACATCCTTCGAACTCCCATAGTCACCTGCAGGACTCGTGAATTTCCCCTGGTGCAGTTCCCGGTCGGTCCGTACTATCTGGCGTACCAGTCCCACAATCTGCCCTATGGTAAAATCGGCTACGGGTATAGCTTCCCTGCCGAGGGTGAATATGACGGGGATCCCTTTACTTGTAGCATGATCCACGTCGATATTCGCCCTGGGACCGCCCCTGATCGAGCAGATGACCTTTACATTGGTGCTGTCGAGAACCTTTTTTGTTACCGGTTCGTAACCGACAAATAAAGCTTCACAGTCCCCCAACTCACTGATGAGCTGATCTTCCGTGAGAATTTCGTGGGTCACTCCCCAGCCGCCCTGTTTTACCTGGTGTCCTGCATTGGTGAGCCTTTCAACGGCTTCACTGCTGAAATCAGCTGTAATGAATACCTTCATCTCTATGAAACCCCGGGCCGTAAAATAACCTTTATGGATTTCTGCTCTCTCGCAAGGGCAAAACCCTTTTTCCATTCTGAAAGTGGAAGCTCGTGGGAGATCATGGCCTTAAGATCGATCAACCCCTTATTCACAAGTTTTATCGTGTTTTTCCAGGAGACATAATCGTACCCGAAATGCCCCTTAATGCTGACGCTTTTATCCATGATCGGGTCAAGGGAGAATCCAAGCGGGTTTTCATCGTATCCGATTTTTACGATCTGTCCGCCCACCCGGACAATTTCTATGGCCTGTTTCTCCGCTGCCGCAACTCCCGCACAATCGATAACAAGCGGGGCTCCTTCCCCGGCGGTGATCTGCTTTACGATTTCCACGACATCTTCGGTATCCCCTCGCACGATATGTGTAGCCCCCAGCTTCCCTGCAATATCGAACCTCTTTGTATCCCGGGACAGACCCACGGCAATGATATTCGCTGCACCTGCGGCCCGTCCGACCTGGATTGAAAACAGCCCTAAGGGACCCACACCGAAAACGGCGATGTCCTGCCCGGGCAGGAAGTTCGATTCCTGGACCACGGCTTTGTAAGCATTACAGCAGGGGTCGAGGATGGCGGCTTCTTCAAAGGACATCGAATCCGGAATCCTGAAAAGACAGGAAGGCATCCTTCTCAGTACATCCCCGGAAATCTTTACAAAGTCCGTGAATCCTCCATCCATACCATATCCCAGCCCCAACCTGCTCTGGCAGCTTAAGTAATCGGCGATGGAACAGGAATAGCAGGTCCCGCATACGTAACCGGTGTTTTCGGAGACCACCCTATCACCGGGTTTCCATACTTGTACCTTCTTCCCGGCTTCGGCAACGATCCCGGAAAACTCATGACCCAATACAACCGGCGGATTCAAGAGATTCTCATGTCCGCCGGCATCAAAGGCAAGATCGGAACCACATATTCCTGCCGCCTTGATTTCTATCAAGAGATCCTCATCCCCAATTTCAGGTACCGGAACATCACGTAGTTCCGTTTCACCCTTTCCGTATCCGTACTTAACCAGAGCTTTCATTTTCTCCGCCTTCTGTTCACAAGGATAATAAAATAATCAGGCCGGAAATATTCCACGGCATACAACAGCGGGTTGCCTTTAACATCCGTAATTTTCTGCTTCATCTTTAAAAGGGGTTCATTTACTTTATATTCCAGTTTAACCGCCAGATCGGGAGTGCATTTAACGGGAATTATTTCCGCGATACTGTTATCGATACTTAGATTCATTTCTTCTTCGATAAACTGATAAAAAGAAACATTGTGGTCGGTGATGTTCAAAAATTCCGGTACGAGACTGGAAGCAATATAATCCATCGAGTAAATGACCGGTTTATTATCCGCGGTCCGGACCCTTTTAAAAACCAGAATATCCGATCCTTCCTTAACGCCAAGCTTTTGGGACAATTCTTCATCGGCGACTACCAGTTCACGCTCGAACTCTTTTGCGCCCGGTTTGAACCCGGCCACTTCAATCATCTCGGTAATTCCAAGGTTGTTGTTCAATGTGTCTGATATATGCTTGAGATCACTTGATATAAAGGTCCCCGTACCATGCTGTGTACTGATCAGTCCCTCCCCCCGGAGGACATTCAGCGACTCCCGCAACGTTAAACGGTTGACATCGATCTGTTCGGAAAGCGCGGATTCCGAAGGCAACTTATCCCCGACTTTTAAATCGTTTGCCTTCATATAGTTTATTATCTTTTCACGAACCGTATTCTGTGAACCCATTATACCCTTCCCTGTTTACCTCGTTTATACCAGTTACAACCCGGCCCATAGATACCGGAATAGAGGTGTCAGACCGATTGCAACATATCAACTACGGCTTTGACATTGTCCCTATAGGAACCCTCGGGTATGAATTTCTTCTCAAAAAACGCTCCTCCAATAGTGAAACCCCAGACTCCCTGCCGTATTGTTTCCTCAAGCCTCTCAAAACTATTGATTGACCCTGCCGAGACAATAGGAACCTTCACCTCATCCTGTAATGCAGCGATAAGTTCGTTCACATTGTCCGGGTATTTATACCGGTAAGCCAACAGATCAAAACCGTCGACCCCTTCCGATTCTATCCTTTTCGCATCTGCTACGATTTCTTCAATCGTACCGTCCAGTACCGAGGGTCTGTCGTAGATCTTCCCACAAAAGGGAAAGTATTTAATGTCACTCTTACCTATGATGTCCCGGATTGACGGGTAGAATACCGTTCCCATCAGATAATCAAAACCTAAATCCACCGCTTGTTTGGCGGGAGTGGAAATCTTATCCTCGGTATATTCAACAACTTCCAAAAAGGATTCAAAACCCCCTGCGTGGATTTTATCGTTCAACTCTTTCATTTCCGAAGCGGATAACCCGATTTCTTTGAAACCGAAATAGTCGACGGGTAAATCTTTTACCATATCATAAAACGCGGCAGCGTCAGGGACTGTAACATCATTATGGGTGAACATCAATATTAATTTTGGCCTCACATTCTACCTCCTTAGATTACCGAATCGAAATCATGCATAAGGTGACATCGAGTGATATGACAACCACTATCAAGTCATCTGATGTGTTTAATGTAATGCACTACATATACTTTGTCAATATCACCGTTAGTCCAGGCAGTTTCGAGCATATGCGGCTGCCCAGCGGGCAGCCGCAATCCTGCTCTCTTGATTATTTTCCCGCCATGTAATCTTTCAGTGTCAAACCACCGTAATACATTTCAAACAGTTCGGAAACGTTGTCCTTGGTGATTACTTCAATCGGTCCTATTATTTGTCCGGGAACATCGACGCCGTTCAGGAGATTTACCAGGTTCGACAATGTCCATTCGGCGTGGTTATATGCGTTGTAACCTACACTCCCCGTTATTTCACCGTTATAAATCCCCGCCAGGATGGGCCGGTCGTTATCAACACCTACGAGAATTATATCGCTCCTTCCTGCCGCCTTTCGGGCGTTGGCCATTCCGATGACAGCAGAGCTGTAGAGCCCCCAGGCTGCTACCATTTCAGGATTAGCCTGCACGGCGCCCTCAAATGCGGCATAGTGCTCTTCCGGCGTTATACCGGTGAGTTCAATGATCTCGATGCCGGGATACTTTCCAAGAACCTCTCTGAAACCGGCTTCACGGGTCTCGGCATTCGGATGGAGAAACGGCAGGGTCTGGAACACTATTGTACCCGCAACATCACCCTTGACTTTGAGGGCGTCAACGATTAATTCAGCGGATTTTCTGCCTATCTCAACATTGTCGATGGTCATAACGCTGTTCACTTCACCAACCAGGGGCGGATTGCCTGCCATAACAGGGATATCAGCCTCTTTCAGTTTTTTCAGAATCGGTCCACATGCATTGAAGTTCGCCGGGTAAAACAGGACGCCGTCGACTTCCTGAAGTATCCACTGCTCAATGGCCTGGTCCTGAATTACCTGATCGTAATTCGCATCATTTACCAACAGTTCTATCCCCATTCTCTCAGCAGCCTTTTTCGTACCGTCCAGTACAAACGCACCGACCTCATCTACCGTAAAGTAGAGGGCAAGTCCGATTTTGTACTTTTTATTTGGAACGGGCAGCTTCTTCGGCAGGCCCTCAACCGATACCACTCCGCCGGTAGCCGTGATTGTGCTATTGCTTTCAACCCCATACTCCGCATAATACTTGGTAAGATCCACCTTTGTACCGGGCTGCTGGATATAGGTAAACTCATCGATGTTGGAATGCACCGTTTGTACAGCCGCTGTCTCCTGTGTTCCTTCCGCCGGTTTGGCCTCTTTCTTGCCTCCGGCACTTACAAAAACCGGAGAAACAATAACAGCCAGCACTATTAACCAAAACAATACTCTTTTCATTTACTACTCCTTGCTTTCTTGTTTTATATTACCTTTCACTTTTGATAAGATTTGTTTCAAACAGGTTAATGTCCTCATCAACTTCCTCGATTCAAACCTCCCTCCACAATTTTTTTAACCTCCTTTAATATTGGTATTACGTTCCAATGCGTACCGTACCCACAGAATTTTTCAGTTCTTCGGCTTAAACGCATTGTCTATCAGTACGGCAAAGATGATTACAATCCCCTTTACAAGTATCTGAACCGGATATTGGGCACCCATAAGGGACATACCGCTGCTCAGGGTTGCCATAATGAGGGCGCCTCCCAATGTACCCACTATGTTACCGAATCCGCCGGCAATTGCCGTGCCGCCGAGAATAACCGCCGAAATTGCGTCAAGGGGAAGGTCTATCGCGATATTGGGAATACCGCTGCTCATGAGCGCGGCAAGGATTAAACCGGCAAAAAAAGCAAAAACACCATTTATTATATAGGTAAAGAGTTTTACTACATCGATGTTTATTCCTGCGACCCTCGCTGCCTCCAGATTACCCCCGATGGCACGTACAAAAAATCCAAACTTCGTTTTTTTATAGAGTGCAAATGAGATCCCGAAGATGCCTGTCATGAGGAGAATCGGAACAGGGATAACTCCAAAGATTAAACCGTTTCCAAAAATAGTGACAAAAGCATCACTCACGATTGGTACAGGTCTCCCCTTTGTCGAGACCAATGCAATTCCCCGAAAAATATTCATGGTAGCCAGGGTAACGAGAAAGGGTTCTACATTCCCCTTCACAATGATAATACCGTTGAATGCTCCAAGAGCCACGGCAATACACAGGCACAGTCCTATCGCCAGGATCAACGGGATTCCCGCTCCCAGCATCAGTGCCAGGGATACTCCCACAATGGCGGCAGTACCGCCTACAGAAAGGTCCAGCCCTCCCAAGGTTATTACAAAGGTCATACCGAAAGCGGTTATTGCAACATAACTCATGCGCTTGAGCATATTCAGCAGGTTTGTGGGATGTACGAAAATGTTTTTCATAATGGTAAAAGCGGCTATGAGTATTATCAGTATGAAAATCGTCCTGTACTTAATTACAATATCCAGTAAGGATACTCTGCTCTTTCCATGTGTTGTTTCAGTATTCATCTTCACTCACTTTCCCGGTTGATTATCTGATTTTTTCGGACTTCGGAGGGCGGCGAGAGACATAATTACTTCCTGGGAAGCTTCATCTCTATGTACAATGCCTCTCATTTCCCCTTCGCGAAGCACCATAATTCTGTCTGCTATGCTGATAAGTTCCTGCAGTTCCGATGAGACCATAATGATTGCAGTCCCTTTCCCGGCAAGCTCCCCAATAATCGAATAGATTTCCGTTTTAGCTCCGATATCGATACCCCGTGTCGGCTCGTCGAAAAGGATTATATCCGGCTCAAACTCGAGCCATTTTCCTAAAGCTACTTTTTGCTGATTTCCCCCGGAAAGGGTATTAATAATCTGATCAAGCCGGTTGAGCCTGATGTTCAGGGCTTTCTTCTGTTTTTCGGCGATACTCCACAAATGCTTCCAGTCCAGATAACCTAAAGTGGATTTCTTCTGTACATTAATCATGTTGATATTTTCAAAAACAGGCAGGCACAGCACCAGGCCGCTTTTTTTCCTGTCTTCAGTTACGAATGCAATCTTATTCCTGATTGCATGGAGCGGGTCGGTTGGAACAAATTTCTTTCCCTTCAGAAATATGTTACCCCGTGTAATGGGCCGCAAACCGAATAAGGTTTCCAGAAGCTCGGTCCGTTTAGCGCCAACGAGGCCGCCGATTCCGAAAATCTCACCCTCACATACTTCAAAGGAAATATCATGGAAGGTATTTTCACTGGAGAGTCCTTCCACACGCAGTACAGGATCACCGATCTTCACTTCTTTCTTGGGATAAACATTGGTAAGTTCTCTTCCCACCATCATGCTTATCAGGTCCTGCTCTCCCACGTCGGAATTATTTACCGTCCCCACAAGATCACCGTCGCGGAGCACAGTGATTCGATCGGCAATACCGTCTATTTCATGGAGACGGTGAGAAATATAAATGATGGTTACTCCATCGTCCCGAAGTTTCCGGATAATGGTCATCAGTTTATCAGCATCTTTTTGAGATATTGAAGAAGTCGGTTCATCCATCAGGATAATTTGGGCATTGGAGGTTATCGCCTTGGCTATTTCCACTACCTGCTGTTGCGCGATTGATAAATCCTTCACAATATGGTTCGGGCCGATGTCGTTCTGCCCAAGGTTTTCCAGGGCTTCCCGTGCGATTAAGATACAATCCCGGGTCTTTTGAAAAAAACCGGGAAATAAACCCTGTTTATCCAGCACGATATTTTCTGCAACGGTCATTCGGGGGCAGAGGGTAAGTTCCTGGTATATTGTGTGTATCGATGCATCCAGAGCGTCCTTCGGCTTTTTAAATGATACAGCCTTTCCGTTGATTATTATCTCACCGCCCTTATCCACCGTATAATAACCGCTTAAAATTTTTATAAGGGAAGATTTGCCGGCGCCGTTTTCCCCAAGCAGGGCATGCACCTCACCCTTTCTCAACTGGAGATTGATATTTCTTAATACATTTACACCGGAGAAAGTCTTACCGATGTTTTTCAATTCGATAATGATATCTTCCAAACTCCGCCAACTTCCTAATTGTTTTCATTGCAGAAAGAGAGTGACGCATCTATCATCTCATCAATTTTAACTTCACTATATTTCATTCCGAACATGGTGCAGCTGTAATCGAACAGTTTTGAAATCCTGCTCCCCTGGGCGCTCAACCGGTCATAATCTTCCTGCTCCATCTTCCATCCCAGGGCAGCCAGGTTATCGGTAAGCTGTTTCACCCTCTTGTTTCCAACGATTGCAGCAGTTATTCCTTGTTGATGTATGACCCAATTAATGGTGATTTGGGCCGGGGTTTTATTGTATTTAGCGGACAGCCGGTCCAGACTGTCTACCAGTTTCAACCCCTCGTTAAAAGCGTCTCCCTGAAACAGGAGGGTTATATGCCGTATATATCCTTCCCGTTCGGGCATGTCCTCCCGGGACCTGATCTTCCCTGTGAACAAGCCCTGCCCCAGGGGAGAATAGGCGAGAATACCGATCTGGTTCTCCAGGCAGACCCGGACAGTACCCGTATCCTCTATTTCCCTCCACATGAAGTTGTAAGCCTGTTGACAACAGGCGATATCGGTTACCGAAGCAGCTCTCTCCAGCTGTTTACCTGAGAAATTGGAAACTCCTATGTACCTGATTTTCCCGGCGTCCCTGATTTCAGTCATCCCGCCGATGGTATCTTCAACAGGTATATCCACGTCCGGATAATGGACCAGGTAGAGGTCGATATAATCGAGATTCATTCGTTTCAGACTAAGGTCTACCCATTGCGGCATCTTCTTCGGGTCGGCGCCACCCTTCGTTACGACGATGACCTTGTCCCGGATATTTTTTATGGCCTTGCCTACAATTATTTCCGAATCGTCATATCCGATTGCCGTGTCGATCGTATTTATTCCCCGGTCTATTGCTTCCGCAATCACTTCGAAGGCATCACTGTCAGGAACATTTCCCCAATACCTTTCGCACCCGTACTGCCACGCTCCAAGGATAATGGGACTGATTAGCAGGTCTGTTTTTCCCAGTTTTCTGTATTCCATATGCATCTCCCTATTGCGGCGAGTCAAATACCGGCAATTGTTATCCTGCGGGCTGGTTTCAAGGTTGCAACAACACAATCGTTCGCGTAGGTTCTTTCCGGCAGGGCAACGAGAATATGTACCGTATCCGTTTTCAGTACAAACGGTCCGCTGTGCCACACTCCCATTTTCAAAACCACCATTATTCCCCGGGGAATGTGAACCACTTTGAGGCTGTCCGCGGGAATAACACCTGGAAGTGTCGCAGGACCGATGGTAATCGCAATATCACCGTCCAGGGGCAGGATTGCTTCCTCGGTATGATTATGATATTCGATGAGCCCGACCACGGGTTCCCCTCTCGAGACCCTGCAGATTGAGAATGAAGCCACATTCCCGGCTCCTAATCGCAGGGAAATCATGTCCCTGTAAAAGTCCACATTTTCGGCTGCACTGATTTTTTCGGTTTTCGGATTGATCATTTTTTCAAAGTAACCGAATACCTTAAAATCCATATCTGCTAATTCACACATTTCCAGACTTTTCATTTTCTTCCTTCACTTTTGTTATCTAATTATATAAGTTCTATTTTTAATCATTAAATGTTTGAATTACCTTATATAATTTCTTCAGTTATTCATCTGATGTCTTATTTTAAAGGCACCAATTCCATTTTGTCAATACTTTTTTTATTCCCCTGCCAAAAAGCAAATCGCCGGCTGAAACAGCCGCGTTGTCCGCGCTTAAAACAACCCGGGAAAGCCGGTAAGAGGCAGAATCATGAAAACGAAGATAGAGGAGCAGTTGATTCATACCGTGGAAACGGGTCCGCAGTTTCGGGACCTCCTTGATTTTTTCACTTTTCCTGTTCATGATAAAGAGAGGAGATACCTATGAGTGAAGACCTGCAAAACCGGGAAGCCCGCCGAAATAGACTGAAAGAGATCGTACTAGACCTGCATGAAGGAAGCGACACCAAAAAGATAAGAAAAAAATTCGCCGATCTGATTCGCAATGTATCCCCGGAAGAAATTGCAGAAATGGAGGAGAGCCTTATTGCCGAAGGAATACCTGTAGAGCAGGTGCAAAAAGTATGCGACGTGCATGTTGAAGTGTTTCAGAAATCATTGGAAAAACAAAAAGGCGGATCCCTGCTCCCCGGTCATCCTGTGCACACCTTCCGGGAAGAAAACAGGGCGCTGAAAACACTCCTGAGAAAACTAAAGCCCCTCCTCAAATCGGTTCCGAAAGGGAACGGCATAGAATCCTTTAAGGATCTTCTGGAGGAAGTTAAAAAGCTGGAAATCCATTACCGGAGGAAGGAAAATCAGCTCTTCCCTTACCTTGAAAAGGTGGATTTCACCGGTCCCTCTAACGTGATGTGGGGCAAGGACAATGAAATCCGGAAGATGCTCAAAGAGTTTGAAACCGCATTCAAGGAAGAAAAGTGGATCGATTTCAAAAACCGTGGGAAAAACCTCATCGGCGCTGTAAAAAGGATGATCTTCATGGAAGAGAAAATCCTCTTTCCCACGTCCCTCAAGAAGCTGGATGACACCGCCTGGGCGAAAATTCGGAAAGGGGAACCGGAAATAGGCTATGCATGGGTCAAACCGGGCAACCTCTGGGATCCGTCTGTTATATACGCCGGGACAGCATCGAAAAATCTCGAAAAAGATGCACTATCTGATAGTGCAACCGGCAAGGCCGGTACAGAAACCAAAGGCGGTATCGAGTTAAGTGAAGGTAGACTGACCGGGGAACAGATCAATCTCCTCCTTACGAACCTGCCGCTGGATATTACGTACGTGGATAAAGACGACATAGTCCTCTATTATTCCCAGGGCAAAGAACGAATATTTCCCAGGAGTCCCGGGGTTATCGGCCGGAAAGTACACAACTGCCATCCTCCGGGGAGTGTACATATTGTCGAAAAAATACTCGATAGTTTCAGAAAAAAAGAGAAGAACGAAGCCGAGTTCTGGCTGCAGATGCAGGACCGGTTTATTCACATCCGGTACTTCCCCATGTACGATAAATCAGGAACGTATCAGGGAGTTCTCGAAGTAAGTCAGGACGCAACGGACGTCCGTGCCCTGAAGGGGGAACGAAGGCTCCTGGACTGGTAGTATAACACAGGAAAGGACCGGTACATTTCATCCCCGGGCTGTGGCAGCGTTTCCTGTTCCTGTTTGAGAACCTGGTTTCCGGTCTCAAAACCTGTTTTACGAGTCGGGGTTGGGTATAACTCTTACCTATTCGATGAACACCACCGAAAGCCCGGCACGCCTGAGGTCCCCCCGGTACTGAGCATTCTGCTCAAGGCGTTTGAGCCCGTCCCGCGTCATTGTAGATCCAGGTGCATCTGCAACTGCAATTACCACCGGCAACCCGGTTTCAGAATCTGTTTGCACGCAAATCCCTTTTGATGGATCCTGGGCGGAACCGGTTACCTGCAGTCCGGTTTTAAGAGCTTCTGCGACACATCTTTCAATTTCCGTCCCTCCACAGCTGCACGGATCTTCACTTCACGCATAAGCTCATCGGGAAGCTCCAGGGTGGTTTTCATGGAACCATATTACCAGGAAAACATAAAAATGGCAATAAATATAAGAGACTCGAAAAGAGAATCTCTATTGTATATACTGTACCGTATGGAGGATGTACCATGAAAGCATACCGCTTATATTTCGCTGTAATCCTGAGTATCCTCATTTCACCTCTCCTGGCAGCCGACGATGCCCGTACACCCGGGGAAGTCAAGGAAATCTGTACAGCTTTTTTACAGATGATCCAGGAGGGAGATTACAACAAAGCCTTTTCCTATATAAGTTCGAAACCTAACTCGATAACAGACAAGGAATTTTCCGAACTGAAGATAACCACAATTCAGCAGTCACCCACGATACTCAGCCTATACGGGAAAGCAACGGGAATCCTCCCTGTGCACGAGGAGTACGTATCCGACGTTGCCCTCAGACTTGTGTACCTGGTTCTGCGGGAGAACCTTCCCATCCGATGGGAATTCATTTATTACAAACCGGGACGCAATTGGAAACTCGTTGCAATTTCCTTCGATGACCTTATGGAAGAACTTTTCTAAGGCTTAAGCTCCGTAGTTTTCTTCATATTCTGCCCGGAGATCCGCAACCACATCGGGGTCTGCCAGGGTCGTAACATCACTCAACGCCCTCCCTTCGGCAATATCACGAAGGAGGCGGCGCATGATTTTACCTGACCGTGTTTTCGGGAGATCCGGTGTAATAAGGATATCCTCCGGCCGGGCAAGGGCGCCTATTTTTTCTACCACGTGTTCCTTCAATTCACTGAGTAAGGCAATATCTGCCTTGGAACTTCCCTTAAGGGAGACAAAGGCGACAATCGCCTGACCTTTTATCTCATGAGCCTTCCCGACCACAGCTGCTTCCGCTACTGCGGGATGATCCACCAGGGCGGATTCAATCTCCATGGTGCCGATCCTGTGACCTGCCACGTTGAGTACATCATCCACACGGCCTAAAATCATAAAATTCCCGGCGGCGTCCCGCTTGGCGCCGTCTCCCGGGAAGTAGGTTCGGTTGTCCCACTTTGAGAAATATGTCTGAACATACCGTTCATCATCACCCCAGATAGTACGGATCATGGAAGGCCAGGGTTTTCGTATGGCCAGCAGACCGCTGCCCTGAACAACTTCATTCCCTTTCTCGTCCAGGACCGTCGCATCGATCCCCGGCATGGCAGGTCCTGCAAACCCGGGTTTGAGGGTGGTCACGCCGGGTAAGGCGCTGATCATAATTGATCCCGTTTCGGTCTGCCACCAGGTGTCTACAACAGGGCACCTTCCTTTTCCGATATTGGTGTAATACCAGATCCAGGCTTCCGGGTTTATCGGTTCCCCGACGCTTCCTAAGAGCCTTAACGAAGAGAGATCATGACCGGCAGGATACTCATCCCCCCACTTCATGAAAGCCCTTATTGCCGTCGGCGCGGTATAGAACACACTTACCTTGTGGTGGGCAATCATGTTCCAGAACCGGTCTTTTTCAGGAAAATCCGGTGCCCCCTCATACATCAGTATTGTGGCGCCGCATAAGAGGGGTCCATATACCACGTAGCTGTGTCCGGTAATCCAGCCAACGTCCGCGGTGCACCAGAAAATATCCTCTTCCTTAAGATCAAATACGTACTTATTGGTCGAGTATGCTCCTACAGCATAACCGCCTGTGGAATGGACGATACCTTTAGGTTTACCGGTGGTCCCTGATGTGTAGAGGATAAATGAGATGTCCTCGGAATCCAGTTCCTCTGCAGGACAGGAATCACTCGTCCCGTACATAAGTTGGTGATACCAGTGGTCCCTCCCGTCTTCCATGTTGAGGAGGTACGATTCACCGGGAATTCTCTTTACGTTAATCACATGCTCTACGGAGGGGCAGTGCTCCACTGCCCTGTCTGTGTTGTGCTTGAGCCCCAACACCCTCCCCCGGCGCCATCCTCCGTCTGCAGTAATAACCACTTTGGCTTTCGAGTCGTTAATCCGTTCCGCAAGAGAATCCGGAGAAAAACCGCCGAATACCACATTGTGAATGGCACCGATACGTGCACAGGCGAGCATAGCAATCGCAGATTCCACGAGCATGGGCATATAGATGGCTACAATATCCCCCTTCCGCACTCCCAGTTTCTTCAGACAGTTGGAGAACTTGCACACTTCCCTGAAAAGCTGAAGATAGGTGATGGTTTTTACTTCCCCATCTTCCCCTTCCCAGATAATGGCAGCCTTGTTGCGCCTGGGTGTATTCAGATGACGGTCGAGGCAGTTAAAGCTGATATTTATCTTCCCGTCTACAAACCAGCGCGCATGAGGGGGAGACCAGTCCAGTACTTTTTTCCAGGGTGAAAACCACTTTAGTTCTTTTGCTTCATCCTCCCAGTACCCTTCATAATCTTCCTGAGCCCGTTTATAGCACTCATCGTTCCGTACAACCGCATTTCGGGTGAACTCCTCAGGGGGATCGAAAGCCCGTTTTTCCTGAAGCAGATCATCAAACATGGACGTATCCTGTGCAGACATGGCTTAAGCCTCCTTTACGATGTCACAGGGTAGATGCGACGTTTATCCGCGCATCCTCATACTAAATTTGCATATTGACAATGTCAAGTAAATAAGTCATCTTTCCAGCGTATCAGGAACACCATACTCTATTTTATATAATCTTCAATATTCATCGCACCATGAAATATACCGAGTATCTCAATAATATCATTCTTGATAATGTATGCTATTCTATAATGGCCATGGAGAATTATTCTTATTTCAATTTCCGACTCCTCTCTGTATTTTTGACCAATCTCTGGATATGTTTTTAATATTTGAACTTTTTCGTATATTCCTTCAACTACCTTCTGTGCTGCCACCGGGTTATCTTTAGAAATATATTCATGAATCTTATTCAACCAGTATACTGCTTCATCTGTTCATCTTATCTCCGCCATACGCTGATCCTGCGCTTCATCTCTTCATTTGATACGGTCATACCTTCCCGGGAATCTTTTAGACCTCTTTCAATCATTCTTTCAAAAGCTAATTCTCGCATAATCTCATCATATGAGGAATCTTCCGGTTGGATTTGTATCACTTCTACCATTCTATCTTTGATTACGGACATATCTCATTCCCCCTTCACTGTAGAATAGCATAATTCATGATCCAGGTTCTATAAAAAAATGCCTATGTATGATATTTAACGGTGTGTTTTTTTTGCGCTCAATTTTTCAGTACCTGATTAAACGGCAAACTTCAGTATATATATCCCTGTCTTGCTTTCTTCGTTTTTCGCGGACGTTCCCCTGGTCACAGTTAATTCTTGTCACTCTTCCAGCCGGTCCGGTGTCCGTGTATCGTTCAAACGGCAGCAGTCCAGGGGGGCATCGCCGAAGGTTTTTTTGTTACTCTCACCAAGACGTGCAATCATCCGTTTAAAGGGATTCTTTTCCTTTTTTTGTTCCAAGATGGTGCACCCTAAAGTACGGAGTGCATCTTTCACCCCTTCGGCACTCAGTGCATACGTATTATACTCGATTTTAATATGCTTATCGCTGATATACGCGTGATCGACACCATCAATGTGTTCAATTTCCTGCTTCAGCGACCCGATATCCCGAATACTCTCAAGATTATCAACAGGAAAATCCAGGAATGCAGTATAATCACTCATTTTTTTCCCTCCGGTTCTATATGTAAAGAATAAATAATGTTACTAATTTTGTCAAATTTAATATCTATTAAATCCAAAAGTCCTAAACCGGTGAAAGGCACAATCAACAGCCGTTTTTAAAACTTGTTATTAAAAATCAACCGAGAAACGTCAACGAATAATTTAAGATTATCTGGAAAAACCATAGATACACATGTCCGGAACCACTTTGCCGGTGATTTACTTATAAAAAAAGAGACGCCGTAGCGTCTCCTCTCATTTTGTGGCCTACCCCGAAGGGAAGCCTTGTTAGCGGATCAACCGCATTTCCAAGTGTGATACAAAATTATAACACAAAAGTTCTTGCATGTCAATTAATAATACGCTCTAATAAAGTTATTGAAAGAAATTAATATTTAAAAACATTTAGGAGGACTTAGTATGGGGGATTGGCGTCTTGGTCTGGATCTTGGAACTAATTCAATCGGTTGGTGTGTATTAAAAACAGAAAATGGAAAGCCTAAAGAACTACTTGATATTGGCGTACGGATTTTTCCCGACGGACGTGAACCTGCTGCTGAAGGACGCGTTGGTGATTCACTCGCAGTACAGCGTCGGATTGCCCGCGGGATGAGACGGAGAAGAGACAGAAAGATCCGTCAGAAACGAAAGGTATTCCATTTTCTCGTCGAAGCAGGCCTTATGCCGGACGATGCCGACCAACAGGAGAAGCTGAAACAACTTGATCCTTACGAGTTGAGGGTAAAAGCGCTGGATAAAAAGCTTAAACCGCAGGAACTCGGCCGGGTATTGTTCCATCTTTGCGTGCGAAGAGGATTTAAAAGTAATAGAAAGGAAGCATTGACAGCGGACAAAGAGCTGTCAACCAACCTTCAAAAAATCCAGAACTTCAAACACGAACTCAAGAAAAATAATAGCAGAACCCTTGGAGAATACCTTTATAGAAAGAAGAGCAAGGGACAAACCATCCGTTTCCGTCCTGCTGAATCATCATTCTATGCTGAAAGGAGCATGTACGAAGAGGAATTCAAGGCTATAAAAGAAATACAGAAATCGCAGTACCCGGCTCTCGATTGGGATACCATCGAAGATCTTATTTTTTTTCAACGACCGTTAAGAAAACAGGAACGTGGCCGTTGCCAGTTCTATACCGAAAAATATAGAGCACATAAGGCACTGCCTATCAGTCACCGTTTCAGAATTCTACAAGATATAAACAACCTTATGATGATAGACGATAAAGGATCGAAAATCAATTTGAACGATGAGGAAAAGGAACTGCTTTTCGATAAAATGGAAAATCGGAAGACGATTTCTTTTAACTCGATCAGGAAGTTATTGAATACCGATTTCACCTTTAATCTGGAAAACCGAAGTGACGATAAACTCAAAGGCAATGAAACATGCTGTGATCTCCGCAAGGATGAATATTTCGGCGATATATGGGATTCACTACCCTTCGACCGGCAGGACGATATCGTCGAGTTGTTAATAGATGCCGAAAACAACGAAACTATCGTGAATTACCTCTCAGATCTGCATCTTACTGATAAACAATTGAATAGTATCCTGAACAAGACCTTTTCAGCAACCACAACAAATTTATCCAAGGAATTCATGCGGGATTGTGCGAAAATTATACGTGAAAGGCACCTCCCATACCATTTAGCTGTTCAGGAAATCGGTCTTCATCACAGCGATCGTCTTAGTAAAAAAACTTTTCAGAAGCTGCCGTACTATGGGGAGGTGCTTCAGGGCTCTACCATAGGGGCACATCCAAACCTGACCGGGGTTGAGGCGGGGCCTGAGGTGAGGTTCGGCAGGATAGGCAATCCAACGGTCCACATTGCACTCAATCAACTAAGAAAGGTTGTAAATGTCCTTATTGACCGCTTCGGGAGACCTTCAGAAATCTCAATCGAATTATCCCGGGAACTTCGGCAGAGTCGAAGCAGCCGTTTGGAAAGATTCAACGTAAACAAACAAAATAAAAAAACCAACGATAGAATCATAACGGAAATACAATCTCTGGGAATTTCCCGCCCTTCGGGTTGGGACATTAAAAAATATAAATTATGGGAAGAACTTGGTAATAGCGGAGTGGCACGGCGTTGTGTGTATTGTGGAAAAACTATTTCCGCAAGCCAACTGTTCTCTCCCCAAATAGAGATAGAGCACATCCTGCCATATTCAAGAACTCTTATGAATTCTCTGGGAAATCTCACGGTTGCACATAAAGAGTGCAACGCGGCAAAGGGCGGTAAGTCCCCATGTGAAGCGTTCTCCCATAATCCGAAGGATTTCGACTATCAGGAAATCCTTGAAAGGGTAAAGGTATTACCGAGAACAAAGAGACAGAAATTCTATGACGGCGCTGTCGAGGACTACAATAAGGATGTAAACTTCGTCGACCGGCAGCTTACCGACAACGCGTACTTGTCACGTAAAGCCAGAGAATATCTCAGTTGCATCTTCCATAGTAATACCGGTAATCCCGTATGGGTGGTTACCGGACGGTTGACAGGATTAATGCGATCGGCGTGGGGTTTAAACACTATACTCAATGCAAACGGTAACAGGCATTTTAAAAACCGAGAAGATCATAGACATCACGCAATTGACGCACTCGTAATAGGCTTGACCGACCGCAGTACCGTTCAACAGATATCAACCCTAAACGCATTTGAAAGTCCCTTAAGCTTCAAAGCACCACAATTTCCCTTTCACCACCGGGAAATCGAGAACAAAGTCTCCAACATTATAGTATCATTTAAACCGGACCATGGGAAACAGGGAAGGTTATTCAAAGAAACAGCTCTCGGTCGCCACACGAGAATTGAACAGCGGCCGTTTGCCAGGATCAAGAGCCCTGAACAGGTTGAGTCTATCTGTTCTTCTGTCTGGAAAAGAAAATTCAATGAGATAATGCACGAACTCGGATTTAAAAAAGCGCGAAAGGTAATCCAGGCTGAATGGACACAAGATCACGATACCGAGATAGGTCCTGCAAGCTTTGTAGCTCACTGGGTGAGCAGGAAACCGCTCACTGAGATAAAAAAGACAGAAATACCAAGGATATGGGATGATGGGTTACGAGAAAAAATACTCCATGATATTCCCGTAGATGAAATGAATGAGAAAGAACTTGCTGAAGCATTATCCCGTTTTGGAGCACACAACAATATCCGATCGGTACGCTACATACCGGATAACACTATAAATACCATCAAGATTACATCAGCCCCAAACAAGGGATATGTGCCTGATGACTATCTCTATGTTGAAATATGGGCCATTCCCGGTAAAAAAATGGGAAAATGGGAATACCATGGCCAGTTCAGAACCCGGTTCGAGGCAGTGCAAGAAAACCGGGATTTTGAGAAGCCTCATCCTGCTGCGAAAAAGCTGATGGAATTATATAAAAATGATCTGATATCTTTAACATCCGACGATGGTAATATCGTATTTGCCCGTGTTGCTGGATTTTCCGCGACTAACAATAAGCTGGATTTACGCCCAATGTATGCAGCGAGGGATTGTAAGAAATGGTTGAAAGAGACTAACAAAAAGCTAACAAACGGGTTCTGGAAGCCTAATCCGGGTCACTATTTCCTGTCGATTAACGCATTGTGGAGTAATAATGTTATTAAGAAAAAAAGAGTATCTGTTGATGGACACTTCAGCCGATAATATATTTTGTGCTCCGTAAGATAATAGAAGTAGCGGATGAAGGCAGATATCTTTCATGCAGCCGCGGTTTTCTTCTGATCTTGCAAAAAAGTGAGGAAATCGGCCGAATCCCCCTTGATGACATTGCTGTACTCATGCTTACCGCCCGGGGTGTTGTAGTCTCAAAAGAAGTAATGATACGAATTGGCGAACGCGGGGGAGTGGTGATTCTCTGCGGAAAAAACTTCAGTCCCGTATCCTACGTTTTGCCTAGAAACGGTCATTATGAGTTCAGCGGACGCTTGTACGACCAACTTGAAAGCAGCATACCACTCAGAAAGCAGTTATGGCGCTCTATTGTGGTGGCAAAAATAAAACATCAAGCCCGTATACTGAGTTTGTTCAAAAAGGATGAATACAAAAATCTGCTTCACATCGCCGAAACAGTTACTTCGGGAGATAAAGAAAATCGCGAGTCTCACGCGGCAAGAGTGTATTGGAAAAGCCTGTTTAATGGTGCCTTTAAGCGGGACCCGAACGAACCAGGAGTAAACCATATCTTAAATTACGGCTACGGTGTGCTCAGGGCCACCGTTGCAAGGGCGGTTTGTGCAGCCGGCCTGGAACCGGCACTGGGTATCCACCACTGCAATAGAATGAATCCCCTGTGCCTTGTCGACGATCTGGTGGAACCGTATCGTCCCTTATTCGATCTTGCGGCTGTCAAACTATCAAATGAAGAACCGCTGGAACTCAATCCTGAAAATAAAAGAAAAATAATACAGCTTAATTGGATGGGCTTTTTAACGGATAAAGGAACAACTCCATTGATCTCCGTTCTTGAACAAATGGTTCTTTCGCTTGTGGAAAGCTTTAAAAACAAAAAAAATCTGCTAAGAATACCGGAGTTACCCGATGAAACTACCTTGTATGAGATGTTACAAAAGTGTTTTTAAACGGATTCAGGCTTATGTGGATGATTGTCTTATTTGACCTTCCTGTCGTAGCAAAACCGGATCGAAAAGCTGCAAGCCTGTTTAGGAGATTCTTACTTGATGAAGGTTTTCATATGAGCCAGTATTCTGTATATTACCGCCTTCTCTCCGGCAAGGAGGCGGTTGAAGCGTATACAAATAAAATAAAAAAAGCCTTACCACAAAAGGGGAAAGTTGATATTATTAGTATCACGGATAAACAATATGAAAATATCCATTCGTTTTCAGGACACGAAGCAAAAAGAAGAAAAAAAACGAGCAAACAATACCAGTTATTCTGATACGGAAAGGTTTTTTTCCGATTCATTTGAGACTTATTTACTTAACAGCAGAGGAATTATATCACCTCTACCTTATCACACTCAGAAATGAGGTCAATCCGCAACAATAGGATAAGATGCTGTATATCCTCCTGAACCTTATCACACTCAGAAATGAGGTCAATCCGCAACCAAAACGACCGTAGACGGCGTGAAGTTCGAACCTTATCACACTCAGAAATGAGGTCAATCCGCAACTAACAGTAGCAGTCGGATATGATACAGCAGACCTTATCACACTCAGAAATGAGGTCAATCCGCAACCTGCTTAATCATTTTATGTACAAATGCTTCACCTTATCACACTCAGAAATGAGGTCAATCCGCAACACAGCACAAATACAAACACTGTTGACACAGACCTTATCACACTCAGAAATGAGGTCAATCCGCAACATTTTTGATCAGTAATGTCCGTTTAGGTTCACCTTATCACACTCAGAAATGAGGTCAATCCGCAACTATATGTACCTACTCCGTTATCATCGATGAACCTTATCACACTCAGAAATGAGGTCAATCCGCAACCGCGATGAAGAGGGACCGATCTGTAAATGGACCTTATCACACTCAGAAATGAGGTCAATCCGCAACTGCAATTTGTGTTTTCGAATCAACTTTCAGACCTTATCACACTCAGAAATGAGGTCAATCCGCAACCAACAACGGTAGATTTGGATAGCGACGCATACCTTATCACACTCAGAAATGAGGTCAATCCGCAACTAAATTCCTCTACCTATTCTATCACTATAAACCTTATCACACTCAGAAATGAGGTCAATCCGCAACTAGGAATTGTCTCGGGTAATCAGGAGCTCGACCTTATCACACTCAGAAATGAGGTCAATCCGCAACTGGGAACTTGTTGCGCGTATCCAGGGCCTACCTTATCACACTCAGAAATGAGGTCAATCCGCAACCATAAACATTTGGTTGAAAACATGGTCCGAACCTTATCACACTCAGAAATGAGGTCAATCCGCAACGGAATACCCGCTTACAACCTCTTTGCCAAACCTTATCACACTCAGAATGAATGGAATTAAAAACAACGACAAGAGTCAGTTGATACAAACCACTATATGGAAAATAAACAAGACATGCCTTCAGGAATTTGAACAAGATTTACTTTATCTGTAGGTACCGCCGCGTATCCTGCCGCGGCCAAATATGAATAAACCTACAGATAACAGCGATGAGGACAGTACTTCTCATTCGAATTGTTCACCCCGGTAGTACTAACCGTTTGAATTCCATTTTCGAGTTCTGGAAATTAATAAGGTATCCCAGCCTGAATCCTGAAATATGCAGGTAATTAAGCAGCTGAGCCATATGTTCGTTTCCCAGTACTTTTACCGATTTAAGCTCCAAAATGACTTTCCCGTTTACAACAAGATCCGCCAAATACTCTCCTACTACATTGCCTTTAAATGCAACAGTAAAGGGTACATTGTAACTGACTGCCAAACCTAAGCTTTTCAGTTCGTAAAACAAAGCGTTGTGATAGCACCGCTCAAGCAGTCCAGGACCCAATTCCCGGTGAACCGTAAACACGGCGTCCAGAATTTGAACTGATAATTCGTGATAAATCATAACAGCCTCCTAAACGGTTTTTCTGTTTTTAGAAGCTGTTCACTTTTGGGGCTGTCAAGGCTGGGCCTTCAGGTCCACTTGTATTGGCCTTTACTGCCCCAAAATGAACGGTACAATGAAAAAACCCGTGAAGGAGGACGAAATGTGCATCCATCCCTGTCGTGTCCTGTCGTGTAAGTCGTGGCAACCATTGAACAAAGCCACGACATGGGAACATTTTTTTTGCAAAACCACTCTATGAAATCCCACCCACTTGCCGGCAGCCTTCCATAAACCTGTCATTAGGTATATAGTAGAGGAAAATCCCCTCTCTTACTGTTTTAAAGAACGGCCTTTTAACACCTAAGTGAGAAACAGAGCAGTGATATGAAATTCAGCGACTTTTCAATTCCTTCCACTATCCTGAATACCCTTAAACGAATGGGATTCGACGAGATGACGCCGATTCAGGAAGAAACATACCCGATTATATCCCAGGGACACGATCTCTGTGCCCTCGCCCAGACAGGTTCCGGTAAAACGGCAGCCTGTGCAATTCCCCTGGTCGAGAAGATCGATCCGGAAAAGAATACGATTCAGGGACTGGTGGTAGTTCCCACCAGGGAGCTGTGTATTCAGTATGCCGACGAAATTCACCGGATAGCCGAAAACACCAGCGTCGTTGCCTTCGCCGTATACGGCGGTTTCGACAAGGGTATCCAGGTGGCTAAGATCAAGCACCAGGTACACATCCTGGTTGCAACACCGGGACGGCTGATCGACATGATTTACAGCGGTGATGTGTCTCTCTCCCACGTGAAATGCGTAATCTTAGACGAAGCGGATGAACTGTTAAAAGAAGGGTTTTTCGAAGATATCGAATTCATCATGTCCTGTATCCGTCACGATCATCAGACCCTCCTTTTTGCGGCGACCATGGCGGATGATATAAAGAAACTGGCTGATGACTGCCTTAAGGATCCAAAAAACATTTCCCTGATAAAAAGGAAACCCACTCCGGCCAGTATCGAGCACTGTTTCATGTACACCCATCCGAAAGAGAAGGAAGAGAAACTGATCTCGTTCCTCAATAATGAAGATGTGACCCAGGTAATCATGTTTTGTAATACCAGGCAGCTGGTGGATAAAGTGTTTCATTCCATCAGGAAGAAACTCAGGAATGTGGAGTATATCCATGCCGGCCTTCCCCAGGGAAAACGAACATCCATCATCACCCAGTTTCGGAGCCTGAAAATCAAGTATCTCCTTGCCAGTGACGTTGCAGGGAGGGGTCTCGATTTTACACATGTGTCCCATGTAATCAACTGGGATTACCCGAAAGGGCTGGAACAGTATACCCACAGGACAGGCAGGGCAGGAAGGATGGGAAGGACAGGGAAAGCTCTCACCTTTGTATCCCGGGGAGACTTAAGCCGCCTGCAGAAACTGTTTCGGATAAAGCAGATCAATCCTGTATGGATCGGGTCGAATCCTTTACAGGACGGAAATATCACTTCCGGAGACAGGACATTCCGAAACAAAAAGAAACCCTACAGAAAAAACCGTCCCAGAAGACGGCCCGAACAGTAAGGACCCTGAAGGGACGATGGGACGATCTTTCTACATCACATCACCTTGGTATAATGATCGAAAAAACCGTCCGTTTCTCCGGAATCGATTCCAGTGTCACCTTCCAGTTGTGAGCTTCCACAACAGATTTGACTGACGAAAGACCCAGGCCGAATCCTTTTTCGTTCCTCTCATGGCTGCCGCGGTAAAAGGGTTCGAAAATCACTTTATGCTCCTCCGGTTTGATCCCCCTTCCCCTGTTGGATACGGACAGGATGATGTTCTACTGTTCAGCTTTCGCTGTCAGGCCGGCCCGCTGTTCCCCTTCATTGGAATAACGCACGGCATTCTGCAGCAGGTTGTCGAACACTCTTCGAACCAGGTCCTCATCCATATCCACGAAGATGTCTTCCGGAATGTCTATTTCGTAGTTGAAATCATACCCCAGAATAGCACTCTCATCCTTGTATATTTCAGCAAGGGAGGTGATGAACTCCGACAGGTTGACTTTTTTAAGATGAAATTTCCATTCCCCTGTTTCCATATTGACGAATTCGATAAGCTGGATGATTCTCTGCTCCAGAAGGACCGACTTTTCTTTGATGATGCCCAGATAGTTGTACAGTTCTTCATCCGAGTTTGCATGCCCGTCCAGGATCGCATCTGCATATCCTTCGATAAGGGCGAGGGGTGTTTTCAGATCATGGGAAACCCCCAGGATAAACCGGGACCGCCGTGCCAGTTCCTCCTTCAGCTGTTCCCGCATGATGTTGTATGACCTGGTAAGGGATGAGAATGCATCGTTTCCCTGCGGCGCAAGTGCAAAATCCAGATTCCCCGATGCGATTTCCCGGGTGGCGGATTCCAGGGTTTTAATGGACCGGTTGATACTACGTATAATCAGAAGGGATATGAAACTCGCAACGAGCAGGATGGAAACGGGGAATATGGTAAAACCGAATTTAAACACTCCTCCGCCTTCGCCTGTGTACACCCTTTCCCGAAGGACCAGTAAGCCATCCTTTCCCTCTCTCACATACGGGTATGCCAGGTACACGTGTCCAGGATCGGTAACGATCATCTCTCCCACAGCATCTCTTCCCCCTGTGCCCCTGGTGAACGGTTCGAAATCGTCTTTCCCGTAGACCGGGAGGCCGTTCTCAATGAGAAGGGTGGAGATTCCACGCTTCCCGAGTTCGTCGAAACCGCGGGTAATTCCGGTTTTTAGATACTCCGGCAGAATGTGCTGCAATGCTTTCTGAATGAATACCATACCGTTCGGGGAACCGCCTTCGCCGGCGAGCCTGGCAGGAACCATGAATGTAACAGCGATAAGGAGCGGCGGAAGTATCGTAACACCAATAACGAGCAATATGAACTTAGTGCGGAGGTTCACTCTGAATTCCCCACCGGGATGGTATCCGGATTGAATCGATATCCCATTCCGTGGACGGTCTGGATGTATTCGGGATTCCGGTGGTCCCTTTCTATCTTTTTTCTTATCCTCTGAATGTACACGGCAACTATCGTTGTATCACCGTACCGGTTCCCCCACACATTCTCAAAGATAGTATCCGGTTTCAATGCTTTACCGGCGGAACCGGCGAGATAATACAGTATCTCGAACTCCTTCAGGGAAAGGGGGACCCGGGTCTTTCCCTGCCATAATATGAAAGCCTCCGGATCCAGCCGGAAAGGGCCGAATAGGATACTATCCTTCCCGCTGCCGGCTGAACGCATCCTCCGGAGCAGTGCCCTTACCCGCGCAGTCAGGACTTTCGGTGAAAAGGGCTTTGTTACGAACTCATCTGCACCGATTCCCAGCCCTAAGATGACGTCCTCATCGGACTGCCTTGCCGAAACAATGATAACCGGAATATCCTTTTCCCGGCGGAATTGCTGAATAAATTCGAAACCGTCCATACCGGGGAGGTTGATGTCCAGGGTTACAAGATCATAGTTACCCCTTTGTACTTCCTTAAGAGCCTCCTCGGCATCTGCACATATCCGGGTGCTGATACCGTCATCCTCCAGGTACATCCGGATAAGCCGTGCCAGATCCGGTTCGTCTTCGATAATAAGAACATTTCCTTTCATTCCGATCCCCAAGTATACAATACCATTAAAAAAGTCTCATCAGAATTTTCCGCTCCCCAGGGTTGCTCCGAGGGTCAGGATGGTCTTCCCGCCGTCAGGTGTAAATTCCGCTCCTTCGCTGCCGTAACTCCGGTTCAGTCCCAGTGAAAATGAGAAATATGTATTTAAGGCAAATGAGACCGATGATGTGAATCTCCCTGAAGCATCGGCAAAACTCCCCATCCAGAACGTACTCAGGGAGAAGTCGGTATCCAGGATATCGTTCCATGCCAGGGAAGCAGCCCCATAGTGCCGGGACGGTTCTACCAGGTCCGTCGTTGACATTTCTCCTTCTGCAGCCAGGTAGGCCAGGGCCTGCTTATTATCGGTGATAACCGCCGGGTCCCTATATCCTTCACCGTTATAATAGTATTGACCGGCTAACGAGATGTTGCACCTGTTGTCTGCATCGGAGTACATATACTGGATACCGGCGGTCCCGCTGAAAAAGAAGGTGTCATCATAATGTACCGGCGCCCATCCCGGGGGATACGCTGCCAGGTCTTCGGTTTCCTCGACAAACACCTTGTCGGACCCGTAGGAGCCGACAAGTTCTCCGAAGAAAGAGAACTCCTTCCACGGGCGGGTGAAGGTTACCATACCTGCAGGGGGAGCATCGTATAAGTAGTATCCGCCGATCCCGAGTTCCAGAAACCCAAGGAGAAACTCGGCCTTGGGAGCAACTGCGGGCATTTTGCTTTCTTCAAAATCTTCCAGAATAAGGTAGAGATACCCGTTATGGACTGAAAACGGAATGTGGATTTTAAGACTTACAGGGCCTGTCCGTTCTGCTCCCGGCTCTTCCGGGTCTATTCTGCTTAAGTTTATGATGTCCCCGGGGCTGAAGAAATAGCCCACGCCCCAGGAAATCGTCTGTTTTCCCGCCCTGAAGAAGACGGTATCTCCCAGCTGGAAATCGGAGAAGAGCTCCTTTACCCCGAAAACATCCGAGGTCCCGCGATTTTTATCCTGGTCGAAAGGATAGGTCACACTTCCTTTAAAAAACACACGAAAATCTTCAGCAGGGCGGGCATCGAGAAACACATCCGCCTTAAGATCAAGATCGGTGGAGACTTCCTTCAATGCAGAGACATCCCCACTGGTAAGGGTGGAAACCGAGATCCTGCCGCCGATATCAACCGCCTCGGAGGTAAGGAGCAGATCATCCGGTTCCGTTACGCCTGCCTCATCGGTCATATCGACGAGAATGGTATCTTCAAACAGGCCATCTTCCTGAACCGGTTCTTCCCTGAAGAGATCTTCTCCGCTTCCTCCGAACAGGGCATCCTCATCGGTCACGATACCTGAATCCTGGGCAGATACGGTACCTGTCAACAACAAAGCCAATACTATAGTTACAATCCCTTGTTTCATGCCGCCTCCCTACCGGTTTACCCGTTCTATATATGCCTTGGTAAAAATCGAATCCGGAAGCGGACTTATGGAAAGGCCGGTAAGGGAAATCTGGGTCTTCTTCCCTTCCACGAGTTCATCGATAAAGATGAGCTTCACCGGCGTCATGGAATCCCCCAGCTTCGCATAACTCGGGTAAAAGCTCGTCCGCATAAGCCTTCCGGTAAGGCTGTAATCCTCGGCTTTCAAGAGCAGGGAGTTTTCCTTTGTGACCCACACTTTTTTTTCCGGATAGGTAACCTCATCGTGCTTCGCTGCCAGGTCGAGTATGTAGACCTGGTAGGATCCGAGCTTCCCCTGGGTCCATCCTGCAACGGAATAGTCCCCGGCGTATGTAGACATTCTGAAGTCCGAGTTTTTTGCATCCGTATCCGAGAAATTTTCTTTCATGGAAGAATGGGAAAACTTCCTGCTTTCAGGATCATAGAACCAGAGATTATCCTCATAACGAAGGTATCCCTGCCCTTTTTGAACTTCCGGCTCTTTTATAATCATCACGAATTTATCTTCCCTGTCCCGGCGGAAGGAATGGACTACCATTTTTTCAACACCCTTTTCGGGATCTTCGGTGATCATCGTCATGACCGCTGAAAAGTCGTATGCCTCAAAGGTCGATTGGAAATCCATCTTAACCAGGATTTCCTCGAAATCCGGCGGTGTCTCTGCAAAAAGGGACAGTGCAATACTCAACAGAACGAACAAAGGAACAAGTGTTTTTTTCATACGATCCTCCTAATACTCGGTTCTCAGCGCCTCAGCCGGTTCCAGTTTTGACGCTGCCCGTGCAGGCAGAAACGCGGCAACCAGGCTTAAAATGATGAGAATCATAAAATTGGTTATTACTTCTTTGGGGAGAACGGAAAAATAGATACTCCTTTCCCGCAGGAAGAAGGAAAGAGCCGCAACATCGGAAAAGGAGATAAAGCTCAAGACAAGCATAATAATAAGTGAGATGATAAATCCTGCAGCCGCCCCGAAGGCCGCAATGATCCCGGCTTCCCAGACGAAGATCGAGAGAATCCCCCCCTTCTGGACACCCATGGCCCGCATGGTGCCGATCTCATTTGTACGTTCGATGAGAATCATCCTGAAGGTGTTCAGGATCCCCACCATGGTGATGACGATGAGGATAACGAATACCACCTGGCTTATCGTCTTGAGTACGTTTACCAGGGACATAAGAGGACTCATCATTTCATTAAGGGTCACGAAACGGTATTTAGTTCCATCCCAGGGATCTTCCGCCTGGGGAAGAGAAAAACCTTGAAACATCCCCCCTTGGGCGAAGCCGGGACGGTGAGGGTTTTCGGTGTCCCCGGAATCTTTATCATTCTCCCTGGGTGCGACTTCCGCCTTCTGCCGTAATGCGGCATATATCTCGTCCCCTACCCTGTCCATATCTTCCATTGAATAGAGATACAGGTTATAGCTGATAAATCCTTCAGGGGTCAGCCCGATAAGATTATTCACATCTGCGATGGGAGCGTAAGCCGAAGAGATGCCGAAGGATTCCTGCCCTTTTAAAACCCCCTGTAGTACAAACTCTCCCACATTTTTCTGCCCGGTAATGGTTGTCGTACTGAACAGGACCGATTCTCCCACCCGGACACCAAGCTTGTCGGCTGTCGAATCCGGAATGATGATTGATCCCGGTTTTACCGCATCCTTAGGGTTGCCTTCGATAAACTCTATGTTGCTGAAAAAGCCTGTTTCATCGGAATAATCGATTCCGTCGACACTGAGAAACGTTTTCTTCGATCCGAAAATCAGATCGCCGTTCATACCGGATCGCCGGATAACCCGGAGGATATCCTCATCAAAGGATTCCGCAATTTCATCGAGAACATCCGCATTCGAAATCTTTCCTACGATTGATCCCCGCTCAGTTATCTCTTCGCCGGTGATGAAGAGGTGCCCTCCGAAGATACCGGAAAAATTCTCCTTCACACTTACCACCAGCCCGGAGGTAAATCCGTTCAGGAGAGTAATAATCAGGAAGCCGAAGGCAATGGCACCTCCAAGGAAAAAACTCCGTTTTTTCTGACGTACAGTATTTCTAAAAGCGATTTTTATCCATTCTTTCATGTTCATTCTCCCTATCTTCTGCTCATGGCCTGTACAGGCTTGATCTTCAGGGCAATCATGGTGGGATAAAGGCTGGATATAACGCCGATTGCCAGGATGACGATAAGTGAAGTTCCGATGGCTTGAAGGGACACTACGGGCCTTAAGATTTTTCCACCAAAAATGATCCGGAGGAACATGTTCGATGCCTCGATACCCGTGGCATTCAGAATTCCCAGTATAAGGGTACCACCGGCAATACCGATAAGACCGAAGATTCCCGAAACTATAAGTGTTTCCCAGATAATCATTCCCCGGACAAAGCTCTTCTGACCTCCCACTGCACGGATCGTTCCTATTTCAGGGATCCTTTCCGTTACGGAGATTACCAGGGTATTCATAATGATGATGACAGCTACGACAGCAATAATAAGAATAATGATATTAAAAAGAGTCTGAATTCCGAAGGACATGTCCGCCGTCATTCCCGCCCCGTCCCTCCAGAGGGAAACCGCAAGGGGTATTCCTTCTCCTTCTGCAAATGTTGTAATCCCCTGAACAAACCGGTCCGTGTTTACCCCGTCCTCAAGGGATACGAGTATATAGTGCCACGAATTCCCGGTTCTTGCGCCTTCAGGGTCCTCCAGGGTTTGATCGTCGAATAGGGCGGTCAGGTCTTGCTCCCCCTCTGCTGTAACGGGTTTGGAAAAGAGATCACTGGAAAACAGGTCATCTTCTTCCACTTCTCCCAGCATTGCCCTTTCCGATTCTGAAAGGTTTGCTTCAGTCACTTTACTGACGCTCAACCCGCTTAAAGCCATGGCCGTAACGGGATCGACAAAAGAGACCATGTCCAGCTGAACATTCGATTCAAAGAAGGAAAAAATACCGGAAACAGTTACTTCCCTGATTTTCGTACCCGCCGTTCCGGTCATGCTTGTAATAAGCACCGTGTCCCCGGGAACTACCGGAATACCGGTCTCTTCCTCCAGGGAACGGGCAGCTTCCGCAGACAAAAATATTTCCGGCTTATCTCCTGAAATAAATGTACCATCCAGGGTATCTATATTGTCCGGGAACATACGCAAGTACTCTTCCGGATCAACACCCCATACGAGGGTAAACCCCCTTCCCTTCTGCTCCCCTCCTTCGTCGACATAGGCGAGGAGTCCAAAACCCACGATTTGAGGAGAATACGCCTCTACCTTACCGCTTGAATCAAGGTACCCGGTTATCTTTTCATATCCCTTCATTCCGTCGATACTGATGTCTCCCATGTCTGGTCCCATGGCTCCGAACAGGGTCAATTGTTTTTCCGACGGCATGTGCAGAAAAAGATCACCTGTATAATTCTCGATGTACATCTTTTCAATCCCTCTCTGGGCGGTATCCATGAGGGAGTTTCCCACGACAAGGAACAGGATCCCTAACGCAATAATCGACCCGATGATAAGTGTTTTGGACCTGTGCTGCCTCACGTTACGCATTGCGATTTTCCACAGTATCATGCCGGGTCCCCCTTCAGCTCGCCCCGGGAGTCCTGTGTAATAAGGCCGTCTTTCAGTTTAATAACATGGTCTGCAATCCGGACGATCATCATATCGTGGGTGGAAAAAATAAAAGTAGTGGATAATTCGGTGTTCATCTTTTTCATGAGAGAGATAATAGTTTCGCCGGTAGCGGAATCCAGGTTCGCCGTCGGTTCGTCTGCCAGGACAATGTCCGGCTTTGTTACAAGCGCCCGGGCTATGGCAACCCGCTGCCGCTGGCCTCCGGACAGCTCATTCGGCTTATGCAGTGTCCACTGGGAAAGATCCACTTCATCGATGAGATACCGGATCCAATCATCCTTTTCCTTTTTGCTCATACTGTTCTTTCCGATAAGAAGGGGGAATTCGATATTTTCATATACATTGAGCACCGGGATAAGGTTGAAGGACTGGAAAATAAACCCTATTACCTGGTGCCGTAGACTCGTTATCTCTCTGTCATTCAGCGTTGCCGTATCAGTGCCGCCTATCAGGACCTGTCCGGATGTCGGAGTATCGATACATCCAATCAGGTTCAGGATCGTCGATTTCCCGGACCCGGACGGACCTGCTATAGAGATAAAATCCCCTTTTTCGATATGAAAAGAAATCCCTTTTACCGCATGTACCTCGGTTTTACCGAGGGGATACGTTTTTACCACGTTATTCAGTTCTACTATCGCCATAATACACCTCCTCACGGTATGCACTAAAATAATACAGTATCCGGGGAAAGAACATGTACAGGGGATAAAAAGAAAATAACAATGTGTTATAGAGGAGGGTGCATTACTTCATTTTCAGGGTTATGGAAAAAAGCGATCCGGAAAACGCAACGATTCCTGCAAGCACAAAAGCAACGGTGAGAGACCCGGTACTGTCCGCGATCCTGCCGGCGGTATATGGTCCCACGGCCTGGCCGATACCGAAGAGAAGGGTGATGAAGCCTAAGACGGCAGGAGCGATCCGGCTGCCTGCGACATCACCTGAAGACGCGGCGATGATAGCAGGAACGCTCCAGGCGGTAAGAGCGAAGAGACCCGCAGAAAAATAAAATCCCGGTATGGATGAAGAAACTCCGAATAATACGTAGCCGAATGCCTGCAGAATAAACACCAGCGCCAGGGTATGCTTCCGGCCCATCCGGTCCGACAGGGCGCCCCACATAATCCCGCTTAAAATGCTCACGATCCCTACAAAGGACCAGAGGGCTCCGGCATTCCCTGGAGAAAAGCCCTGCTCCAGTATCAGGTACTGGGCGAAAAAGGTTGTGTAGATGATGTAGGAAAAACCGAACATGCTATAGATCAGCCCCAGGTGCCAGACTTTCCCGGAAGCGTACACGGAACCTATGTTCTTTCCACCTGATTCCATGGCAGCCTCTCCCGGTGTCTGCTTTCCCACAGGCGCCAGGTTTTTCTCCGATGGATGATTGCTCAAAAAGAAATACGCAAACACGGCTATCACCACACTTATGCCGGCTATAACGAACCAGGCGACCTTCCACCCCGTTTCGGCGAACCGGCCCAGGATGGCCGGGACCATAATACCCGCAGCGGCGATACCGATACTGGATCCTCCCATGATGATGCCCGAGGCAAGCCCCCGTCTCCCGGATGTAAACCATGCAGACAGAAGGCTCATCATCGGAATGTTTGCGCCGCTGCTGCCGATGCCGGTGAGGATACTGAAGATGACGGCAGTACTGAAGCTTCGGCTTATGCCGAGGCAGAAGAGGGAAACACCGATAAGAACCAGGGAGAGGGAAATAAGCCGTTTCGAACCTACCGAAGATATAAGGAATCCGCAGACACACGACATAAACAGGTACCCGGTCATACTCACCGCGACAAGGATCCCGGCTTGTGTACTGGTCAGGGAAAGACCGGCTTTCATCTCCGGCAGGATCATGGTAAACCCGAACCGGGCAAAGCCGATGCAAGCAAGGCTTACAAAAACCCCGATAATGATGATAACCCAGCTGTAGTGTATCCCGCCGGACTGTCCGCTGTTTTTCTTTCTCATAATACTAACCTTCGACATCTTATGGCATTTCAAGCCAAGATGCTACCCTTGCTTTTGTCCTTTTATTGGCTCAAATTACTCTTATTTTTAGCCACTTATTAGCTATTAATACCCTTGTTTTCAGCCAATTTATCGATTATACTGTCCTGATGTACAGAAAAGCCCTGGATTATCTGACCGAATGGAAGAATAGAAAAAACAGAAAGCCACTAGTCATTCGCGGAGCACGACAGACAGGGAAATCAACTCTCGTAAGGTTGTTTACCAAAACCAGCAATATTGATCTGATCGAAATTAACTTTGAAGAACATCCTGAATACAAAGACATATTCAGTACACATGATATAGAAAAGATCATACAGCTGATAGAAATACGTATTCGGAAAAAGATAAGGAAAAATAAATCATGCATTTTCCTCGATGAAATTCAAAACCATCCCCGGGCTCTTATCACATTACGCTATTTTTTTGAACGGCGGCCGGATTTGATAGTTATAGCTGCAGGATCTCTACTCGATTTTTTGCTGGAGGATCACTCTTTCTCCATGCCCGTGGGAAGGATTGAATATCTTTTTCTCGGGCCCATGACCTTTGAAGAATTTCTTATAGCCGAAGACAATGCGCAGCTTCTCGAATACATTTCCAATGTAAAACCGGAAGAAGAAATCCCCGGACCGATACACGCTATGGCCAGCGAAGCACTCGGTAGGTATTGTGTGTTAGGAGGTATGCCTGAAGTTGTTAAGGTTTGGCTCCAGGAGAAATCGTTCCTGGAAGTAGAGAAAGTGAAACATGCAATCATCAATACGTTCAGGGATGATTTTAATAAATATAAGACCAGGGCAAATACGAACCGTTTACAGAAAACATTCGATCGTTTCCCTCGTTTCATCGGAAAGAAGATAGTGTATTCACAGATTGATAATACAGAGAAATCCAGAGAACTGGAAGGAGCATTGCACCTCCTCGAACAGGCGAGGATCATATATCGGGTAAATCACAGCAGTGGCAACGGTGTACCTTTAGGCGCAGAGAAACAGAAGAAAAAGAATAAAGGACTCTTTCTCGATGTCGGTTTATTATGCGGAATCAATGGGCTGACGATACATGAATGTAACAATTCGGAAGACGTCATGCATATCAACGCAGGAGAAATTGCTGAGCAGTACATAGGGCAGCATCTGCTCTATATGAACGATTTTTACCGTCAGCCTGAACTATATTACTGGGCACGGGAAAAACCCCAATCACATGCAGAAGTTGACTATCTGGTGTCTCGTGGACCTTCGGTTATTCCCATAGAGGTTAAGGCAGGAAAATCCGGAACGCTACGTTCTCTCCACGTGTTCATGCAGCAGAAAAAGTATAATGCAGCACTTCGGTTCAATGCGGAGCCCCCCAGTATTTTGGATGTAACCACTTCTATAGCGGGACCAAAACATTCCTTTACCTTAATTTCTCTTCCTCTCTATATGATCGAACAGTGGAAAAGATTTATATGAACTAAATACCAGGAGGCAACCGTGAAAACAGAAACAGTATTGACCATGGGTTCGGCAAACATCAAATATGGTTTCGGAGCGACCCGTGAAACCGGATTCGATATGAAGGAACAGGGAGCAAAGCGGGTACTGGTTGTAACCGACAGCCGGCTTGCCCGGGAAAATCCGGCGGCTGTCGTTCTGGAATCGCTTTCGGCGGAAGGCATCGACGCCGTACTGTACAGCAACGTAAGGATAGAGCCCACAGACACTTCTCTCAGGGAAGCCATCAAATTTGCGGCTGAAGGAAGGTTTGACGGGTTTATCGGAATCGGCGGCGGATCCAGTATGGATACAGCCAAGGCGGCAAACCTCTATTCCACCTACCCGGCGGATTTCCTCGACTACGTGAACGCTCCCATAGGCAGAGCACGACCGGTGCCGGGCCCCCTTAAACCGATGATATGCATCCCTACAACTGCCGGAACAGGGAGCGAAACCACGGGGGTGATTATTTTCGACCTGGAAGAGATGCATACAAAAACCGGAATCGCCCACCGCTTCGTGAAACCTCATCTCGGTATCGTGGATCCTGATAATACCGGGACCCTCCCAAGAACCGTGGTTGCCAGTACCGGTTTCGATGTCCTGGTCCATGCCCTGGAATCGTACACGAATCTGCCTTTCAACCGGAGGGCCGCACCGAAGCACCCGTCGGAAAGGCCCGCTTACCAGGGCTCCAATCCCATAAGCGACGTGTGGGCCCGGAGAGCCATCGAAATAGTCAGCTGCAGAATGCTGAAAGCGGTGGAAGACAACACCGACGATGAGGCCAGGAGCGAAATGATCATTGCCGCCACCTTTGCAGGCATCGGCTTCGGCAACGCCGGGCTCCACCTCCCCCACGGCATGTCCTACCCGGTTTCGGGAATGGTGAAGGACTATATACCGGAAGGATACCCGGAAGACAACCCCATAGTGCCCCACGGCATGGCGGTTGTCTTAAATGCTCCGGCGGCATTCCGGTTTACCGGTCCGGCACGACCGGAGCGTCACCTTGAAGCCGCCGCCCTTATGGGTGTCGATACCAGTGCCGGCAGGAAAGAGGATGCCGGGGACATCCTGGCTTCCGCGGTTATCGATCTTATGAAGAAAACCGGTATGCCCAACGGTCTTTCCGCGGTAGGCTATACCGAAGCCGATGTGGACGCCCTGGTGGAAGGCACCCTCCCTCAGCACCGGGTAACGAAACTGTGTCCCCGGCCGTTCACGCCTGACGATTTGAAAAAGATGTTTCTTGATTCACTCCGGTTGTGGTAACCCACGAAAACGAAAGCGCATCTTTTAGAACCGGATACCCGGCAATTGCATGGCTTAGAGTACCGTAACACAATATAGTTAACAAACTTTTATAACCTTCCGATATCAGAAGGGAGGATGACTCTTAACATCATTTTTCTTTCGATATGTATACCATTGCTTATACTCAGTACTTTTCCAGCTATAGCCCAGGAAGAAGAACTCCAGGAGGATCCTTTATCCATTATCCTGGATCATCCTGAACCGGGAATTCTCACCCAGTATTTTAATGAACGGTCTGGAGATCCTGAGTACAGAACGGTGGAAAACATCGCAGTTAACAAGGCAAAAGGGTACATCATAAAAAATGATTACCCATCAGCCCTGATTATACTGGAGGCTGTCCTCCGGGTTAATATCAATAATATAGAGGCACAGGATATCTACCTCACGGTGAAAAAAATCCAGAAAGGGGAACAGAAACTGGCCTTAGCCGCTAAGGAGAAGGAAGAGGCGGAAAAACTGCAGCCCCGGGTTGAACAGCCGGAAAAATCCACAGAAACAATCAAATTGGAAGAGCCGGAAGTTGCCATAGAGGAATCAGTCCAGCCGTCTCCGAATGAAACCGCTGAAAGCGGCTCCACGATTAGTGCAGTCCCGGAACTTTCGGAACCGGAAAAAGAACCCCGGGAAGAGCATGCTGCCGAAACTACGGAAGTTGCTACAGAAGTTGCCGAAGTCAGAATTCCCGAAACGGCTGAACCAGGCCAGGTTGAACCGCAGAGACCGGGTTTCACACCTGCATGGTCTGCAGCAGTGGGCCTGATGGATATTCTTCTCAATTACTCACAGATCAATACCGATTACTCCGGTGAATCCATGGTTAATCTATCATATGGCTTGTCCCTGGAGACGGAAGTATTCCTGCCCCTTCCGAGGGCAACAATCGGGGCCGGATTCTTTTTCGATGCCTTTTTCTGGGACTGGGCAAATGAGCCGGGAACCCATTTTACCTACAAGGTTTTCATATCCGGAGCCCTTCCTCATGTTATTAAACTACCTCTCTCCATCCATCTTGGGTATGGGAAATATATTTTCCGGTTCAAGGAAGACGAAGACCCTAATGTTCTCATTTTGTCTTTTCCTTCCCCCCTCCTGGGTGCCGGGCTGAAAGGGGTGTCCATTACTCCCCGGCTGGATCTGGGTTTTTCCCTGGCTTATTATCTTATTTCGTTTTTCACATCACATATCAGCGCAGCTTTCGACGCATCTGCAACAGTCGCCTATGTACTGCCATCTTCAGGGAAACTCAGCAGGTACGTTAAATTCGAAATCCTGCCGTTTTTATTATTCAGCTACGGAAGTGTAGAAACCAATATGAAATTCAAAATCAGTTTTGGGGTTGGTTCAAATGATACGTAACCGGGTAATACTCACTGGATTTCTCTTCTTTGCAATGTACACGGGGATTAACGCACAATCGCTGGAGGAAACGTATTTAATCAATGCCAGGAATTATTTTGCCATTAACGATTACCCAAAAGCGTATGACTACATCAACTTTGTTCTAAAACTACAGGGGCCGGATGAACTTACAGACACATCGATAACATTAGCTGAAAACATCTACTTCGACTACATTGGTGATCTTGTGAGCAACAGGAAACTCGAAATTCTCGACCAGGTCAAGCTTAACCTGCTCCACTACCCGGCAATACGATCTGAACGGATCGACCAGTTGTTAAAGCAGACGGAAGAACAGATTGCCCTGGAAAAACAGCGTCAAATTGAAGAAGAACAACGCAGACAGAGGATCGAGGAAGAGCGTGAAAAAGCCGCGGAACAGGCGAAATGGCGCCTGTTGGAACTCGAAGAAGAAAAAGCCCAGGCTCAGGAACAGGCACGCCTTAAAAGTCTGGAGATAGAAAATCAACATAAATTGAACGAACAGATGCTTGAAATGAAACGCCTGGAACTGGAGGAGCTGGCCCGCCGGGAGGCTCTTCGGCAACAGGAACTAAAGCAGGAAGCGCAGGCAGAAGCCTCTACGAAAGAGGAACGTGATCAGTTCAACCGCACGCTCCTGGCACTCATCGCACAATCCAGCCAGAAAGAGGACAGGAGTTTAAGCCCGGCTGCTATTGCAGGGATAATCACAGGAGGCGTGCTCTTCCTTATCGTACTGGTAATCCTCGTAATAGTGTTCATGCGTAATTCCCAGCAGCAGCAGCAGTTCTTCGAATACACGCTCCATCAGAATCAGCCGGTAAGAGAAGTCATTTCGATCCCCATGTTCACAGCTCCGGCAAGTGACAAGGCACACATGATCGAGCACAGACAGGAGCGAATGCTGCCGCCCCCGGTAGACCGGGATATGGAAGGGATCAAAGTCCTTCTGGAGGATTGCCGGAATTATGCATTTAAAATAGATGCAATAACAGACAGAAAGAACACCATAATGAATGTCGCGGAACTGGTATTCAAAGTTTCCAAGTACATGGGTTATAACGACTATGAGGCTATGGTCTTCCTTGCAGCAGCCCTTGTCTATGACATCGGTTTTCTCGCTCTCGATCCATCCCTGTTTCAGACCAATAATCTTACTGAGGAGCAGTACGGTATCATCAAAACACATCCCAAAAGGGGCCTCGAGATGATTGATTTTGTAAATCCCGAATACAAGCAGATTTTCCGGGAAGGTATTCTCAAACATCATGAAGCTCTCGATGGCTCCGGATACCCCTCCGGACTGACCGGGGAAGATATTCCCTTTATCGCCCGGCTCATTCACGCAGCAGAGAGCTATGAAGCTATGACGAGTTACCGTGAGTTCAAGGAGATCATGACTAAAACCGAGGCTATGAATATCCTGTTTAAACAGACTGAGATTTATGACATCGAAATTTTAAAGGCGATCGACAACGTAACATAAACCATGAAAGCAGCGAATACTTTTCGTAATCGACTTACCACATGTTGCATCGTCTTTCTCATTCTGACCCTTTTCACATCATGCAGAGCCGCAAATGATCTTATCGGCGTATACCTCCCTTTTATTCCGGGAAACAGGCTTGAGGCTCCTACCATCTCCTTAGGTTCCGAGAGCGTGCTTCCCGGAGGCACTGTCACCCTCACATCCAGTACTTCCCTGGAAGACGTAGTTTTCTACTGGAGTATAATCGAGGGAGAAGGAACAATCGGGGAAACCGGGGATTCCGTTGTTTACACGGCAGGCACTTCACCTGGAATAACGGTTATCTCCTGTTATGCTTCCAAGGAAGGATATCCGGATTCCGAAACAGCCGAGGCTTCCGTTACGGTAACCGAAGCACCGGCGCTTCCGGCACCGGTCATCACACCCTCTGACGGTATAAACACCGTATTCACCGGCAGGACATCCGGATTCTCCGCCTCCGGTTCCGGGTCCGGTGTGACATACCACTGGTCTGTAAGCGGTTCGGGATCCATCACATCCTCGGGAACTTCCGTTTCCTACACTGCACCTTCTACAGAGGAAGCTGCGGTTATTTCCTGCTATGCTTCCGCAGACGGGTACACCGATTCAAATACAACGACCCTTGCGATTTCCGTTAAGGCGAACTACTACGCATCACTCACTTCGACGACGGGTACAGTAAGCGGTTCAAACATCAACCAGGCATCACCCACTTCGCTCACCTGGAGCAGCAGTTCCTTTAACTCCGATTATTTCGACCATTCCGTTTCGGTCAACCCGGAGAGGTTAATCGTCAAGCAGGACGGTAACTATTTTATTGCCCTCACCATTCCTATGAGCTCCGCCCTGGAACGTTCCTGCGTAAAAGCCGAGGTGTATGTACACGGCACCGCGGTAAACGGCTCCGTTGCGGAATCCTCATATATCCGTAACAATGTCGGCGATCACAGCGAGTCCTCCGACCATCTTGCACTCCTCCTGGACAACCTGTCGGCAAACGACTACATCGAAGTCAAGGTAAGCGCCGCTGCAATTGCAGGGACCGTATCCATTTCAGGCAGGGCCACCCTCTATGCTGAATATATCGAGTCCTCCCAGACCGTCTTCAGCGCCTCTGCTACCGGGACGACGAGCAGCACGAACCTCAACCAGGATACAGCCTACCCCCTGGAATGGACGGAAAAGGTGAAAACCACCGGTTATACCCACAGCAATGCAGCCAGCCCGGAAAACATTACCCTCGATGAGGCGGGGTATTACCTCGTGTTTGTTAATGTTCCTCTGAACACCGTTACACTTACCTACAGATTCAACGTGAAACTTCTCGTCCAGCTTAATGGTACGGTTGTCCCGGGGGGTGAGGGGAAACAGGGCTATATCCGGGGAGAATCGGGACACCAGGACTCATCCATACACTGGTCCGGCATGATATACAGTTCCGGATCCGGCGGAACCCTTAATATACTAACCCAGAAAGAGACAAATACTTCTACCGGAACGGTTACAACCGGCGCGGAAGAAGCCTCTCTGTTTATCCTGAAGATAGATACGTCCTCCCTGGTGCTGTTCAGCCAGGCCACAGAACTGACCGGCGGGACAAACTGGAACCCGGTAACAGAGCAAGCCGTAAAATGGAGTACCGATTCGGTAATCGATACAAACCTGTACAGCCACAGTACGGCCTCCTCCCCGGAAGAAATCGTAATCAACCGGACCGGGGACTACCTTCTCATCTACAACGACTCTCTTCAATACAGCGCCCCGGTGGACCCATACAGGTACAACCCGAAGATCACTGTAAAGCTCGGGGGGGTCTCTGTATCCGGGGCTGAAACAAAATCACATTATTTACGGGTCGAGACTACTACAGGCAACTTCGAATCTTCAGGGTCCCTGGTCTATTACCTCAAGGACGTCGACGCAGGAGAGACACTCACCGTTACCGTGAGTCAGGAAGCTGCAGCTGCCACTGTACTTGCAGACCGCAGTGCCCTGCTGGTACTGATCCGCAAACAGTGAAATCCCGGAAAAGGTGATATGTTTTATATATTCCAGTTTGAGGGTAGTATGGTTCTGAAAAAGGGTATTCTTTCAGTTATTCTTGGTTTTCTTACGGTGCTTCCGGGCCTGTTTATTTCCTGCGGAGCCGCAGATGGTCTCATCGGGCTGAATGCTGATTTTCTCCCGGAAAACCGGAATCTGGAAATTCCCGTCATTACCCAGACAGATACCGTAATCACCGTAAACACCTCTACTGCATTTTCAGTTTCAGTAACCTGGGACAATACAGTGTATCACTGGGCTGTATTGCAGGGCGGCGGGTCCATCGAAGAAGAAGGGGAAACCGTTACCTACACTGCATCGGGTACAGCCGAAGATGTGATTATATCCTGTTATGCAACCCGTACAGGCTTTACAGACTCAGGCCTTGCCCAGGCGGAACTTACCGTCACGGCTCTCGAGGTACTCCCAACGCCCGGGATAAGCGGCCTTTCTGCTCTTTTCCCGTCCGGATCGGCGGTATTTACTGCCTCCGGCTCAGGAGCAGGGGTGACGTATTCCTGGTCTGTAACCGGGGGAGGTGCCATCGGTGCCACAGGGACATCCGTTACTTATACGGCACCTGCCGGAGAAACCACGGCCGTAATCTCCTGTGCAGCTTCACAAGAAGGTTATGCCGATTCATCACCATCGACATATACCGTGTATGTGAAAAACAATCACTACGCTCTTCTCACATCGACAACCACTACCGCAGGGACGGATTTCAACCCCGCATCTGCCACAGCAGTATCATGGACCGGTATAAACATCGATTCGGATTATTTCGATCACAATGGAATCAACCCTGAACGGCTGACAGTGAAGCAGGACGGCGACTATTTTCTTGCCCTGACCATACCGTTTCAATCTGCGCTTCTGCGTTCAGCAGTAAGGTCGGAAGTGTACGTAAACGGTACCGTTGTGCCGGGTACAGTGGCTGAATCTTCCTATATCCGGAATAGCAGCGCCCATTCCGAGTCTTCCGACCACCTTGCCGTCCTGTTGGACGGACTTTCCGCCAACGACTACATAGAAGTCAAGGTCCTTCAAGGGGGGATACTCGGAACCGTCACTGTAAGCAGCATTGCCACGCTCTACGTGGAGTACGTGGAGCCGGAGAAAGTCATTTTCAGCGGTACTGCAACTGAAACAACGGGACCTACTCCCGCGAACCTGAATGAGTCAACGGCATATCCCCTCAAATGGACCCATTCGGTGAATGAGTCCGGGTACACCCACAGCAACAGTGCAAACCCTGAGGATATCATCCTGGACAGCGCAGGCTACTACCTGGTGTTTGTCAATCTTCCCTTAAGCAACGCAGACTACAACATACGTTTCAATGTAAAAGCCGTTATCGAACTTGATGGTGCGACCGTCCCCGGCGGGGAAGCCAAACAGGGCTACATCCGGGCATACAGCGGTCACCAGGAATCTTCGGTTCACTGGTCCGGCCTGGTATACGCTGCAAGCGCCGGCAGCACCCTGCGGGTTAAAACCCAGAGGGAAGCATCCTCGGGAACGGTTACAACAGGGACTGGAAGGAGCGCTTCCTTGTATATCGAAAAAGTCGAACCTGCAGCGTTCGTCTTTTCCGGTTCCGGAACCGCCCTTTCCGGAGGAAGCGACTGGAACCCTCTTCCCGCCCAGGACATCCTCTGGACAACGACCGGGATCATCGATTCCGATACGTATACACATTCGACGGGTGCAAATTCACAGAACGTAGTAATAACCCAAGCCGGGGATTATCTGCTTGTGTACAACGATGCTCTCGGATTCACCGGTGCCCCGGATTCCTTTATCCGGATGAACCCCACAATACAGGTACACCTCGATGGGACCACGGTCACAGGGGCCGAGACGAAAACCCATTACGTCCGGAACTATTCCACAGAAGGAAACTATGAATCGTCGGGATCACTGGTCTTTTATCTCAGGAGCGTGACATCCGGCCAGGTAGTAACTGTAACAGCCGGGCAGGAGGGGGAAACCGGGACCATGGATGACAGCCACGCTGCCCTGCTTACCCTTATTCGTAAAAACTAACATTTCCCTCTGCAGCAGATGACGAAACGGCAAACGCCTATCCATGGAGTGATCAACATGCAGCAACATACCAACGTATACGGATACCGGTGGGTGGTTTTGACCGCATTTATGCTGATCACAGCCGCCGTACAGATCCAGTGGCTCACTCACGCATCTGTTGCCCGGGCCGCTGCCGTATTCTATGCAGGACAATTCAACCCGGAATCCATCGTGAATATCGATTTTTTTGCCATGCTGTATATGCTGGTCTATCTTGTCGTATGCATCCCTGCTTCTTTTATCATCGATACGTATGGAATACGTATAGGTATCGGCATCGGTGCCTTATTAGCAGGAATATGCGGGCTCCTTAAGGGGATATTCGCCGCCAGCTTTACAGGGGTCCTCATTACCCAGATCGGTCTGTCCATCGCACAGCCGTTTATCCTCAACGCAGTAACCGCTGTTTCAGTCAGGTGGTTTCCCTTAAAAGAGCGGGGGCTTGCGGCAGGACTTTCAGCCCTTGCCCAGTACCTGGGCATTATCATCGCCATGGGGGTTACCCCCCTTCTCATCGGAACGAATCCGGGGTCCCCGGACTACGGCACAGGGTTTGAAGCGATGCTCATGCTGTACGGTATCATCACCCTTGCTTCTGCGGCTGCTGCAGTTATTTTTATTAAAGAATCTCCTCCCACACCCCCTTCGGGAGAAGAACTCACCCATAAACCGTTCTTCGAAGGCGTACAATTTATCTTCCGGAAGAAAGACATGATCATCATGATTTTCCTCTTCCTGATCGGCCTGGGAATATTCAACGCCATCAGCTCCATGGTGGATTCCATCGCAGCGGACATCGGTGTAAAGGATTCAACCGGGATGATCGGAGTGCTCATGCTTGCAGGCGGTGTTACCGGTGCCGTTATTCTGCCTGCCCTGTCTGACAGGTTCATGAGGAGGAAGATGTTTCTCGTAATCTGTATGGCTGGAATGGTTCCGGGTATAGCAGGACTCACGTATGCCGGAAGGATCGGAGGTTCCCCGGAAACGGCTTACACCATCGCACTCACCGCCTCCTTTGTCATGGGATTCTTCGTCATGAGCGCAGGGCCTATCGGTTTTCAATATGCCGCGGAAGTCAGTTACCCGGCGCCGGAATCCACATCCCAGGGACTCCTTCTCCTGGCCGGCCAGATTACCGGCCTCCTCTTCGTGGCGGGGATGAGCGTCCGGGACAACGCACTGTTAGGCGGATTCATGAAAGCGTTCACCGTACTTACCGTCGCCGCACTCATCGGCGTGCTGCTGCTGAAAGAGTCGCCAATGGCGTTGAAGCAGAGGAAGAGTACCCGGTAGCGGCCTCACCATCCCGTAAGGGCGTATTAAAAAAGCCGCCTCCCCTTGATGGAGAGACGGCTCGAATTCATTATCATAATAAATCTACTGATCAGCCTTCGTAGCCTGCTTCCGCGCGTGTCGCAGGAACGGAAATCTTTCCGGCTTTCATGTCTTTAATCGCTTTCTCAACCGCTTTTTTAACAGCATGGGGAATTACATCCTCAAACTCATGGAAAGGCGCAATACCGGTCGCTCCTTCATTGATGCCGAATTCCAGGCTCTTCCCGCCTTCGAACGTGCCGTTTACCACGGATTCGATGGTAAGGAATGCAGCACGGGTAAGCTTCTTCTCCGCAGAAGTGATAACCGCTTCCGGAGCTTCCGCATACTGGTCTACATCAACACCGATCGCACAGACGCCCCTTTCCTTGGCCGCCTGGATTGCGCCGAGACCGGTAAGTCCTGCGATCTGGAAAATGATATCGGCACCCTGCTCTATCATTGCAATGGCGGCCTCTTTTCCTTTTGCCAGGTCCGTAAAGGAACCGGTTACTACGCTCAATACCTTACAGTCCGGGTTGACGGATTTTACGCCTGCATAAAATCCTGCCTGAAACTTCTCGACTGGAGGAATATCCATTCCGAGAACCGCCCCTACGACATTGTCATCGTTCAGCCTGTCAGAAGTAGAGGCATATTCCTTGGTCATGAGACCTGCGACAATACCGGCGAGGTATCCGGATTCATTTTCCTTGAACAGTATCCCCAGGGCATTGTCAGGTGCACTGGAAGGATCGACGAAAATATCAATACCGGCATAATAGGTATCCGGATTGTTCCGGGCAGCTTCGATCATGGCATCCGCCATGAGAAATCCTACTGCAAACACCAGGTCCGCGCCGTCTTCCGCAAGACCTGTAAGGTTCGGCACGTAATCGGTCATCTGTTTGGATTCTACGACTGCGATATTAACACCCAGCTTTTCCTTTGCCATTTCCAGGCCTGCGTAGCTGCCGTCATTAAAGGATTTGTCCCCCAGCCCGCCGACATCAGTAGCCATGGCTACGCTTATTCCAGCACCTTTTTCCGATGCACCGCCTGCGAATACCAGGCCCGCTGTAAGAACGAGTACCGTCACAAGCAACAGCACTTTAAAAACATTCTTCATTCTGATCCTCCTGAATCTTTATTGTGAAATTCTATTACTTATACGCTGTATAAGTCAATGATTTTGTATAACTATTTTCCCTCAGTCTTCCCCGCGTTCGATCATAAAATCGCTCCCCACCGCCTTAGGTGCCCTCGATTTTCGTACCAGGCCGGCCACCGCAACAACCGTTGCAACGTAGGGAAAGATGATAAACACTTCCGCCGGTACATTGAATACCTTGAACACCTGCATCCGGACCTGAAGCGCGTCTGCAAAGCCGAAGAAGAGGGAGGCTAAAAATGCTCCAACCGGATTCCACCCGCCGGAGATGTTCGCCGCCAGGGCGATAAAACCCCGGCCGTTGGTCATCCCCTCGGTAAAGGCGGCGGAATTCTCTATGGAAAGATACGCCCCGGCCAGCCCGGAAGTGAACCCGGAGATCACAACAGCCAGGTACCTGATCCGCATAACGGATACCCCGATAGTCTCCAGCGCCAGGGGATGCTCACCGGCGGACCGGATATGGAGTCCTGTTTTCATCCTGAAAAGGAAAAACCAGAGTACGAATATGAGAACAAAAGACATATATACGATAGGCGTCTGATTAAACAATACAGGTCCTACAACCGGTATTTCAGACAGCCCCGGAACAGCCCACTGGTACTCACTTAAGGTGACAGGGATCGAATCGGTGGTTCCAGGGTGTCCGATAAAAAGGATCAGCAGGAACCTCGCTATTCCGAAGGCGAGAATATTCAGTACCGCACCTGATACTACGTGATCCAGGTGGAGAGTAATAGTGGCAAACGCGTGAAGCAGGGAGAATCCGCCTCCAGCGAGTACACCGACAAGAAGGCCGAACCAGGGGTTCCCCGTGGCAAGAGCGGCAACAGCCGCGCTGAAGGCACCCATAACCATGATCCCCTCCATGGCGATGTTCACAATACCTGAGCGTTCACAGATAACCGCACCTATCGCTGCAAGGGTAATCGGAGTAGAGAGACGGATGGTAGCTATGAGAAGATCAACGTTCAATATCGAAAGAAAATCACTCATTTTCCCGCCCCCTTTGCTTCCAAAGACGTAAGATTCTTTTTATGCCTCTGTTTTATCCTGTTCCCGAAATATGCGTAGATATACCGGGCAACGATAAGGAACAGGATAATCCCCTTGATGATCTCCACTATGGAATTGGGAATCTGCTCGGTCCGGGCCATGTACTGCCCGCCGGCATCGAGAGCGCCCCAGAGAATCGCCGTGAAGATGACGCCGATTGGATGGTTCGAAGCTAAGAGGGCGACGGAAATACCGTTCCACCCATAACCTGCCTGCAGGTTCTCGAACATCTTGTGGTTGAGTCCCAGGATTTCATTTACCCCGGCCAGGCCTGCCAGGAACCCGGCAAACAGGAGGGCCCTGAAAATATTCTTACCCACCGAAATTCCCTGGGCCCTGGCTGCATCCCTGTTCTGTCCCACCGCCCGGATCTCGAATCCCCACTTCGTGTAAAACAGCAGGTAGTAAACGAACATAGCCATCCCGATACCCACCAGAATACCCACATGGAGGCGGTAATTCGCCGATGGAATAAACTGTTTGAACCGGGGGAGCCAGTTCGATTCCAGGATGGGGTCGGACACGTAAGCATGAGTCGAAGTTGCCGGGTCGCCTCCCATGGAGCGGATGAAAACCGAAGAGAGGTACCGCGCAATGTGGGCGAACATCATGGTTGTAATCACCTCGTGAGCACCGGTTTTTACCTTCAGAAGGGCCGGGATGTAATTGTACGCCGCTGCCAGCGCGCCGGCTGCCAGGAAGGTGATAATTATCGAAAAAAACGGAGGCAGCTTTAAGTAAATGCCCAGGAAGGTTGCCACCATGGCACCCACGTAGTACTGGCCCTCGGCGCCGATATTGAACAGACCGGCATTAAACGCAAAGGCTACTGAAAGACCTGTAAAAATCAAGGGCGCTGCGTTCAGTATGGACACGTGCCAGTTCCGGACAAAAGCACCGTAAAAGAGCGCCCGGTATGCCAGCAGAGGATTATACCCGGTAAGCAGCATGATAATGGCGCCGATTACAATGGCTGCGAGAATACCAATTCCCGGTACCGCCAGTTTCTTAAGGGATTCCAGGGTCGCCGCCTTCACCGTTTCCGGATCCACCGTCAGTCGGCGGTACACATAATAGATAACTATTGCCCCGAGGATAAGGAGAAGACCATAGAATACGGAAGCGAGATAGAGGATGATCCCGGTCAGGGCAAGAGCTCCTATGATGAAGAAAAAGAGGGCTTTTTTATCTTTAGACTTCATGATGCCTGCTCCTTATCACCGCCGCCGGTCATGTATAATCCGACTTCCTTGTCGTTGGTTTTTTTCGGATCGAACTCTTTTACAATCTTTCCTTCATAAAGGACGAGAATGCGGTCGGATAAGGCAAAAATCTCCTCCAGTTCCAGGGAGATCAGGAGAATCGCCACATCCTTTGCACGCATTTTCAGGATCTGGGAGTGGATATATTCGATGGCGCCCACATCGAGCCCCCGGGTGGGCTGGGAGACCAGGAGAAATTCGGGCTCCCGGGAAAACTCCCGGGCAAGGATCACTTTCTGCTGGTTTCCTCCGGACAGGGTGGATGTGGGAATATCAACTGCGGGAGTCCGGATATCGAAGTCTTTTACCAGCTTTTTGGAAAAAGCATCGATCTCCGGTAAGTTGAGGTTTATCCCCCTGACAAACGGTTCTTTGTCATGAAAACCGATGACAATATTCTCCGATATTTTCATGGACATCACCAGTCCGAAGCGCTGCCTGTCCGCCGGCACATAGGCCATTTTCCGCCGGATCCTCTCCCTGGTGGAAAGCCCGGTTATATCCTTTCCCTTAAACTCGAAGGTGCCGCCGTTTATTTCATTCAATCCCCGTACCGCCTGGGCGAGTTCGAACTGGCCGTTTCCATCCACACCGGCTATGCCTACTACTTCACCGGGACGCACTCCCAGAGAAAGGCCCGCGATTGCATCGATTCCCTTCTCATTTCTTACACGGAGGTCCCTGATGGTAAAAACCGGCTCTGCTTCCACCTTTTTTTCTTCTTTGTGTACCGTGAGTACCACGTCTCTTCCTACCATCAGGTTAGCCAGGTCCGCCTTTGTTACATCGGCAGTGTTGCATTCCCCTGCCATTTCTCCCCTGCGCAGGATATATACCCGGTGGGAGATCTCCTTTACTTCCTCGAGTTTGTGGGTAATAATGATAATCGATACACCTCCCTTCTGCAGTGCTTCAATAACAACGAAGAGTTCGTCCACCTCCTGGGGTGTGAGCACCGCCGTGGGTTCATCCAGGATGAGCACTTTCGCATTCCTGTAAAGGGCTTTCAGAATTTCCACACGCTGCTGCAGTCCCACGGAAATGGATTCTATTTTCGCATCAGGGTCGATATGGAGATGATATTTTTCCGCGAGGGCTATTACTTCTTTTCTGGCCTGCTTGTAATCGATAACCCCGCCCTTCCCCGGTTCGGTCCCCAGGATGATATTCTCCGTTACCGTAAGTGTTTCTACCAGCATGAAATGCTGGTGCACCATTCCCAGGCCGGCGTGGATCGCGTCCCTGGGAGAATGAAACTCCATCTCTTTCCCTTCCAGGATGATTGTGCCCGAAGTGGGCTTATACAGGCCGTAGAGAATATTCATCAAGGTGGATTTACCGGCCCCGTTTTCTCCTAAGAGGGCGAGCATCTCCCTTTTTTTCAGATGAATGGTGATATCGTTGTTCGCAAGAACTTTTGGAAACTGTTTGGTGATATTTCTCATTTCGAGAATAATTTCATCAGAAGCAGGTTGTGCCATGTGCTTTTTCCTTTTTCTGCACTATACAGTCTTATGCAAGAGTACTTTAGGTTCAATCAGGTGTCAAGGAAAGTCATTTTTACAAAACCATGATACACCGCAGGCATCGCCTGTCGTTTTTATCTTCTCCAGAGAATATTTCACTTGCCGTTTTTTAAAATATTAGTTAGATTTCTAACTGTTAGAATTCTAACGGATAAATACTTTTATGAATAACAGAGATATAGACCAGGACCTTCTGTTCAAAATCCTCGGAACATTTCCCTTTTTCATGCGCACAATCATGCATGATCCGAAGGACAAACTGTTCCGGGGCATTTCAAAAACCCAGCACAAGACGCTGATGCTTCTTTATTTCAAAGGACGTCAGCACATGAGCTGTCTGGCGGAGTACCTCAACCTTGAAAGAGGATCTTTTACCCCGGTTGTAGACGGCCTGATCGGTCACGGCCTGGTGAGAAAAGTGCGGGACAGGAACGACCGGCGGCGATATATCCTGGAACATACACAAAAAGGACAGCGCCTGGTGGAAGAGGCGATACACCGGCTTAAGAACCGCCTGTCTAAACGGCTGGAAATCCTCTCCAACGATGATTTTAACAGGTTTATCCGGGCAGTTGAGGACCTGGAAGAAATAGCCTCGAAACTGTAAGGAGCATCACATGACGTCAATGGAAAAGAGGGAAACCCTCCTTGGTCAGGAATCCATCGGAAAACTCCTGGTGAGGTTGTCCGTTCCGGCTACCATCGGGATGATCGTAGGCGCCCTCTACAATGTAGTAGACACGATATTCATCGGCCGGGGTGTCGGCGCCCTTGCCATAGGCGGGCTTACCATCGCATTTCCCATACAGATCTTTATGATGGGCCTGGCCCTCATGATCGGGCTCGGTTCCGCCTCAGTGGTGTCCCGGAATCTCGGCGCCGGGAACAAAGAAAGGGCATACCACACCGCAGGCAACGCCATGAGTATATCAATCGTGTTCGGCCTTCTTATCATGCTCTTCGGAAGAATTTTTCTTCAGCCCCTTATTTACCTCTTCGGCGCCACAGACACACTGGCTGTGTATGCCCGGGAATACATGTCTGTCATTCTCCTTGGTTCGGTTTTCATTACGTTTGCCATGGCTGTCAATAACCTGGCAAGGGCCGAGGGTAATGCCACGATCGCCATGATCAGTATGGTCCTCGGCACAGGAATGAACATCATCCTGGATCCTATTTTCATCTTTGGCTTCAAGATGGGTATAAGGGGAGCAGCAATCGCAACGGTTATTTCCCAGGGCCTTTCCTTCTCGTTTCTCATCATCTATTTCATGAGCGGTAAGAGTATCCTGAAGATCAGGCTCAAGCATTTTATCCCGAACTTCAAACTCCTGGTGGAGGTCTTCACCCTGGGCGTACCGTCTTTTATCCGCCACTTAGGATCCGTAGTGTTCATGACTGTACTGAACAATACCTTAAAAGTGTACGGCGGAGATATGTATATCGCTGCTGCAGGAGTGATGAACCGTCTACTTTCATTCGCCATGATGCCTGTATTCGGACTTGCCCAGGGATTTCAGCCGATTGCCGGTTTCAACTACGGAGCAAAAAATCTCTCAAGGGTTAAGCAGAGCCTCAAGATATCTCTCCTTGCAAGCGTAATAACAGGCACCTTCTTCTTCCTTATCATGATGATCTTTCCGGGGTCGCTGATGAAATTGTTCACGAATGACCAGACAATGATAGACATCGGGAAAACAGCACTCCGAATCGTGGTGTTTGCCTTACCGGCGATCGGAGTACAGGTAATCGGGGCTACCTATTTTCAGGCGGTAGGCAAGGCGGTCCCCTCGCTGTTCCTCGGCATGTCCAGGCAGGTGCTGTTTCTTATCCCGTTAGCCCTCCTTCTCCCCCTCCTGTTCGGTTTAAACGGCGTGTTCCTGGCGTTTCCGTCGGCGGATATCTTTGCTACCATACTAACCGTTACCTGGCTGGTTAAAGGCGTGAGGGGACTGGAAAAAGACTTCACTTCGCAACCGGTGGAGGCAGCTACCTGATCCGGAGAATATAATTCTTAAAACCGCTGATAAAGATGGCAGGAACTAAAGGGAAAAAAAGTTCACCTGTTTTCGGGATAATGGTCTATACTTACTGCTATAAGGAAACATAAATACCTAAATTGAGCGATTCGGACGAGTCTTGAAGAAAGGCGCCTTTACACGCCGAAATTTATCGCTCCCCCACTGCCAAGATGGGTATGAGGTCAGCGATGAGTCGGATGTAGAGCTTGCGAACGGGTCTTTCGCCGACGAAGTCCTTTAAGCCCCGGTTCACCAATTCAATCCCGGCCACGCCGGTGACAGGTGGTGATGATCGCCTGAAGGCTTATGTGAGAGCGCTTTTCATCGTGGCGAGCGAGAATCGATCTGGTAATTTCATTGTCCAGCCCTATATTCGTATAGATTATCATCTCCGGACGCGCAAAGTCAAAAAGAACTTGGCTGCAGTCGTCGGCAATGGGTTTGGTGTAGATGACCCGGTAAAACCTGTCCCAACTCTTGCGGCGTCCGCCACATTCAGTGAAAATCCAGGTATTTCCAGCCCCTGTATACCCTTCGAAGCGCTCATCGGGCGTCGCACTGATGAATTCCTTGATGTCATCATACATCTTTCCGCTAACGATGATTCCTATCCGCAGTTTCTCGCAGTATGCAAGCAACTTCTGATCGAAAAAACCGCTGTCGGCTACCAGTACAATCGGCACATTCTGCCGGTAGGATCGACGTATGAGCCCCACAATCGTGGCTATCATCCGAATCACACGAGTGCCGTAATTGCTGTGCGCTTTGCCATTGCGAAAGATCGCGTCAATCAGATAGCGGCCTTAAGTACAGCTGTAACGGCTGGAACCCTTTCACTTTCTTGTAGGTCGGCTCCACCCCCTCCCGTTTTTTCGCTTCGTCGTTGTCCATCACCATCGTGTCGGTCCCGAGGGTTATCAGCTCAGGCTGCTCCACCGACAAGCGCCACACGGCTGTTTTTCGAATTACTGTGTATGCATAAACGTACTTGACAATGCATACAGGTATGCATATACTATTAGCGTATTTGGAAATCAATTAACAACCGGAAAATTCTACGTGAAAAGTGCGGGGGTGGAATATGAGAACTACACTAGATTTGCCTAAAGATTTAGTGGAACGAGCAATGACAATAACAAAAGCAAAAACAAAAACGGAAGTCATTACTAAAGCTCTGGAAAACATCATAAGACAGGAAAAGTTGAACAAGCTCATTAGTTTTCATGGCAAAGTTGTTTTGGATGTGGATTTAGATGTACTAAGAAAAAGATGAAGAAAATATTAGTAGATTCTTCAGTATGGATATCCTACTTCAAAGATAAAAATGCGCATAAAAAGTTAGATGAGTTAATTAGAAACAATCAAATTTGCATAAACAATTTAATTCTTTCGGAACTAATACCTTTTCTCAAAATGAAGAACAAAAACGATATTATAGAAATATTATTAGAAATTCCCAATATCACGGTGGCCATCAACTGGGAATTAATAATTAACTTACAGATACATAATTTAAAGAATGGAATAAACAAAGTTGGGATACCGGATCTGATTTTAGTTGACAATATAGTAACAAATAACTTGATTCTGTTCACCGAGGATAAACATTTTTGGCTCATTCAAAGGCATTTCAATTTCGATATATTGGCCTGGAACTGAAAACATAACAAACGCATGGACGGCGACGCGTCTATGAAAGCAAAAGTCAAGTGATCCACAAAAAATCTTGACAGGCCCGCACATTATCGCTTATTTCTACCTCCGAATTATACCCTCCCAAGGTCAGATACAGATCCGGCGAGGCAACCCGAAGCACCTTCCACATCCTGTTGATTTCTTCCGTCAGTTCTTTGCTCTTACGCTCATACCCACGGGTCAGAAGCCGCAGCGATTCATCAGGAAACCATACCCGACGAAACTGCTCCAGCTTCCCCTGTGCCTCCAAAGCCAAAGCATACCGGGCCACCCGATTCAGCATCCTTTTCGTTGTTCTTGTTCTGACCCAACACCACCTTCCGAAACTTGTACACATCACCGGGTCGAAAGGAATAGAAGATAACATGCTCCTTGCGAAACGCCTCTTCTATGGGCTTGCTGAGGTCGTTACTGCCTTCAATAGCCACGATGACGTCACCTTCGCTTTTAACCCAGCAGAGCAAACTCTGCAAATCCTTGACAGTCGTTACATAGCCCTTTCGTGCCTTCTGCTCTTCGCCGGCGTACACAAGACAACAGATATAGCCTCTCGAGTCCGGATCAATCCCAATCGCTTTTCTCATAGCCTTTTCTCTAACCTCCTCGTGTAGAAAAATATGGATCATCCCCTTCCGGCATCCTTGTAACGAGCTACTACTCCACCAAAAGAGCAGGCATGTGTTTTACGTGTCCAGAATGGTCCTCGTGGAGTTGGCATTCTGCGGATGAGCTCTCTTATAGAGGCAGTAGAATTGTGAGCAACAACTTCCACAAGGTGTTCTGTAGTCCTATTTTTCAAAACATTAAAGCTCTCCTTATCCACATATTCACAGGTTGTTAGTCTCCCCCCCTTTGGATCCCCCCCCTCGTTACTACTACCATTCTTCCTTGCTTTCTATCTATCTTACAAGTAGTATTTGTAGTGTTGTTCGTAAAAGCGCATAAGGTTCCTCCCCGGGGGGCAGTAATCAGTATCAAATCACTGCACTGGATTGTTACTCCGCTGCCTGCCTGTCGGCAGACAGGGCTCTCTGTAAAAACCAGTGAGTAAAATCACCGGGCGGTTTCTCCAAAGGATAAGGGCAACCTCGACTAATGTGAATGGGTTCTTAATGTTTAAAACTGGATTTCAAACCGAAAAGGTTCATGGCCTTCTCTTCGATGGAGCGACGTTCCTCGGAAACGTCGCCCTTTTCGGATTCCTACCCAGGCTGGGGGACGAGGTTGACGAATTAACCGCCGGCTTCATGGTGTTGTTGGCAGTATTGACCCAAATTGCGGGAGCCTGGTGGAAAAAAGGCTTTCTTGCTCAACGTCTGCCCCAGAGGACATTCCCACCGTCGAATGCTCTGGGTAGAGGCTTTATGAGCATTCTGCTGTTTTTTCATTTTCTCCTGTTTTCGGTTATGACCACCTTCGCCTTTGAATTATTGGGGATATACGAGATCAGCGGCTCGGAGAGTTTCTTCAAAGGTGATGTCTGGATACTTATCGCCTTTATGGTGGGTGGGTTTGCCACGCATTGTGTAAAGGCAGCGACGCCAAACAAGAAAGTCAGTGTCAGTGCGAAAAACAGGCCGCGCTGGCTCGAATTCGGGGCAGATGGACTGCTCTGGGTTTCTGTGAGTTTGGTGACACGGATCTTTTGGGATGGCTTGGTGGCGCTGATTGAACCGGCGGGTGGCATTGGGATAAGCGGTCAAGGAATTATGCTGCTGGTTGCAGTATCCTTCCTCTATGTATTCTTTTATCTACCAAGCCGGTACCTGTTCCTGGTGGAGGATTATCAATCTGTGCTGACCTGGGTCCAGGTTGGAATAGTAATGGTACCGGTGGTGCGGCTGGTGATAATAGGATGAATGGGGGCAGCTGCTTAACCCTTCGCTCACCATATTACATACAGCACTGATGATAAAGTGGTACATAAAGAAGTGTTGCCAAAACGCCCACAATGTGCAAGGATACGGGCTTGAAGAAAATTTCGTGGAACACTGAAAAATATACAAAGTTAAGGCAGAAAGGAGGAATCGGGTTCGAGGATGTGCTTTTTCAAATAAAAAATGGTGAAATCCTGGATATAGTTGATAGTCTAAAGAGGCGGGAATATCCGCATCAAAGAATATCTGTATTGGAAATAAATGAATATAGAATATACACAGGAAGAATTGGAATTACTCGAAAGTATTGAAAATGGAGACTGGAAAAGCATAAAGGGCATAGAAGAAGAAAAGGAGCGGTATCAAAGGTATGCCAGCCAATACGTTAAGGAAAGATAGAAGAGTAAATATCAGGATGTCGGAAAGAGACTTAAAGGAGTTACAGGCAATTGCTCTTGAAGAAGGAAGACCGTACCAGATGCTTATTTCGAGCTTGCTACATAAATACATAAACCGTCGGTTTATAGATGTAAATGTAATTGGGCAATTGAAAAAGGACAGGAAGGATGAAGAAAGGACATTATAATTTCATAGATAAAATCCAGGAACTTGCCGAACTACTCGAAAAGTGTCCCGGTTTTCAGTTTGCAGAAAACATTGAACAACTTATTGAATTGTCCTGCGGCAGTGCTGAAAATGATTATTTCGAAGTAAAATATGATTTACCGGACAATCGCTCCATTACAGAGGTGACTGTTGCCCGGGTTCGTAATGGTATTGCCGTTAACTACATCGAACCGTACATGAGACGACGTGATCCTGACTGCATGTTTATTGGTGATGAAGCCCCATCAGACAAACCAAGGTTCAAAGACAGGTTTGAAAAAGACTTTTCAGATTTAAGAGAAGAAACGTTTACCTGGTTGGCCGAACAGCAACTGGCTGTTTTTGCGTTTCACACAGGCAGTGATGAAACTGGAGACGGAGCCCTTGCCGTTGTTCCGGTAAATGCTGCATTTTTTGCATTAGCGCTTGCCATGCTCCAGAGTATTATTCCCCCGGCAGAGCTTTCCGATTCTTTTTCACCTAAAAGCATTATCTATGTAGCTCCCACATTCAGGCATACGCACTTTAACGGAAAACAGATTGTTGTTCATAATAGACGAAAGAGTTTATACGAGATATTTTCATATAATCTTTATCCAGGTCCCAGCGCCAAGAAAGGCGTCTATGGCGTTCTGATAGATAAAAGTGAAAAGGAAGGTTGGGTTGTTCCCCACTGTTCTACGGTTCAAGCCGTTACTCCGTATGACAACATTATAACCTTTATGCATGAAGGAGCCAGCGGCGGCGGTAAGAGTGAAATGCTTGAACAACCCCATCGTTTACCTGATGGTAGAATGCTGAAGGGGCGCAATATCGTTACCGGAGAAAAACGGTACATAGAAATTCCACGTACGTGCGAAATACACCCCGTGTGTGATGATATGGCACTATGTTCTCCATCACTTCAAAAAGATAATGGTAAGCTATGGCTTGTTGACGCCGAAAATGGCTGGTTTCTAAGAGTTAATCATATATCAGAATATGGTACTGATCCCAAACTTGAAAAATTGACGGCACAGCCCCCGGCACCGCTGTTTTTTTTGAATATCGACGCTGTGCCGAATAGCCGGGCATTGATCTGGGAGCATATTGATGATGCCCCAGGTAAGCCGTGTCCCAATCCACGCGTTATTGTACCCCGGTCAATCTATCCTGACGTTGTCACTAAACCTGTATCTGTAGATTACCGCAGTTTTGGTGTCCGTACACCGCCATGTACACGGGAAAAGCCCAGCTATGGCATTATTGGATTATTTCATATATTACCTCCGGCATTAGCATGGCTCTGGCGTTTGGTTACACCCCGGGGATTCAGTAATCCAAGCATTGTTGATGAGGGAGTTATGAGTAGCGAGGGCGTTGGCAGTTACTGGGCGTTTTCTACCGGGCTGAAAATAAACCAGGCAAACTTGCTTTTCGATCAAATTGAACGAAATACAGAAACACGATACCTTCTTATTCCTAATCAACACATAGGTGCCTGGGAAACCAGCTTTATGCCGCAATGGTTGACAAGAGATTATCTGGCACGCAGGGGTTCGGCCAATTTTCACAGAGAACAAATAAAAGATGCCCGGTGTTCTCTCTTAGGATATGCACTGAAAACAATGCGGATTGAAGGTACCCTTATTGCTCACTGGTTTCTTGAGGTAGATACTCAACCGGAAGTAGGTGAAGACGGATATGACGAAGGGACAAAAATATTAAAAGATTTTTTTACCGATAATCTATCTCAATTTCTGAAACCGGAGTTAAATGCTTTAGGCCGTCAGATTATTGAGTGTTGCTTAGACAACGGCAATGCCGGTGACTATGAACATTTTTTCCCTAATTACGCTCAGTTTATACAAAATGACTGACCTGAAGGAAACAGGTACCATAATGGAGTCGTGGTTTCCGGAATAGGCGAGGCTGTTACCCGGATTATCGGGAAATAGATGATACATATGCATAAACCGGACAGCTCCTACACCACCGGGCCATGCGGTGAAATCCGTCAGTAGATTCACACCATCATCATAGTCCCTGCAGAGCGGAATCCCAGAGTGGTCACCGCGCCGGTGCCGAACACGTCTTCCATCGCCGTCACATAGCCCGGCACCCTTAAGTCCGGAAGAAATACCTGGATGGTACCTGCAAAACCCCCTCCATGCACCCTGCACGCTCCTTCACCTGTCTCCCTGATGTAACGGCCGGTAAGGCCCAGGGCAAGTGCCAGTTCCTGGTTTTTCGGCTCCGATGGTACCGAGATGTTCTGAAGCAGTTCCCAGGAGGAACGGCCGGATGCACGGACCAGGTGCAGGAAATCCTGAAACCTCCCCTCCCGTATTGCCGCTGTCTGTTCCAGGACCCTCCGGTTTTCAGCAAAAAAGTGGAGCGCCCTGAGCACGCTTCTGTCTCCGCAGCTCCTCCTGAGATCCGGTACGGCTTGCAGCACCTGGTCTTCCTTCACCTGCCGGAGCTGTTCCTTACCGAACAGCCCGGCGATACAGCGCATTTCCCGGGGAATGGCGGCATACTCGGGCGTTAGATTTGCATGGTTACCCCTGGTATCCACCACCAGGAGGGTGTACTGCTGCTCTCCCAGATCTAAAGAAACCAGCCTGACCTCCGGATCATCCTGGTCCTGGAAATCGATGGTGACAATCCCACCGCAGGCGCAGGCCGTCTGATCCATGAGTCCCGAGGGTTTTCCCATGTACCGGTTTTCTGCAAACTGACCGATCTTTGCAATCTCCAGGGGAGAAACCCGGCTCCCGTTGTACAGCCCGTTCAATATCGAACCGATAAGCACTTCCACCGCCGCGGAAGAGCTTAAACCGGACCCGGGAAGCACACTACTGTCCAGGTACGCATCGAACCCGCCGAAGGCATATCCTGCCCGGTTCAGCCCGGCAGCTACACCCCGGATCAGGGATTCCGTTGTTCCTGCTTCAGCCGCTTCCGGCTCCAGCTTTCCCAGATGTACGGTAAAAGGTGAATCGAACCCTTTTGAAATCAACGTGCAGGTAAGATCGTCCCGCCGGGAGACCGCGGCAAGGGCGTCCAGGGTTACCGCACCGGCAATAACCCTTCCCAGGTTGTGATCAGTATGATTACCGCCTATCTCTGTCCGGCCGGGGGTGCTGAACAGGTGCTCCGGAAATGTTTCGAAATGGCTCTGGAATTTCTTTATCACCCGATGACACCTGGATATTCCCTGGTCGATTCTGTGGGAACCGTAGATATCATCAAAGAGGTCCCTGCACGGTTGGGATGATAGAAATGCCGACAGTACTGAACTCATCTTCGTCACCTGGATGTTCTGAAATTCAGAAAAAGGAGGTCCCGTTTCTGTTGGGTTCTGTTTCGAACAACGTGCACAGGCTTTGGGCCACATCGGAAAACCCCTTCCTGATTCCAAGGTCCTTCCCGGATGAACCTTTCCGGTAAACAAGGAGGGGAACGTATTCCCTGGTATGGTCCGAACCTTTATAGGTGGGATCACAGCCGTGATCCGCGGTGATGATCAACACATCCCCTTTGGACAGGGCATCCATCATACCCGGAAGGGCGGTATCGATCTCCTGAACTGCCCGGTAGTATCCTTCCACGTCCCGCCGGTGGCCGTAGATCATGTCGGTATCCACCAGGTTTAAGAACACCAACTCCCTTTCGGTCTTTTTCCGGCACATCCGTTCCCGGGTTCTCTCCAGGCATGCGGTGTTTCCTCTATCGTGAAAACTTTCGGTCAGGCCCTTCTCGAGAAAAATGTCTCCGATCTTCCCCACCCCCACGGTGTGGACGCCGGATTCCTGAAGGTGTTCCAGGACTGAGCCATAGGGCATGTCGATCGAAAAATCACGCCTGTTCCTGGTCCGGGTGAAATTTCCGGCAGTGCCGGTAAACGGCCGGGCGATCACCCGGGCAACGTGATACGAATCCACCAGTTTCCTCGATATCCGGCAGATCCGGTAGAGTTCTTCGACCGGGATTATCTCCTCATGGGCGGCAATCTGGAACACCGAATCTGCGGAAGTGTACACGATCGGGAAGCCGGTTTCCAGGTGTTCTTCCCCCAGTTCCTGGATGATTTCCGTACCTGAAGCGGCGACATTCCCAAGCATCTTCCGGCCGGTCGCCTCCTCGAAGGCCTCTACCAGTTCGGCGGGAAACGAAGGATGTTCCTGGGAAAAGGTATGAAACGCCCTCTTAAGTTCTATCCCGGCGATCTCCCAGTGGCCTGTGGTGGTGTCCTTCCCCGGCGATTTCTCCGCCATTACCCCCCAGGACGCGGAAGGATGCTCCACTGCTTCACAGCCGGGAAGGTCACCCTCCACGAGGAAGCTGCAGTTACCGAGACCCAGCTGTTTCAGGGTGGGCCACTTCTTACCCGGGACCTGCTGACAGATGTGGAGAGCTGTATTCGAACCGGCATCACCGAAAGCCCGGGCATCCGGCAGTGCGCCGATCCCGAAACTGTCTATCACCAGTATTGTTACCTGCATCCCGGCACCCCCTATTTCCTCCGCATCACGATGTCACCGGTCCTATCCGTTCCTCCCGGAGAGGGTGGCAATGACTACCGTAAAAGGGAGAGGTGTTATAAAGAAGGAAAGGATTGCCGGAACGATTTTACTGCGGATGTTCATCTTAGATGGAGAGTACTGTACGATATCTGCACTGTCAATGCAACCTTATCTCCATAGCCGGATATACTCGTGGAAGAGCGGGTGGGGAGTACCGGGATAGTGGAACCTGACAGCTCCCGCTTACCCTTTTACAGCTCCAAACGTAAGTCCTCTGACAATATATTTCTGGGCGAGCAGCGCCAGTACTACAGGTGGTGTTATAGCTATTAAGCTCCTTACAGCGACAAACCAAAATTGGATCCCCCGGGTGTCCACTGCGCCTGCCATGTGTACCGGTATTACCTTTGCTTTTAAACTCCCGATGGTAAGAGCAAAAAGGAATTCATTCCAGGTGAAAGCCAGTACTATTAAAACTACGGCTGCCAGACTGGGCGCAGCCAGGCGGAGTGAAATATTCCAGAAAATCTTGAAATGGTTAGCCCCATCAACAAGAGCCGCTTCTTCCAGTTCAATCGGTAAATCTATAAACGCCTGGCGCATAATAACAACTATAAAGGGCAAACTAAAGGTAACGTTTACCATAATCAAGGCGGACAGGGTATCTATCAGGCCTAAGAACCTGATAATCAGGAAAAAGGGTATTACGGTAGCTATCGGGGGAAGAACCCTCTGTGATAAAAACCACACAGTGATGTCGGAGTTTTTAAACCGCTTAAATTTAAAGCGTGCTATTGCGTACGCAGCCGGTACTCCCAAAATTGACGCCGCTATGGCTGTACCAAGACCTACTATGCAGCTGTTTAACAAGGCCCGTTGGGTTTCACCTACGGAAAGTTCTGTACGCCAGTTAGACAGAGTTGGTTTATACTGTAAAAAAGGAACAGCGAGTCCTGTTACAGTAAAGGCTTCTATTGGATTCCTGATACTCAAACTTATTGCCCAGTAAAACGGCATAAAAGTTATCACAGCCACGATTATCGCCAGGATAAAAAAAGTAATAAAACTTATTTTTCGTTTTTTAAAAGACGAGCCAATGTGCATATGCGGCGTCTCCTATTGGTAAGTTTGTCTAATGCGTTTAAATATGGTCATGATAAAAAGCATAACTATAATAAAAAGCAAAATTGATATTGCAGATGAATAGCCGAAATTGAAAAACCTCATACCGACCCGGTAGGCATACATTGTCAAAACCTGGGTAGCCATTCCAGGTCCGCCTGTCGTTAAGGTGAAGGGTATATCAAAAACCTTAAAAGCCTCAGTAGTTCGCAACAATAGAACGAGAATTATTGTCGGCTGCAATATGGGAAAAGAGATATAACGAAAAACCCGCAGAGAACTGGATGTTTCCAGGGCGGCTGCCTCATAAAAATCATCGGGAATACCCTGCAACGCAGCAAGAAAAATCAAAAAGCAGAATGGAGTCCACTGCCAGATATCAACAATAATAATTGATACAAGGGCCCAATATGGGTTGGACAGCCAGGGAATTTTTACATTAAAAAGGCCATTAATTAAACCGCCTTCTTCATAAAATATTGTAAAAAACAGAAACCCGACAGCGATAGGTGTTGCAAAGAGCGGCATTGTAATTATAGTGCGTAACAAACCTCTCGCCGGCATTGGCCGGTTAAAAAGAATGGCACTGAACAGGCCAAGTACCATCTGTATACAAACACCTGAGATGACAAAGATCAGAGTAATAATTATCGAATACCTGGCCCTGAAATCCGTAAAAAAATGAATAAAATTTTTAAAACCGATAAACTCGTCGACACCACCGATTTTTACATTAAAAAAAGAAAGCCTGACCCCATAGATCAGCGGGAAGATGGTAAAAGCCAGGACCCACAGGACTGCAGGCAACAGGAATAACCATTTAATTTTAATATCTTTATACATTTTCCAACTCTATCATTGCTGTTTAAATAAATTCCGGCAGGGCTATCGAAAGACCCTGCCGGATTATAACATGAATAATTCTTTAAGCTACATTATTTAGAATAGCCGATAGATTGTTGATACTGTTTCAACTGATCTTCCCGGCCACGGCGATCGGTTATTTCATTCCACTCCTTTGCTGTACGATCCAGCGCTTCTTTAGGTGTGAGCCTCCCGATCATCGTCTCAGAAAGATTCTGATCCAATGCTCTCCAGTATTCTTCTGCGCCGTTTATCCTCAGATAGGGGAGCATGGTGTCGGCAAAAAAGTTATCATAGTAAGCATCAAGATAAAACATGAGGTCACTCTCATTCCATCCTGCTTTGAGGAACCCTTCCAGTTTTGCCGTGCCTTTCGGGGGCAGGAAGTGTATTTTAGTACCCGGGTCTACGCCTGTCCAGCCGCGGTTTACATTCCAGAGGCTTACCGGTTCAGTCGCCATGAGAGCGTAAAAGCTGTATACAACTTCCGGGTTTTCCGATTTTGAAGAAATTATACCCTGCCAGGAACCACCGGTTGTGTTGCCTACCACGTTAGGCTTGTCGAGTTTTACCCATTTGTTGTTGTTAATGTCGTAAACCTCGTAACTTCCGGGAATTATGGAAGCTCCCATTTTACCTTTAATCTTGGACCGGGTGGTATCCTGAACTAAAGAGCCGACATCACCCCAGGAAAAAACGAAAATGGCTTTCCCACGCAGAAACCAGTCCCATGCAGTACCAAGGTCCCATGCGGCCTGTGCCGGTGGTCCATACTGGGATAATTTATAAAGTACTTCCAGTGCACGTACATGCCCGGGCTGGTTAATAAGCGGTTCCATGGTATCCGGATCAAACCAGTAATTATTCCTGCCTCGATCCACCGTGTTTCCGCCCATAACTACATAAGGAGCTGAAAGGGACATAAAGTGAAACATACCCTGCTCATTCACCTTGAAGTGCATAACAATCCCGCTGTCAGGGTCTGCATCATTACTATCCCAGTCTTTACCGTTAAAGAATGCGGCGATATCAAGAACATCCTGCCATGTTTTAATTGGATAGGGCATATTGCTGCCGGTTTCTGCTTTATACTTATCCTGCCATCCTTTATCGGATAGAATATCATCCCTCCAATACAATACCTGGCCATCGCTGTCGTTCATTGTTGCGTACCATTTCCCGTTCCACGTATGTATTTCTTTTAACGAAGGAGGAAGCCAATTCGGATCCCAGTATGAAAAACGCTTGTCGGCAATGTATTTATCTATTGGAACAATATATCCGGGAGTGATGTACTCTCCCATGTACCATGCGCCTTCTATAAAACCATCAAACTGTCCACCGCCTAATCGCAGATCGTTAATGGTTTTCTGTAGCTGTTCCGCCAACGGTATCTCAACAATGTCCAGTTTTGCCCCGGTCAGTTCTTCCCAGGCTGGTCGAAGACGATACATCGGCCCGGAAATCCCGCCTTTCGGTCCGCTGTTGTTAACGGTGATGGCAATACGACTGCCGGCAAAAGGCTGCTTTCCCTTCCCGTACATTGTGCCGAGCTGATCTTTGGTAATGTGGATTACTTCTTTATCTTCGAAGGTTATTAAGTCCACACTACCGTCGTCATACCATTTAAGGTACTCATACCCGGCTTTTTCGGTTCCTGCGGCTTCTTTCTGACCTCCTGCAATAGCCTGCATACTGACTGCAAACAGCAGTATGATCAGAAAGGTAAACAATTTTCTCATACTAAGTCCCCCTTGAAAAAAAATGTGGTTTATTAAATAACAGACAAATTTTACATTTTGTCGTTATTTCCAGAATAAAAGTAACCGATACTGTGCTGTGATACTTTTCGGAAAAGGCAATTGACTTGTCGAATCCTGTTATAATGTTCATTTCTTTTGTAAATCATATGTCATTTAAATGTATAGTAATTAAAACACATTGTAATACAGTATGTCAAGTAATTAATACAAATACTGATTGAAGCACATCTTTTCCATAAGAAGATCCATACAAACATGAACCTCAAAAGGATAAACGCAAACAGGTTTTAACCGGTACTTTCTTCTTAATACGTTTGATCCCAGCCAGCTGAGAATTGTTTGCCTGCTATGCTTCGTTTCCGACACTCATCTTCCCTAAAAGGCCTCGCTTACTACCCGGTACAGGAAATTCTCCATAATAACAACACGCCCCCATTATTACCAATATCTCCAGTAATTCAAGAATATCGCCGTTATATCGTCTGTTTTTCAACTAACCGTTTTAGCCCGACAGTAAATCCCCCTTTATTACCATAGGCACTGACAACTATTACGTGCCGGCTTCCAACAGCTTCCATCATACGAAGGGTGTACCGTTTTCCCATCAATATGGAGTAATTCCGGGAATGTTCTTTAGGCCCGTTACCCCTCCTGAGAAACTATTACCGGAGGATTTTTCTCACAATCGACTACATCCATTCGGCGGACGGCATAGGTATCCGCCCTATCAATTGATAGTATTATATTTGACATTTCCTGCATTATTTGTTATATATTCATATGTCAAATAATATCATCAACACGAGGCAGGTAGCATTTTCATATGCGGGATGATTTGGCGCGTAATTCCAGATCCAAAAAGATTTATGATTATTTTCTGCGCGCAATAAAGGAGAACCGCTTCAAATACGGCCAAAAACTGCCTACGGAAGCAGAGCTGTGCAAACACTTTAAAGTATCACGGCCCACCGTTGCACGGGCAATGTTTAAATTAAAAAAAGAGAGCCTGATAGAACGAAAAGCCGGTATCGGCAGTTACGTTGTATGGAAACAGCGAAACGTAAAGGAAGACAAAAAGTTCGGATTGCTTATTCCCGGTTTAAGAGACACCGAGATTTTTCAAGGTATCTGTGCACAGATGGCTTCGCTTTCCAGGGACAATAGTTTTACCCTTATATGGGGGGGAGCGATCGCCACCGCGAGTGTCTACGATTCTCTGGTAACAGAACAGGTATGTGAACAGTACATTGACCAGAAAGTAGACGGTATTTTCTTTGCCCCCTGCGAGTTAACGCCATCCATGCGGAAGGTGAATTTACGAATAACTGAAAAACTGCGTAGAGCAGGAATTCCCATTGTGTTGATCGATCGGGATATTGTTCCTTTTCCGGAGAGAAGCGGATACGATATTGTCGGTATAGACAATTTTCAAGCCGGCTATCTCGCTGCGAACCATCTGCTGAAACTCAATTCCAGGAGAATCGATTTTTTTTCCCGTCCCAATTCCGCTCCAACAGTGTCAATGCGCATAAGAGGATACATGGCAGCACTGATAGAGGCAGGCATAAAACCGGAGGAGGATTGGGTTCACAGTGGTAATCCGGATGATCAGGAGTACATTAAAAGCTTAATTTCAGAGAAAGGAGTTACCTGTTTAATCTGCGCCAATGATGTTACAGCAGGGGCTATATTACACAGCCTGGATGAATTAGGAATCAGGGTTCCTCAGAATGTTCGTATTATCGGTTATGATAATATTAAAGCTGCTGAACACCTTCGTTCTCCGCTTACTACTTTACGACAACCAATTGAAGAACTTGGAATTTTAGCAATTCAAACTATGTTGAGCCGCCTTGATAACCCCGCTATCCCTGTCAGAAATATTCTCCTTAATGCAACATTAGTTATAAGAAAATCGTGCGGCTTTGGACTTTCTTAGCTGAAATACTAGCAGTATTACAATTTAGAATATACTTTTCATTAGTCAATATAAAAGGAGAATGTATGGAGCTGGTAACTTTACACGAATTACTCACTGATGCCCGCCGAAACAAATATGCCGTAGGAGGCTTCAATGTGTTTAACGTGGAAGGCGTGAAAAACATCCTGGAAACTGCCGAGGAGCTGGCAGCCCCGGTTATACTGCAAGCTGCCACACAGGAAATAGAATACAGCAGCGGTGAATGTTTTATTTCGATGATTAAATCCCTGGGGTCAAACAAGAAAGTAAGAATTGCGATTCACCTTGATCACGGATCTGATTTCGCATATGCCGTAAAGTGTATACGCTACGGTTTTACCTCTGTCATGTTTGATGGTTCTCACCTTCCCTTTGAAGAGAATATTAACCAGACAAAAAAAATAACAGAAGTTGCAAAAGCCGCGGGAATCTCGATAGAGGCGGAACTGGGAACAATCGGGAACACCGATGAAAACGGGGAAAGAATTGAAAATCCATACATGACGGATCCGGAAGCGGTAAAAGACTTCGTGAAACGTACCGGTGTTGATTGCCTGGCGGTTTCTTTTGGTACAGTTCACGGACTTTACAAGCATGAACTCAGTTTAGACCTGGAACGTCTGGAGAGAATTTCAAAAAAAGTGAAAATACCCCTGGTTATGCATGGAGGCTCCGGCGTTCCTGAAAAACTGGTAAAAGAATCGATAAAACTAGGAATATGTAAGATTAATATAAGCTCAATTCTGCAAAAAAAATTCGCAGATGGACTGAGAACTTTTTTAATGAATAATACGGAACTGCCCTGGGGGATAAATCTGTTCAATGCAGCATCAGAAACTACGAGAGATGCTATTAAAAAGCATATGATTATGCTGGGATCTTCAAGTAGAATTTAGACAGAAATTTTCCGAATTATTATTTTTTAATATGAGTTGTTTCTGAGTGCAATATAGCTTTTTAAGGATAAGGATTAAAGTAGTTGTCTGTGTTAATTGGCATTGATTTAGGAACTACAAGTATTAAATCATGCGCTTTCAACGATAAAGGTGATTTACTTTCCAGATCGATACTGCCGACTGTTATCGAACATTCTGAAACGGGTGACGGTTTAAATCCTCACAAGTTGTGGGAAAATGTTCTCGAGCTCCTGGAGAAAATGGTAGAATCCGTTTATCCGGAAACGATATATGGTATCGGTATTACATCCATGGCGGAAACTGTTTTCCCGGTAAGCAAATCCGGGAAAGCATTGGCAAATGGTATCATCTGGTATGATCAATGCTCCCGCAAAGAATATGATACCTTTTTAGAACTGGTTTCCCCTGAAAAGATCCGGGAGATTACCGGTTTGAGACCATCCTGGTATTTTTCAGCTTCAAAAATATTGTATTATCGGGACCATTTACGTGAAGTGTACAAACAAACAGAGATGTTTCTGGATGTATCCGGGTACATCGCTTTTAAATTGACCGGCGAAAAATATATGGATGTATCCCTTGCCTCACGCACCATGCTTTTGGATTTATGCAGTGGTTCCTGGTCCCGGTACCTCGTAGAAACCGCCGGGATCGAAATGAGTACATTACCTCCGATAATACCTTGCGGGTTTCCATGGGGTGAAGTTTTACCGGCAATACGCAGGAAACTTAGACTTGGTAATAAAACAATTGTCACTACTGCCGGACAGGATCATATTGCCGCCGCCTATGCCGCGGGAGTAGTTACCAAAGATAAAATTTTAGATTCAGTGGGAACATCAGAATCAGTTTTAAGCAGCACCGATTTACAGACGGTCCAGTCGGATGCTTTTCAAAAGCAACAGTTCTTTTCCGCCGGTTACCATGCCCAAAAGGATATATTTTATTTACTTGATGGGAATCCAACGGGAGGGTACTGTATAGATTGGCTCTTAACAAAGATCCTGGTGACTGATTATCGGGTGCTGGATAATATAAAATGGAAGGAAAATTCCATACTGTTTTTCCCTTATCTCCGTAATACTATGCAGGGAACAGGTTCGGCCCGGATGGAAAACCTGACTGACATGGACGACCGGGATTCTTTAATTCAGGGTGTAATTGAAGGAATGGCCTTTGAGTTTAAGCGTTTTGTAGAAACACTGATGCTTATCTGCGGCCATCTTAACGCTATAAAAGAAATTATTGCTGTAGGCGGCGGAACACGCAATAGAATTCTGATGCAGATAAAATCTGAAGTAATAAATAAGCCGATTAAAGTTTTAAAACACGCTGATATTGCTTCGAACCTGGGAGCGGCAATGCTCTCCGGAATAGCCTCGGGTGTCTTTCAAAAAGGATGGGAAGGGAATTACATACGCACCTATTCTGAAATCTATTATCCCGAAAATCAAGAACGTTTAAAATTTTATCAGAGAAAATATGAAAAATATGTAGAGAGTTTTCCCTGTAAAAGTTGGTAATATGTCTGTTTATATCGGTATAGATCTGGGAACTACGAATCTTAAAGTAGCTTTAATCAATCTTGATAATAATAGTATCGATACGGAATCGGTTTCTATCCCTGTCAGCTATCCCCGGCCAGGATGGGTTGAACAGCATCCCGAGGATTGGATGGAGAGTTTAGCAGGATGCATGCGCACATTAATGGCCCGAAATCCGGAAAAACGATGTGAAGTACAGGCCATAGGGTTCGCCGGCCAGATGCACGGCTTGGTTCCAATAGATTCTTCCGGCAGTGTTGTCAGACCGGCTATTATCTGGTCGGATTACCGTAACATTTCCGAATGCGCGCAGGTAAAAGAAACCATAGATATTCTACCCCTTACCGGAAACATAGCCACTACCAGTTTTACATTGCCCAAGATATTGTGGCTTAAAAAAAATGAACCTGGCAATTACAGGAATATGAAAGTATTTCTCCTTCCTAAAGACTACATCAGGTTTCGCATGGGGAGGGGGGTCCCGGCTACAGATTACAGTGATGCTTCAGCAACCGCGCTTATGGATATTAAAAGGAAAATCTGGTCGCCTGAAATCCAGCAGGTATTTGGACTGAAGCCCGGCATTTTCCCGGAGATAAAGAAAGCGACTGCCGTAATTGATGTACTGAATAAAGAGATGGCTGAAAAGATGGGTCTTGTTCCTGACATTCCCTTAGTCACCGGAGCCGGCGACCAGGTCGCCGCCTCTATCGGCATCGGCCTTATTGATCCATCTGAAAGCTTTCTTTCCTGCGGCACAGCAGGACAAATCTTAAAACCTGTCCGGTCCCCTTTAATTCCTGCGAATGGGAAAGTTCATCTTTTATGCCATATACCTGACGGGATGTGGCACATCATGGCTGCAATTCAGAATGCTGGAAATGCCCTGGATTGGGCCTTGAAAATAACAAAACGATCATTTCTACAGATGGAGGAAATGGTAAAATCTGTGCCTCCGGGATCACAGGGTTTAGTATTTCTCCCCTATCTTACAGGAGAAAGAACTCCGGTTATGGATGGAGCGGCGAGAGGAAGCTGGATGTCGCTAAGCATACAGCACGATGATCGTCATTTACTCAGATCAGTGATGGAAGGGGTATCCTGTTCACTACGCCATGCATTAAGCTGTTTAGAAAAAATATCAGGCAAAGCAAAGCGAATCTTCTTTATCGGGGGAGCTACAAAAAGTGAAGAATGGTCTCAGATTATCGCCGATGTTACCGGAAAGTCTCTCCACAGATTTATGTACTACGAAGGTTCGGCTTACGGTGCAGCCCTGCTCGGTGCTATTGGTGCAGGAGATATAACAATTGAACAGGTTCCATCGCTGCGTCCGCCCGTTAAAGATGTCATACATCCTGATAAAAAAAATAAAGAGTTGTATGATGAACTCTTCCATCGATATGAAATCCTGGCAGATCTTGAAAGAGCTTTTCGTAACAGGATACCCGGTTAAATCTACCTGTAGAAACAGCACACGGGTTAACCGGTCCATAATCCGGCACTTTACAGCGGGATTTGGTAAGACCCATCTTCTACAGTAAAATCGAATTCTTAAGGGCACGGTGTAAACATTCGCAATCACCATAGAGCTTAACTGCCTAACAGAGCATGGTTTGTAAATTTTTCTGTAAGGGATACATGAATATTTCTTTCTTAGGCAGTTTTGCTTCTTTTCAAGAAGGAGCGGGCGGTAATTGTACCGCCCGTGCCAATCCGTGACTATCCGTCCGGAAACCATGGTCAGGACCTTTGAAGCCGGATTCTTCGAATATACTACCCATGGCAGAATTAAGAATCCGGCATTATTCGCGACCAGGTGCAGATTTTCTTTTCGTTTCTCATCCGGGCTCCCGGAATCTGCGGAAGGGTTATAAGCCCATCTGCTTCTATTTTAACGAGCACCTGACTCATACCCGGAGTTTTTAGTGTCCCATCGGGTCTGTACCACCCCGGCTGCTCGCAGGCAATGCGTGAAATGGTAATACGGTTTCGGCTGGTATCTTCATCGATTAACAGGCGAATGTGCTCAATCTCCGATTAGCAAAACACTCGTTCGTAATAGACCTGAGTTTTTTCTGTTCGTTCCCTGATGTTCCAGGGGAGATGGGCGGTAATATCCCCAAGCGGCTTTCCCCGGGCAATAGCACAGGCCCTGAAATAGTCACTGAGCCATTCGATCTGATTTATTTCCCATAGCTTAAGGGTTTCGAACATACTGAACATCATCGCGGTAAACCGGACGCTCCGGATCGGGTCAATAATATGCGCCACACTTTCATTGCTGATACATACCCACAGATACCACCGGAAGGTCGATTTTGTTTTTACAGTCTAAAATACACTCCACCGTGTCTCATCGGCCTGCCACCAGGCTGCTTGCTCACTACGCTCTTCCAGATGCGCGTTACCGGAATCCGGACACAATTCTTCAGTCTGTTTCCACGCTCCTCACTCAACGGATTTTTAAGTTGTACCGGGGATATGAAGACTTACATGACCATGATGAATGGAGAAAAGCTTTTCTTAAAAGCACCACGTCAGGAAAAGGGAAGCGGCAGTTATCGAACATAAGGTACAAGACGAAAACATCCTGGAGCCGAGCCCGGAAGGTGGTTGCAATGGCGGAGTATGTACCGAAAGAGGAGTAACCGGTACGGCCGGGGAAACACTCTTCACTTGTCTCAATTTTAGCGATGGCAGATTTGACAACTGCCGCATTTTCGGTCATCATCGTTTCACCTACTGGGTGATTTGGTTTTTTGGCTAGTTCATTTCACTACATGGAGGTATTTTTTTCTACTAGAAAAAATCGCTCAATTCAGGTCTCAATAGTCGACCTTTTAGGTAAATGCCCAGCTTGAGTAACGGCTTGACGCCGAATAATACGTTTTATATCATGACTTCAGTTAAGAAAGAGATGGGAAAAATGAATACACTTGCAGTATTTCTCATATTTATTCTATTTTCTATTCCTATTATCCTCCAGGATATAAAACACTAAAAAATTCCCGATAAATATACGATAACAGGTATCACTATAGTGCTTATCGGAGGCCTTTTTAACATTTTTCTTCCTTTTAAACAGACCTTAATTGGAATGTTTTTTGGTTTCAGTTTATTCTTCCTTGTTAGAATGGTAACAAACGGCAAACTGGGATTGGGAGATGCAAAATACGCCGCGTTCCTTGGTGGGATCTTAGGTCTTAAGTTGTGGCTCGCTTCAGTGTTGTTCGCATCGCTTGGCGGGCTTGCTGCTTACTGATTATTATGAAAAGGATGAAAAAAGGCGCCAAGGTCCCCTTCGCCCCTTTCTGGCAGCAGGAACAGCGGTAGTATTCGTTTATTCCAACTTCGAATGGACGGGCCTGTGAAAAGCGTATTTGTGACATGTTTGCTGTTACTAACCATTTTCTCTGCTTCCGCCCAGCTCATTGAGGAGATGGAATCCCATTCATGCAGTCCTTCGACAACATGAAGGAACTCCTGCTGCTCCAGCCTTGAAGGCTATTGGTACCGCTGTCCTTTTCCACCCACATGGCGGAGCAACCGGCACAGCAGGCTTGAACGACCATATATCCGCCTCCTTCAGTAGTTCTTGTATCCAAGCCACCCGACCTTGAACCTGGGTTTTTTACCCCGTATTATATCATCGAGAAAAAGCAGTACTGCTGCCCCCAACCTGCTCTTAAGCACCCTGAAAAACCAGGGTTTATGATGCGCCCTGTTGAACCAGGTATCGGGCCGGTTGTAAGGACAGACGGAAATGCAGGTGGAACAATCGTCCCAGCGCTCCTTGTCGGTTCCCCAGAAGCCGAGGCACTTTTTCGGTTCAATAACCCATTTCTTCACCCCACGCAGGACCTCTTTTTCCCCTTTTGGAATAGCCCCGCTGGGACAGTTCGAAGCGCATTTTTTGCACACACTGCACATCTTCTGCACGCCGATGTCAATCGGATCATCCGGTACAAGCGGTAAATCCGTAGTTACCGTTGCAATACGTACCCGGGGACCATAGCCGGGAGTCATCAGTATCCCCAGTCTCCCCAACTCTCCCGTTCCTGCTTCAACGGCAATCGGTACTTGGAGGACCTGTTCCTCCCGTTCGTGGTGGGCCATGGCATCGAAACCGAGTTCCCGGATATAAGCCGCCAATTGGCATGCAGTGACAGCGGCTTTATTGTATACGTAACACCCTTCGGCCCCGTCGATAAAGCTGTGCCCCGCTTTAACTAGATGGTAATCCCGCCGAAAAATCAGGGATATTGCGAATGCGTGGGTGTTGGTGATAGCCCTGCCGGCCTCCCCGGTACCGGCGGTATATTCGTCTGCACGATGACTGGCGACATACGCCTGGTTGAGCAGGGCTACTCCGACGGCATCCGCACCAAAAAAACGGCCAATCCCTTTTATCCTCTCCGTCATCGCTTCCGCACCATCGATATTCGTTTTTTTCGGGTTAACCGGCCCATGTACCGCGGGCACCAGGTGAAAAGTGATACAGTTTTCATCCCTGGGAATCCCCATAAGGGTACCATAAAAAGGATCGGGAGTATGAACATCCGCCCATTTTCTCACCTTGGGATCTCTTTCCTCTCCCGAGGCCGCCCTTGTGAAAATAGACTCCCGCTGATCGAACTTGACTTGTGTCCCTACGATTTCCGTAGTTATTTTTTTCAAATCAATCCTCCGGGCTTTTTCCGTTGGTATAGCAAGGATTGCTGCAGCAAGAAAAGAGGTGAAAGTGAACTAATGATGCCCGATAAAACAACGGTTGTCAATGTTTGATTTCTCATTATATGGAATATGAATCTAAAAATAAACTTTACAAACAGCATAAGCTGTAATAGAATACCGTGTCAAATCTGTAATTCTGAACAATTCATAGTTCATAGTTTTATATAGAACCAAAAGGGAATTGTTAATGTCAGGAGACAACGGAATTCTTCTTGCCATGCGTGGTATCAGCAAACGCTTTCCAGGTGTCCTCGCCCTTGACGATGTTCGGTTCGATCTCAAGCATGGTGAAGTCCATACACTGATAGGCGAAAACGGGGCGGGGAAATCCACCCTGATCAAGATACTTGCCGGTGTATACTCCAAAGACAGTGGATCGGTAATCATCGAGGGTAAAGACACCCACATCGTGAATCCCCATCACGCCCAGGAACAGGGAGTTTACACTATCTTCCAGGAAATCAGTACGGTTCCAAACCTGACGGTCTCCGAAAATCTTTTTCTGGGAAGGGAACTTTTGAAACCGACGGGACTCATCAACCGGTCCCTTCAAAAAGAACAAGCCAGGCAGCTTCTCAAAGATTTCAACTATGAAATAGACCCGGATCTCCAGGTATCCACCCTGAACGTGGGTGAACTAAAAATGCTCAGCATAATCAAGGCTCTGAATAATAAGCATCTCCGAATACTTATCCTCGACGAACCGACCTCTTCTCTAACAGACCGTGAAAGTGAAATTCTCTTCAATAATGTCACAAGTCTGAAGGAAAGAGGGGTTGGAATCATCTACATATCGCACAGGTTGGAAGAACTGAAAAAAATAGGCGACCGGGTTACGGTGCTGAGAAACGGAGCTTATGTCGATACTCTTGCACTGGAAGAGGTAAACCATATCGATGACTTAACGCCCCTGATGATCGGTAAGGACATCGCACAGAAATATCCGAAGTGGAAAGCCGAAACCGGCGAACCCCTGCTTCGGGTTAATAAGCTCACCCGGGAAGGATATTTCTGCGATGTAAGCATTGAAGCGAAGGCCGGTGAAATACTCGGTTTTTTCGGATTGGTAGGGTGCGGGTTCGAAGAGGTTTTCAGGTCGGTTTTCGGTGCTTCGTCGTACGATTCAGGAACGGTGGAGATCTTCAAGGATGGAAAATTTCATCAAGTCGAAAAATTCAATCCCGGCTCCGCATTGGACCTGCGAGTATCGTATATTCCGAGGGACCGCCGGTTTGAAGGTCTTGTCCTGAGCATGTCGGTGGCGGAGAATATCGCCTTAGCTTCCTATAAAAGATTATCCGATAATATGCTCGGGTACATCGACAGGAACCAGTTGGAAAAGGATGTCATAAAGTACAAGGACATGATGTCCATTAAGACACCCAGTATTACAACCGTCGTCGAAAACTTGAGCGGAGGCAACCAGCAGAAGGTAGTACTGGCCAAAGCCCTCTGTCACGGCGGGAATGTTTTCCTCTTCTGTGAACCTACTGCTGGAATCGATGTAGGGACGAAAGTTGAAATCTACCAGTTTATGAACAAACTCACCCAAGAAGGTGCTGCCATCGTACTTGTATCCTATGAATTAACGGAAATCATGGGAATGAGCGATCGGATAGCTGTGATGTACAACGGCAGGGTGGTGGGAAAATTCAACAGGGAAGACGCCCGGGAAGATGAAATTCTCCGTTACGCCTTCGGCAGCGGCGAAAAAGAAAACGAGTAAAGGGGACGATCGGTATGTCTGATGTTCACAATGAAGCTTCTATAGAAAAAAGACATTTCCTTGACAGTATTATCGCATTTTATCATAAAATCGGTCTGCTTTTCTTTGTTCTTGTCGGAGTAATTATCATTATCGGCGTTATTAATCCTCGTTTCCTGACCTTCGGAAATGCCATTACCGTAATCAACCAAGCCAGTTTTCTCTGTCTTGTAGCTGCCGGGCAGATGCTCGTAATCCTTACCGCCGGTGTCGATGTGTCCCTTGGATCGATCATCGGGCTTTCCAGCGTTATTGCCGCAATCGTGTCCAAGACGATGGGTACAGGGCCGGGATGGATAACCGCCGTACTGGTGGGGGGTGCCATCGGTTTGTTAAATGGTTTTATCCACGGCTGGTTCGAAATAGACTCTTTCGCGGTAACCCTGGGGACAATGTCCATTGCCCATGGGTTGGCCTTGATCATATCTAAGGGCCTGACGATATATGAACTGCCCTTTTCATACCAGCTTCTTGCGTACACCTATATCGGGACTATTCCCCTGCCGGTAATCATAACGGTAATGGTGATGATCCTCCTTTTTTTCATTATGTACCGTATGCGTTTCGGACGGTATGTGTACGCTCTTGGGGGAAATAAAGAGGCCCTGCGTCTTGCCGGGGTGAACGTAAGGGGTACTGTGCTGTGGGTATTCGGAACCGCGGGAATTTTAACTGGAATTTCCGCCGCAATTCTCTCCGCCCGGATCAATTCCGGCCAGCCGAATCTCGGAGGCGCTCTCATGCTGGAATCCATCGCCGCTTGTGTAGTCGGCGGGGTAACCTTCAAGGGAGGCGTGGGTAACATGGGAGGGGTGATTATAGGGGTAATTTTCTTGGCCGTGTTATCCAACGGATTCGACCTTATCGGTGTATCTTCTTTCGTGAAACAGGTTGTCGTGGGAACCATAATAATCATCGCCGTTGTCATTGATAAATCAAAGAAAAAATCTTAAACACGGGTTTAAGATTTTGATATTTACCAAATCAGGAGGAAGGAATGAAAAGAATGAGAATTATAGTTGCCCTGGTGGTTCTGCTTACGGCGCTGGCGCCACTAGCAGTATTCGCAACTCCTTACAACGATGACTGGCAGGGAATCAAGGCTGAAAACGTCTATCCCTGGGGTGCCCGTGTGTATGAGTCATGGGAAAGGACCTATCCTAAGAAGGCATATAACATCGGCATCAGTATCCCCTCCCTGGGGAGCCCTTATTTCGTTAACCAGGTCTACGGCTTCCTTACCGAGGCGAAAGCCCTGGGAGTCGGGGTAACCATTCTGGCGGCAAAAGGGTACGATGACCTTCAAGGACAGGTCAACCAGATCGAGAACCTCGTTAACAAGGGCGTGGATGCCCTCATCGTTGGACCCATCAGCGCTGAAGGATTGGCGGCGATTACCGACAGGTTCGCAACGCGGAGGAGAAAACCTGTCCCGGTCTATTTTATCGGGGAAGCTGCGTTGATCCATTCGCTCAGCGGGTACGTTTGCGAAAACGACTTTGACTTCGGGTTCAAGAGTGTCGACTACATAGGAAAAAAACTGAATGGAAAGGGCAAGATCGCCATTCTTCCGGGACCTGCAGGAAATACCTACACCGAAACCATCAATATGGGTGCTCATGCCGCGCTGGAACGGTATCCCGGCCTTGAGCTCGTTGCCGAACGATGGGGAGACTCGGAAGATCCGGCGCACGGCCAGGCGGTTGCCGAAAATATCCTCAACGCCCACCCCGACCTGGACGCATTTTTCGTAGTGGAAGCCCAGTCCCATGGTGTAGCCAATGCTTTGAAGGAGCGAAAACTTACCGATAAAGTAATTCTAACCGTGGCGTATCCTTTCCAGGAAACTATTCCATATATTAAGGACGGTTCCATCGATTACGGTGTCACCGGTTACTCTCTCACCAATGCACGGATAATGCTGAACATGGTTGTCAGAAACTTAAACGGTGAACGGAAGGTTCCCAAGTACGTTTGGACACCCGGACTGGAAATGACAAGAGGCAATATCAGTTCTTTTCCGAGAAGTCACGTCTGGGCACCGGAAGGATGGAGCCCTCCGTCTTCCATGACCATCAAACCCAGGTAAGGGTAGGGTACCCAGGGTATAAAAACTCACCGGTCTTAGCCGGGGAACTACTCTCCGGTACTTCCCTGGCCAACCGGTTGTCTACTCAACAGATCTCTTTACTAATTGTATCCGCAGCTCTTCGGCGGCTTTTTCGAGGTCGATTTTTAACCATCTGGCGACAGTCTCTGCATCCCGGTCTTCCATTCCTTTAAGTATTTTTTCATGATACGCATCATGTGGCTTAACATTTTCGATGATCAGGTATAGATACATATAATGACTCACACGATACCACAGGTCCTGAATCACTTCGAACAGAACCGGTTTTCCCGCACACTTGTAAATAGTATAATGAAACTCCTGGTTTTTCTTTATGTATTCTTCGATACCTTCCGTACCATTCATCTCATTCAATACCTTCCGTACTCTTCTTATCGTTTCAACGCTGCATTTTTTTACAGCCTCTTCAGCCGCCATTTGCTCTAAAACTATCCGAATTCGAAATATTTCATCCAAGTCATTGGTGGAAAGATCCTTGATAATCAGGCGTCTGTTTTTTTGTATATGAACAAGCTTCTTCGCTTCCAGAGACTTAAGGGCCTGCCTGACAGGCATTTGGCTTACCCCGAATTGATCGGCCAGTTCTGTAAGTGTAATCTTTGTTCCGGGTTTGAGTTTGCCGAAAACAATAGCACGAAGTAATTCATTATAAACCCGCTTTTCGAGTGTTACGTTTGTCACAGGTGGTAGATTCTCTATCATATTACAGCCTCTCGTTCATTCTAAACGTATTGTAAATATAATCATAGATTGCCCCTTGACAACCTACAACAAATATGATCAAATATCAAGTATCATAAATAGGGAAATATGCCAAAAGAGGTGTGATGTATGAAAGATGTATACGCTGAATTACGAAACGCGGTTCAAGCCGGAGAAGAGGAAAAGGTCAAGGAGCTAATAACCCAAACCCTCGATGGCGGGACCCCTCCCGTTGAGATAATCGAAAAGGGGCTTCGTCCGGCTATGGAGGAAGTGGGAAAAAAGTTTGAAACCCTGGAAATCTTCTTGCCGGAAATGATCATGGCTGCGGATACCATGGCCGCCGGGGTCGAATTGCTGCAACCCCATATGTCCGTGGATGATACGTCGAAAAACCTTGGAACGGTGGTTATCGGCACGGTGCAGGGGGATGTGCACAGGATCGGGAAAGATATCGTCCGTATTATGTTAGAAGGTTCGGGATTCAAAGTATTCGACATGGGTCACGATGTTCCCGACGAAGCATTCATTCAAAAGATTAAAGAGGTTAAACCCCGGGTGTTGGGATTGTCGACCTTGATGACGACCACCATGCAAAACATCCCCAGGGTAATTGAAGGAATCAAGGCGGAGAATATCCGAAAGGATGTCAGGATAATCGTCGGGGGTGCCCCGGTTCTTCCCGAATGGGCTGATGCGGTCGGTGCCGACGGTTATGGAAAAACCGCGGTCGATGCAGTCAATATTACCAAGAAGTTTTCCCGGTAATGGTAAAAGGAGAGAAAAATGATTGATTTTTATGAAGTTGTCCAGCGATCGGAAAATGGAGAAAAAATTTCGGAGGGTGAATTCGATCGCCGTGTCGGTAGAATTTCAGCAGAAGTGGTGAAAAAATTCGATATAAAGTATGACCCGGAAGTCGTAGTTCCCTGGGACGATAACCTGGCGGACCGGCTCTTCGATGCGGCTGTCGAATTTTTTCTGAAAACCGGTGTCTACTGCACCGATACCGGAAGAATTATGACTTTCAGTAAACAGGAGTTGTTCGAATCCCTGGAATCGGCAACCGACCGGATTTCCTGGGGCCAAGGCAGGGACCGGAGGGTACAACAGGCGAGAAAAGTAGAGGACCCGAAACCGCCGTTTTGCAACTTCACCCTGGTGGGGAACCCCTATTCAGAGGAAACATTCCTGCCGGCCGCGATAAGCGTGGCAAAGGAACCCCTGGCGGACTGTTTTTCAGCGGGATCTTTATTACACACCTTGGGAGGCCTGGAGGTTCGATCCGGATCGCCTATGGAAGTCGAAGCGGGCATCTGGGACGTTGGCAAACGGAGAGAAGCGGCGGTCCGTGCAGGATATCCCGGGAAAGGGATGTACACCATGGTTTCAGCCGCGGAAAGGGCCGATGCGATGATAGCAGCGGCATACCCGGGTTTCGGCGGTCTGCCGAATGACGGCGTCCTTCACGGGGCGGTAGCGGAAATGAAAGTAGATTACGACAGGATGAAAAAAATACCGTTCTTTCTTAAAACGCAATATACCATCGGAGGACTCTTCGGACCCCTTATGGGGGGATATGCCGGGGGACCCGAAGGAACCAGCATGGTCCTAGTAGCCCACCACTTTCTCGGCCGCCTGGTTTACCAAACCCAATACTCCTGCTGCTTCCCTATTGAAATTCACGAAACCTGTAACACCACGCGCAGAATGCTCTGGCTGGTGAGCACGGCCCATCAAGCGTTGTCCCGGAACACCCACCTGCTTCATTTTTCGAACACGTTTATTGCCGCCGGTCCCTGCACCGATATCGCCTGTTACGAGTTGATAAACTTCGGAGTCGCATCCGCTGTTTCCGGGGCCGATCTGTCACCCGCCGCGGTTGCCCGTAATAAAACCCCGGAACATTGTACCGGAATGGAAGGCAGAATTTGTGCGGAAGCGGCCCATGGGGCAAGCAGGATGGGAATGAGCAGAAAAGATGCTAATGATTTCGTAAAGAAAATTCTGCCGAAGTATGAAGACAATATCCACGATGCTCCAATCGGTAAAGCGATAAGCGATTGTTATAACATGGAGAGAGTCGTTCCCACCCAGGAGTATATCGATCTGTATGAAAAAATAAAAAAAGAAGCCGGTGATTGTGGCTTGAAGTATCCTTCATTCCACCGGGATTAGCAATAAGAATTTGATCACACAAACCGGAGCATACGCGCTCCGGTTTTTTTTAACCCCGCCGCAGCGGTCTTTCCACTCGAACCGGCCCGGCCGGGGGACGCGGGGAAGACATCTCGTCCCTCCTATATTCCGTATGTTAAGAATCTGCTTTCACCATTTTTGTTGACAGGGTGGAATAACAATATAAAATAGTTGCAACGGTTTGATACCACCGGTACCGCGGGATTGTCAGCACAACATGCCGACGTTGCCGAAAAAATCCGGGGACCCTGAGAACGGGGGTTGACTGAATACAGGAGGAATCCATGACCGAACTATCGGGCATTATCGACCAGTATAAAAACAGAACACCGGAATCGGCCCGGATGCACACCAGGGCCTCCGGACTCATCCAGGGGGGAGTTACCAGCCCTTTCCGCTACTTCGAACCCCATCCCTTTTTCGTCGCCAGGGGAAAAGCGGGAAGAATATGGGATGTGGACGGCAATGAATACATCGACTTCAATAATTCCTACGGGGCGATTATCGCAGGGCACGCACACCCGGAGATTATCAAAGCCATCGTGGAGCAGGCCGAGAAGGGTACCATGTTCGGCATACCCGGAGAACTTACCGAGAAGCTACTTCAAGAACTCCTCCGGCGTTACCCGTCAATGCGTTACTTCCGTTTGACCAATACTGGAAACGAGGCGACCCTGTATGCCCTGCGACTGGCCAGGGCGTATACCGGAAAAGATAAAATCATCAAGATCGAGGGCAGCTACCACGGCTGCCACGACGCGGTGCTGGTCAGTGACAAACCTCTTCACCCGTCCCACATGGGCCCAGCCTGGGCACCATCGACGATACCTGAATCGGCGGGTATTCTTCCAGACACGGTAAAGAATACCCTCGTGGTTCCCTGGAACAACACCGATGCTTTGGAACAATGCCTCAACCGTAATCTCGGATGCGTTGCGGGGGTTATCATGGAACCGGTAGTGGCCAATTTCGGCATGTGCCTCCCGGCCGAGGGCTACCTGCAGGCTGTCCGGGAAATTACCAGGCGCCATAACGTAGCGCTTATTTTCGACGAAGTAAAAGTAGGTGTCCGCCTGGCACCTGGAGGCGGTGTGGAAATAAGCGGTGTGATACCCGACATAATCTGCCTGTCGAAAGCAATGGGGGGAGGCATGCCCATGGCTGCTTTCGGTGCTACCGAGGATCTTTGGGACATGCTGTATCCCCTGGGCGACATGATGCATTATGGAACCTACAATGGAAATCCCATTTCTGTTGCGGCCAGCCTGGCCTGCCTGACCAAGGTGATGACCGACCAAGCATATACACATATGAACAAGATGGGAGAGAAACTCACCGAAGGAATAGAGGATTCCATCAGGCGTCACGGTATCCCCGCGGTAGTGACCGGAAAGGGAGGTATGCGAACCGTATTCTTCCAGGAGACGATACCCGTAAATTACCGGGAGACCCTGGGAAATAACAGGGATGCCTGGTACAAGTGGTGGATGCACCTCCTTGCCAACGGCCTCTATTTTTCCGCACCGTCCCCCTACGAAGAGACCTTCATCTCGGTGGGAACCACCGAAAAAGACGTGGACGAAGCACTGCAGAAAATAGATGACGCCTTCAAAGCATTATAATACATAGTCCCGGGCGGATACACCGTCCGGGATACACTGTCATTGCATGACCGGAGGTCCAGGCCGGGCCGGTCCCGGTCTTATGCGTGTTCCAGCAGCTTCCTGACCTTCTTGACACCATCCGCAGCATCGAATCCCACGGCATCGGCCCCGATTTCATCTGCGAACTCCTGGGTCACCGGGCAGCCGCCGACAATCACCTTGACCTGTTCCCGCAACCCCTCATCCTTCATGGTGTCAATGACTTCGCCCATCACCTGGAGCGGTAACGTAAGCAGGGTGGACATCCCAAGCACATCCGCACGGGTCTTCTTCACGGTGCCGATGAAATCTTCGACAGTCACATCGATTCCGATATCATTGACATCAATACCGTTCGCCTGCAGCACCGATGCCACCACCGACTTGCCGATATCGTGGATGTCACCTTTCACCGTGCCTATCACCATCTTACCCAGGGTATCCCGCTTCAGACCGGACAAGGCGATCTGCTGGTCCAGCAGCTCGGTACCTGCCTTCATCACGTCCGCCGCCATGATCAGCTCAGGGAGGAACACGACACCGGTGCCGAAATCATCACCTACCTTCGAGATCCCCCTTGACAGTCCCCGCTCGATGGTATCCAGGGGGTTCACCCCCCTCTCAATCCCCTCTTGTACCAACCGCGCGCATTCCTCCACGTCACCATCAATTACCGTTTGTGCAAGTTTATCGAAATAGTCCTGGTCCATGTTTTCCTCCTATCCTCGCGTGGGCGGCGTATCTTTCTCACCAACATCCCGCTTTTTTATAAAAGCCAGGTAATCATTTATCTCTTCCTGTTTTTCAACAGGCACCGGGCAGGAATGAGTATCCAGGATTTTCAAAGCCTTCTGCCTGCCTTTTTCCAGGAGTTCCGTATGACCCCTTTCCCAGCTTTCGAAGAAATCCCGGTTGCTCAACTCGGGGATGAGAAACTCCTTCCGGTACCAGTCCCGGGTATGCCTCTCTTTCAGGTAGCTCCCCGGAAGGGGACCGACTTTCAGAATTTCGTCCACTGCCAGCCTTTCATCATCCACCCGGATGCCTTTCAGGTACTGACCGATGAAGGACGCCACTTCGTTGTCCACGCACATATGAGCCCAATCCACATAATTGAATCCCGCCATCCCTCCGATGTCCCATATCAGGCTGATCCCGCTTAAAGCATACGTGTAATTCTTAAGAGCGCTCTCGTAGGCCGCCTGTTCATCTGTATCGCAGGCGTCATTAATAGTAAAGCCGACACAGGGTACACCGTAGAACCCCGCCATGGCGGCAACTCCCGCCCCGACCGTTCCGTATTCGGGATTGCCGAATTGCCAGAGACCGGTCCGCATATCCATGGCGGGATTGAAACCGCAGAAGCACAGGGGATGCCCGGGCTTATAGCTTTGAACCTGTACCACCAGGGCCAGAGTTTCGGCAATGGCCTGAACCAGCATCCCCGCGAGAGTAGCCGGGCCTGTAGCGCCGCCCATCAGCGCGCTGTACACGGTTACCGGAAGACCGGCGTCACAGAAACCGATAATCCAGCTTGTGTAATTGACATCGATTACCCGTGGAGGATTTGCGATTACATGTCCCAACACGTGGGGCTTCTTTTTCAGCGCCTCCTCGCCGCCGGCTGCAATCTGCCAAATCTTGACCAGGTCCTGGATCTCGTGTTCGGCCCCGGTGTTATACACCCAGGTCATGCTTTTCTCGGTGTACTTCATCATCTCTCCCACCAACATCTGGGAGTTGCATATCTTAGGCTCATCGTAAAGCCACATTACCGCTTTATATAAACCATGCACATTATCGAGGGCGTCAGCCATGACCGTTCCGTCCACGGCATCGGCCCTTGTTGCTTTACGGCGCTCCCCGGTCCTGATGTCTCTTAAATAGCGGCCGGTAACAGTGGCAAAATGCACTTCACCACACCCAAGGGAAACATCGTTTTCACCGGTATCATCCCGGCCGTATATCTTGAACCGGTCTGGACATTTTTTAAAAGCATCCATGATTACTCTTTCCGGAATCTTTACAAGCTCCCCGTTATTCTCGACTTCACAACCCGCCTTTTTAAACATTTCTGCGGCCCTGGGGTCGTCACAACGCATACCGCCCTCTTCCAACACCCTGACGGCAGCCTCGTGAACCTTCACGCATTCAGCTTCGGTAATGGGGAAAGTCGAACCAACCAATTTACCTGTGAATCCTTGCATATTCGTCCTCCTCCTCACGCAAATACTACAAAATGTATTTTACGAAAGGTCTGTTTACGCTACCAAATCACTGTCTACTTTGTCAAATTTCAGGTTCCCACTATACGGAATAACCCTACTGCAGAATCCACGGTCCCTCTTTACCAAGGTTATGACTTTATTTACACTGACGAAAGCAGGCTGGCCCTGCGGCTTTGAGAAACATGAGTTCTATCGACAAGATACACGCGGTTTTCGAAATCCTCAGGAAACATCATCGGACGGGGCTGACGAACAAGCAGATCTGCGACCGCCTTAATATGCCTGCCTCGACATCCTACCGGATTCTATCAGAGCTTCGAAAGTACGGGTATATTCACCAGCGAAAAGAGGATACCTGTTTTTTCCTCGGCTTTAATCTATTACGCCTGGCAGAATCGGTGGTAGAAGGCACCAACGTAGCAGTAGTGTGCCTTCCGTTTCTGGAAGAGCTTCACTATCAGACGGAAGAAATTATGTTCTTCGCTCTCCGCAGCAGCAACCACTGCGTGGCAATGGAAATCTGCGGTCAGATCAACACCCGCATCAATGTGGGCCGGGGTGAAATAATGCCCATGCATTGCACCGCGTCAGGAAAAGTCATCCTTGCATTTCTTCCGGAAAAAGAAAGAGAACAAATCATCGACAAAATGGATTTTAAAGCATATACACCCTCCACGAATACCAGTCCTGATTCGTTACGAAAAGAACTGGAAGACATTCGTGTATGCGGAGTGGCCTACAATCACCAGGGATTGCATAAAGGATTCAGCGCAGTAGCAGCCCCCGTGTTCGACAACAAGGACGGACCGCTTGGCTCAATCGCTCTGGTGGGCTCTTCCACAGACCTGGACCAGGAGCAGATGGAAGAGTACGCAGAACTGCTGGTGGATGCCTGCAGCAACATATCATCAAGGGTGGGAGGTACGATGCCCAAATGGATAATCGAACACTGGAACCTGGTTTAAGCTTAAGCAATTCCCGCCTGAAGAAAGAAGCAGCCCTGGGAAGAAGCGTTCTGCAACGGGGAACCGGGTTGTTCCCAATAAATCAGCACTTTACAGGTGGATTTGGTATGATATAATACCCGCACCATCTTATCAGCTCAGGAGCCGCATCGGTGCAGAAAGGCATCCGGTTTTTTACAACGGTTGTTCTCGTTCTGTATCCCGGCTGGTAATGTTAATACCGTCGGGGAAACAATCTCGAGGCCTAATGCGAAGGCTTCCCGGGAGGTTTCAGGAGTAATCTTGTTGACAGTGAAAGGTTTCCAGGTACCTGCCGTCAGCCACTCTCACATGGGAATGAATATCATCGGTAAGGATGGCCGGTCCGCGTTCAATACTTCGATTTCGATGCAGCCCCGCTGACGATGGCGACACCGGAGCTCGTTCCCAGCCGGGTGGCGCCTGCCTGAATCATGGCGACTGCATCCTGGTAGCTCCGCACGCCTCCGGATGCCTTGACTCCCATATCAGGTCCCACTGTTCTCCGCATGAGGGCAATATCCTCCAGGGTAGCGCCGCCTCCGGAGAAGCCTGTGGAAGTCTTGACAAAATGGGCTCCTGCCCTTTTTGCGATTTCACAGGCGGTCACCTTCTCATCATCGCTTAAGAGGCTTGTTTCTATGATGCACTTGAGCAGGGTCGTTCCCCTGCAAGCCCGCAAAACCCAGCGGATATCCTCTTCCACCAGCTTGTAATCCCCGGATTTCATGGCGCCGACGTTGATCACCATATCGATCTCGTTAGCCCCGTTTTCCACGGCACCCCGGGTTTCGAAGCTCTTGGACCTGGGGTCCATAGCGCCCAGGGGAAATCCCACCACCGATGCAACCTTTACCCCGGTACCCCGGAGCTTCTTCGCACAGTATGCAATCCAACTGGAGTTGACGCACACCGAATAAAACCTGTACCGTTTCGCTTCCTCTATGAGTGTATCGATCTGCCCCTGGGAAGCGTCGGGTTTGAGCAGGGTGTGATCGATGTACTTTGCCAAATCTGCAGGGGGAATCTGAATACTTCCGGAACCTGCAGCGGGAGATACAGTTGGTGCACTGCTGCCGGATGCCGTTCCCCGGGAGGACCCGGTGGAGCTGCCCGATGGAAAAGAAGATCCCTTTCTGTTTTTCAGCCTGCTCAGGATCTCTTCAGTGATTTTGTCTATCAGTTCGCTTTGTGCCATAGTCTTCCTCTCTCAACTGCCATCATTTTATTGATCCGCGTCCAGTGCCTGTCTCCGCCGAACCGGGTTGTAAGCCATACTTTTACCATCTCGCACAGGTCATCGATGGAATGAAGGGGGCCCCCTAAGGTGAGCACATTGGCATGGTTGTGCTCCCGGCTGTTTACTATTGTTTTCATATCGTAGCACAGGGCCGCCCGGATTCCCTTTACCTTGTTGCATACCATGGAAGAACCGATACCCGCCCCGTCGATCATGATGCCCCGTTCGCATTCACCGTCAACAACCTTCCTGGCCACTTTGTACGCGTAATCCGGATAGTCGCACCGTTCCCCGGTAAGGGTCCCCACATCGGTTACGCGGTATCCGAGGTTGGTAAGGTACCCTTTAAGGGCCTCTTTTGCTTCGAATCCTCCATGATCGGAACCGACAACCACCCGGAGAACATTGTCCTCTCCGTTCCCGGATGGTGTTTCAGCTGCAGGCACCGATCCCAGGGTATGCAGGGTGGAAACAACATTACGTATAATACCTGATTCAGCCATGATACACCTCCACGGAATCCACGATGCCGGCGATGACGCTCCGAACGGCAGCCATGGGGTCGCCCAGGATCATCCTCCCGGAATTTCCCTCGTCGATGACCAGCACGGTGTCCCCGATCCCTGCCTGGACCACGTCCAGTGCCACCAGGGTGCGCCCATCAGGTTCCCCATCAGGCTTCACCGGCTGAACTACCATCAGTTTGTGCCCCTTTAACACGGGATGCTTAACCGTGGTTACTACATTTCCGGTTACCCTTCCTAAAATCATGTCCGGTTCTCCGTTTCCACGTGGTCCACGATACCCATAACGGTCGCATCCGACGGGTTGTACCAGTTCTCCAGGGCAAGGGCTGCTTCCCGTCCCCCTTCGTACACAACATAATCGCCCCTCCCTGCCTGGACCACGTCACAGGCGATGAGGGGTTCACCATATTCGGTGTAATGTTCATCCACCGGCTGTACAAGGAGGAGCTTGATACCCTCGAAAGTTGCGTCCTTCTGGGTACTCACCACGTTACCGATTACTTTACCAATCTTCATTTTAAAACCTCACACAATCCTGAAACTGTCGATGAGTGCACACCGCCGTTCCCGGGTAAATGTCCGGGCCCGGGTGAATCCTTCCCCTGTGGGGCTGGCGATAGTAAAGGAGGTGTACCCGGAACCACCGAAGCCCATGCCGTTGTAGTTGGATCCGTTTTTCACGAAGAGGGAACAGTTGATCACCTTTGCCATCCTGGAGAGCTTCAGGATGTTGGTTGAATGCATGGAAGCCGTGTGCCTGAAGCCGTGCTCGCATTCCATTGCAAAGTCGATGGCCTTGTCCACATCAGGCATCCGCACGATGGGAATTACAGGCATCAACTGTTCCGTCCATACCAGGGGATGGTCTTTGTCCACCTCGCACAGGAGGATCCTTGTGCTTTCCGGTACGTTCAGGCCCAGGGTTTCCATGGCTATTACCGCCGCGTCTTTGCCGACGAACTGCTTATTCGCGGCCCCTTCGTGACCCTTCCTTCCCGGATCGGCAATAATCCGGTCGGTCAGCTTTCGGATCTGCGGCCGGGAAAGTTCAAAGGCGCCTGCTTTAAGCATTTCAGCCTTAAGCCTGTCGGTGATATCCGCTACAGCAAGGATTTCCTTTTCATCGATGCAGATGATGTTGTTGTCCATGCTTGCGCCGTTGACGATGTCCCGGGCGGCTTTACCCAGTTCCGCGGTTTCATCTACCACGCAGGGCGGATTCCCGGGCCCTGCGGCAATCACCTTTTTATCGCTCTTTAAGGCCTCCCGTACTACTCCGGGACCGCCTGTGACTACCAGCAGCCTGATATCCCGGTGGGTCATCAGGGCCTTGGCGGAGTCGATAGTAGGCTCAGTCACCGAGGTGATCAGGTTCCTGGGCCCTCCGGCCCGGGTGATTGCGTTGTTCAGGAAAGATATGGTATAGCATGACACCTTTTTAGCGGAAGGATGGGGAGCAAACACAACGGAATTCCCGCCGGAAATCATCCCGATGGCGTTGCAGATGATCGTCTCCGTAGGGTTCGTGGACGGCGCAACAGCGCCGATGGTTCCGTAGGGTGCCCTCTCCGTCAGGGTAAGGCCGTGGTCATCGGTATAGGTAACCGGCTGAAGGTCTTCTACGCCGGGTGTCATGGTAGCGGCAAGGCGATTTTTCGCAATCTTATCGGTTGTTCTGCCGAACCCTGTCTCTTCTCTCGCCATGGTGGCCATGGTTTCCAGGTTCTTAAGGCAGGCTTCCCGCATATTGCTTATCATTGCCCTCCGGATCTCCAGGGTCATTCCCATGAGCTCGAGGTGAGCACTCTTTGCAGCCCGGATGGCCTCCCCGATATCGGTAAAAACGCCGGAACCTTCGGCCGAGGCAGCGTTAGCACCGCCATTTTTACCGGGATCCAGGCTTTTCAGCACTTCTTCAACGAGTGCCCGAATACTCTGCGCATCAACTACCATTCCCTTTTCTCCTTGTTCCTTCCGTTACAGAAAATAGGGCTGCATATCCGGGTGGGGCCGGGGGATTATAACGTGTTTACACAGCAAGCCCTTCTGCTTCACGTATTCCACTCCCACCCGCACCGAAGCTTCAACATCATCGATGGGTCCCAGGATCTTTACATACGATTTTCCACCCATTCCCGTGGCAAGGCGCACCTCGGGAATGATCACTTCCGCCTCTTTTGCCGCCAGGTCGCCGGCAACGATACTGGACACAACGGAAAATGACTCGATAACCGCAAGGGCATCCCAGGTTTCCACCAGCACAGTCCCGGTAATGGCCGGGATGATCTGATGATGCAGGTTCGGGATAAAGAGTTCATCGATAAGGTACGCCCCGCCGGTTTTCTTACCGTCTGTGAGTGAAGCATCCACGGCTGCCACCTCTCCGGTGACGATAATGTAGAACTTACCGGGGCATAAGGTTTTCGCATCGATAATCGTAACAGGCGCCGCCTTTATCATCCTGTCCATGGACTCTATACCTGCCGCTATGCTGTTGAACTCAAGAACGCCGATACATGAAAAATCCATACGCTTGTTTACACCTTCTGTATGATCACTCTGCAATCATCCGCTATTGTCACCTCTCCGGAAATAGAGGCATGCACCCGTGCCCCCAGCTTTCCTTCCGGTATCTCTCCCACGACATCACCGGCATCCACCCGCGTTCCCGTCCGGACGATAAGGTCTGCAGGGCTACCTAAATGCTGTTTCAGCAGCAGTTCCACCCGGGATGGCCCGGTTTCAAGAACATCCCCAACGGGTTTCACATCATAAGCAGATAGATCTACCCGGCTTACGATCCTGGATACAGGAATCTTTCTGAGATCCCTGAGTTCCCTGGCTTTCCGGGGGTGCTGTCCGGTACCTGCGTTTACATTTCCCGATAGCATCTGCCGCTCCGAAAAGTCCGGTTTAAACCCGGCTTCGGCAAGCCGTTCTTTTATCGCCTTGTTTACCCGAGCAGGGGAAAGCCCCATCACGCAGGCATACACTTCGCACAGCCCGCATTCACTGCAAAGAAGAGCGCTCTGGATGATCTCCTCCGGGGCATCCAGTCCAAAGGAGATCTGCCGCATGATCCTGTGAGGATAGAGCCGGTGGCCGATGAGGTTCCGGGAACACAATTCGGTGCAGTAAGTGCACTGGCAGCACACGGCCTTTGCCTGCTTGATAATGGTTTCCAGGGGCAGGGTTTTTCTCTGCACCAGGTCGTGGTCTCTCGGCAGTACAATAAGACCGCTGGTGGTTTTCGTAACCGGGGAGAGAAGGTCTCTTTCAACCGTTCCCATCATGGGGCCGCCGACGATCACAACCGGATCATCCGTCATACTGCCGCCGCAGAGTTCCATCACTTCGCATATGGCGGTTCCGATGTGGGCCCGGACAACTGCCGGCCTTTTTACAGCTCCTGTAACCGTGAGAAAACGGCGTGTCACCGGCAGTTCTCTATCTACAGCTTCTGCTATGTTGAACAGGGTTTCCACGTTCTCTACGAGACATCCCACATCCAGGGGAAGCCCCCCTTCAGGAACCATCTTTCCTGTGGCGTCATACACCAGAACCTGTTCATCACCGGTTGGATAATAGCTTTCCAGTTCCAGCATCCGGATCCGGCCGTCCGATTCCGCGGCTCTGCTCATGGCTGCTGATGCATCCTGTTCTTTTTTCTTGACACCGATGTAACCCCGGGAGGCGCCTGTTGCGTCCATAACGAGGAGAAGACCCCGTATTACCGTGTCGGCATACAGCTTCATCACTGTCTTGTCGCTGTGGAGGAGAGGTTCGCATTCCGCTCCATTGGCGATTACCGTGTCAACAGTGCAGTTCAGCTTCACATGAGTGGGGAACCCTGCGCCCCCGGCACCCACAATACCTGCATTCCCGGCAAGGCCTGGTAACGAGTTGTTCAGTTTATCCGTGCTGTTATGAACGGTAGACAACATCCCCATTTGCTTCCACTGAATCGATAATCCCCACGATAAGGGCATCCACTGCTTTTTGTACGGTCTGTTCCGTCTGCCTGCAGGAGCTGCCCTGGGAAACGATCACCATCTCCCCGGGTCCGGCCTGATGCTGGTCCAGCGCTACCATATATGATCCTGAAGGCTCCCCGGTATAGGTGCACACCTCCACCAGGAGGTGACGCGCCCCTTCGATACCGTCACTTCGAGTGGCAGACACCACCGTCCCCGCTACCCTGGCAAAGATCACATGTCCCCCCGTTCCTTGGAATACACCAGGGAACCGTCGAGCTCGATGTTATCCACGATAGCCGTAATGGCTGCGTCACTCGGCTTTCCTTCGGTTACCCTGGTCATCCGGGAACTCGATCCGGAAGCATAGAACACGATCTCTCCTTGCCCTGCGCCTACACTGTCCATGGCTACCACATAGTCTTTTAATCCCTTCATTGTCTTCGGATCAATCTTCTCCAGAATGAGAAATTTGATCCCTTCGATCTTCGGCTCCTTATTGGTGGAGACCACCGTGCCGACTACCTTGGCCAGTACCATATGGTTACCCTATTTTTTCTTTTCCGTGCCTCTTCCCAAAGGCAGGATCTGGTCCACATTGCTGTGGGGTCTCGGGATGATATGGATAGAAACCACTTCACCTACTCTCTCTGCGGCCCGTGAGCCTGCGTCCAGAGCCGCCCGTACGGCTGCTACGTCCCCCCGGACTACAGCGGTAACATACCCGCCGCCGGTCTTTACCCATTCCACGAATTCCACCCTGGCTGCCTTTACCATTGCGTCCGATGATTCCACCATGGCGGCAAACCCTCTACACTCGATCATACCCAGCGCATTGTCAAATACTTCTGCCATACTTCTCTCCTATTCTTTCCTGCTGTCCGGATCCCGTCCGGACAGGGTTTCCAATCGTTTTTCTACGATTTCCTTGCTCACCAGTACTTCCGATTCATCACCTGCGATGTACACCCTGCCGAAACTGCCGATCCCCTTTACATCGATAATATTGATGTGGGAAGCCTTTTCCGCCTCGTTGGCCGCGTAGTAGGCATACCCGGCGGGCTGGAGCTCCAGCACGTACAGGGTATCTCCCCGGAGCACCATGTTGCCGTAGCGGACCTTGTTGATGAGTTGGCAGTGATGATCGTTTAAATTCTTGATCAGCTGGCTGGTCAGGATTTTCGGTTTCATCCTGGTATCTTCGGAAATACCCAGGGCGTCCAGGACGGCCTTTCCCGCCTGGCGTGCGTCCCCCTGGTTGTCGGAGTGCACCTCCAGGAGACCGAACAGCCTCTCCACAATCTGAATCCCGGGCTTCACGTCCGTCGCCTTAAGAGCGACATCGGTAAGCCGGTTGATTTCGATACCCGGAGATATCTCTAGTACCAGGCACGCCTGGTCTGCTACAGGAAAATATCCCCTGGAAATCGTGGATATATACGACGCCATCTGGGGTTGAAGGGAATCTATAATTACATGGGTCCTTAAATCAACACCGTTCATTTTTCAACTGCTCCCCTGCCTAAAGGCAGAATCCGGTCTACATTACCGTGGGGCCTGGGGATGAGATGGATGGATACCACTTCACCCACCCTTTCCGCTGCGTGACCGCCGGCATCCAGGGCGGCACGTACCGCAGCAACGTCACCCCGGACAACGGCAGTAACATACCCGCCACCGGTCCGGACCCAGTCCGCCAGCTCCACTCTCGCCGCTTTTACCATTGCGTCCGAAGCTTCCACCATGGCCGCGAACCCCCGGCATTCGATCATTCCCAGGGCATTGTCGAATACTTCCGCCATATTTCCTCCTTAGTTCCTGGTACTTTGTAAAAGTCTTTTACATTTCGTCACCATATGTTATAATTTTAACATAGATTGTTATAATTTTAAAGCATTTTGTTAGTATTTTCAAGAGGATGTTATGGGAAACAGGGATGAGCGGCTTAAACGAATTATACAGACCCTGAAAATCAATACCGCTTCCACCATACAGGACCTGGCGGAAGAACTGGATGTGTCCCACATGACGGTCCGCCGGGACCTGGAAGTACTTACAGAGCAGAACATCGTCCGTCTCATCTACGGCGGTGTCATCCTCAATCAGCTCTCTGCTGCGGGCAACGGGGAGCACCGTTACTCCCTTATCGATGCGGGCAGTCTTCATCCGGAAGCAAAGATGAGGATCGGCAGAAAAGCGGCTTCCATGGTGGAGCAGGAGGACATCATCATCATCGATTCCGGCTCCACCACCGAATATGCCGCAAAATACCTGGCTGACGGCATGAATGCAACGATCCTCTGCTACGCCCTTAACGTGCTCCTGGAAATCGCCCAGAACAATACGTGTAAACTGCTCTTTGCCGGGGGGACCTTCCACAGCAACACCCTGATGTTCGAAAGTCCGGAAGGTATCAACCTGATCAGGAGGATCCGGGCACGGAAAGCCTTTATCTCCGCCAGCGGTATCGATGCACGATTAGGGATCACCTGCTCCAACGACTACGAGAGGGAGACGAAACGGGCTATCATCCAGTCATCACACAGGAAAATTCTCGTTGCGGATTCTTCCAAATTCGGGCGCATTGAATCTGACTATTTTGCCGACTTAAGCGAATTCGACGAAATTATTACCGATAAAAACATATCAGCAGAATATGTTCGCATCATGGAAGAAGCAAGTATAACCCTTCACATCGTTTGACTGCATAGTTACCGGCAGACCTCTATCAGCCGGCACCTGCGCCGACTTCCTATTCATACATGCCGAAATCCTCGACAGCTTTTTTCATCATATATACATTTACAGGTGGAACGTTATAGGGGAGTTCACACCCAGCCATAAAAATATAGTGGCCTCTTTTGCAGTATTTTTTACCATCAAGAATGCATTTCCGTGAAGCTTCATACACTTCTTCGGGGGTCCCCCGGGCAACAATACGGGGTTCTATGTTCCCGGCGATGATGTGATCAGGAAAATATTCGGCAGCCGTCTGTATTTCGATTTCATGGCCGAAACTTAATATCCCCGGTGCGCCATCCCTGCCCATGGGTACTTTCTGCCAGTGGGAGAGGTTTTTGTTATGATCGCTGCAAATATGAAAATAAAGGTTCTTCTTGACACCCAATTCCAGGACCCCCCCGTACACCTTCCGATGGACAGGGAGAACATACTCTTCAAACTGCTGGGGGCTGATCAGTTTATTGCTTTCCGTCGGCGCTGCGCACCTGGCAAGGACCCTGTTTTCGCCGAATGTCTCCACAAAATATTGTACTACCTGCAGGATATGGTCCGACATCAACTGCAGCGCTTTTTTAAACGCTTCGGGCTCGGTGATCAGCCACATTAGAAACTTGTCTACACCGCACAGGTTCGCCGCGTGGGTGAAAGGACTTCCGCAAATAACGGCAATCTGGGTGTTGTTCTTTTCCTGCAAGTCAGCAAATTCCATCATCATGGGAACGCAGCCTGCGGTTACCGGGTCCGGTAATTCAATTGTAAAGATATCTTCCGGATTATTAACGGGTCTCGAAGTGATGGAAGGACTTGCGGTGTATGATTTTTCATCGGGATAGGCAATAGCACCGCCGAATTCCAGGGCTCCATAGGAGACGAAGGTGTAGAAAGGTTCTTTTACGGCACCATACTGTTCCATCGTTAACATTTGTGCATTGTAGCTTAATTCAGGATTCGTATAGATATCTGCTTTTCTTATTCCGTAATTTTTAGCACAGAATCCGTACCCTTTATGTACGAATGGTATTCCATCAGTTTCCTCCCGGTTGCAGATGGCCGCTAATCTCTCTTCCTGGGTCATATAATTCCTATTTTGATTTCCGCTCATTCTGTTCTCTCCTTGTATTCACAGGCAATTAATAAGAGATTAGTATCCAGGCTTTAAGGATTACATCCTCGACGGATCGATAGCGAACTTGATACCTTTCAGAGCTTTGACGCGGTCAAAGGCCTTAATTACTTCGGAAAGAGGAACCGTTTCTTTTATAAACTCCCTACCATCTACGAGCCTGGAAGACAACAGGGATACGGAACGCCGGAAATCATCCGGCGTCTGGTGGAATACGCCCAATAGCTGCAATTCCGAATAATGCAGCTGCTTGGTATCCGCCGTTATTGTTGTTCCGGGTTTACATCCGCCGAAAAAGGTAACCCTGCCGCCCTTCCTTACAATCGCAAGCGCTTCCTCCCATGCTTCGGGAACCCCGGCAGCTTCAATAACTACATCCGCACCCATTCCCTCCCGGGTCAACTCCCTGGCGGCTTCAGCCTGTTTTTCTACCGTATCAATTTTGCTTATATCCACCGTGGCTATGGCACCGAATTTCACTGCTTTTTCCAACCGTTCATGTCCCTTTCCGACAGCTATGACCTTTCCGCCCTTAAGGAAAGCAAGACGGATAATCATCAAGCCCAGAGGTCCGGTACCGAGTACAACAACGGTATCTCCCTGCTTTATACCGGTTAACCTGAGGGCGTGTACAGCAGTCCCCAATGGTTCCGCAATCGCTATCTCCTGATAGGTAAGATGTGACGGAACTTCTATCATATTCAGGTTTACCATCTTTTCAGGTATGACGATATATTCCGCATAAGCACCGTTTAATACGAGAAGATTATCGCAGAGGTTCTGCTGATTGTTCTTACAATAAAAACAATGCTGGCAGGGAACCGCATTGCAGCACACTATCCTCATACCCGGTGAGAAACCCTCCACACCTTCTCCGGCTTCCACAATATCCCCGCTGAATTCATGACCGAAGGTTGTGGGCACCTTTTTAATCATCGCCGGATGGCCGCGTTTGTATGCTTTTATGTCGGTTCCGCAGGTGAGGGCATTTTTCACCTTCACCAGCACTTCACCCGAAGCCGGTCCCGGTATATCCACACGCTCGAAACGAACATCCATCGGGCCATAAAACATAGCTGCATTCATCTTGTTCATACCTGATCCTTTTCCCCCTATATAGCTTTTAACGTTCCCTGAGCTTCCCGTGTTGCCGCTTCTTCCAGTATCGGGCTTGTTGCCCTTGTCCCGATCATTTTCGAGCCGGCTGCCCTGTATGCAAGAAGCTCATCCAGCGTACGGATCCCCCCGGCCGCTTTTACCGACACGCTGTCCGGGCAGCTTCGGCGCATTAACCTGACGTGATCCAGGGTGGCACCGCCGGAACCATAGCCGGTGGACGTTTTCACGTAATCGGCGCCTGTTTTCTCACAAATCGCGCAGGCAGTAACGATCCTGTCATCTGAAAGATAACAGTTCTCGAAAATCACCTTTACCGGCACATTCCTTTCATGAGCAATCGTCACAACGGCTGCAATATCCTGCTCTACATAGTCGAAATCCCCTGATACCAGCCTGCTGATAGCCAATACCATGTCCAATTCGCCGGCTCCGTTTTCGATATCCCTGACCGCCTCGAAAACCTTCGCGTCGGTAACATTGGACCCATGGGGGAAATCGACAACTGTACTGACCCTTACCCCGCTCCCTTCCAGCAGTTGTGCTGAACGTTTCACATCGTAGGGTGCAACACACACAGTGGCACACTTATACCTCCTGGCCAGTTCTATCCCTTCCATAAAGTCTTCGTCTGTGAGAGTGGGACGCAACAGGGAATGATCAATCATTGCCGCTATATCTTTTACCGTTAAGTTTTCTCCCATTTTCCTATCCTTAAGTTTGTATTTTATTTAAACACTCTCGGCCGAGGGTTTTCTTCTGCCTAAGTAAAACTTCAAACGAATAAGATATACACCGGTAGCATAGGTAATAGGACGGTCGTCGTCGGCATAGGAAATTCTCGTTCGTAACAGGGCAGGATGCCCTGTTTGAACATGAAGAATTTTTGCCTCCTTGTTTTCAATACCTACAGGTGTAATCGTATCCTCGGAGCGGTCCATTTTTATATGATAGTTTTTCATCAAAGTATAATACGTAGACTGCTCCTTTCCGGAACTTTTAAACATCTCCTTTTTTAATCCGGGAAAATATTTATCCGGACCATACCATTTTTCAACTGCTGCCGGATTTCCTTCCACGTACCGGATACGCTCCATCCGGGTAATAAGTTCATCCGGCCTTAACTCAAGTTTTTTACATACAATTTCGGGAGGTGCAATGTGCTTGAAATCGATTATTTCCGTTGTCAACTTTAAATTGCTTTCCATGATTTCGTTGGTAAAACTGGCGAAATCATTAAATACCGTCTCCGGAAAAGGATCTAAAACGATAGTGCCCTTCGATCGCTTCCTCTCTACGAGCCCGCCGTAGACAAGCTCCGAGATAGCCTGCCGGATGGTAGCCCTGCTGACGTGGAACTGTCTCTGCAGCTCTACTTCGGTGGGTATGAAATCCCCGGGCTTAAACCTGCCGTTATCTATATCCCCGCGGATAATTCTTGAGACCTGGAAATAAAGAGGAATTGGCGAGCTTTTATCTATCTCTTTTTCCGAATACTCTTCCATTACGACCTCGATTCTATCCTTTTTTTCGATATACTTCGGGATTCACACAGTATTGTGCCGGTTTTTTCAGGATCATATACTCATGTATTCCGTTGCACAGCACTTTCGCTCCTATTTCCGCAGCCTGTATCGACGCCCCACCCAGATGGGTCGTAGCAGTCACATTTTCAAGGGTAAACAGGGGACTGTCTTCAGGGGGAGGTTCGGATTCGAAGATATCCAATGCCGCCCCTGCAATCCTCCTGTCCTTCAGAGCTTCATATAATGCGCCATGATCAATAAGCTCACCCCTTGCAGTATTTATAATATAAACGCCTGGTTTCATCCTGCTTATTTCATCGGCTCCGATAATTCCCTCTGTTTCTGCAGTCAGCCTCGCATGAAGAGAGATGAAATCGGAGTTTCGGAGCAATGTTTCCAGTTCTACAAGTTCATACCCGGAAGACATGGATGGATTGTTTTTCAGGTATGGATCGTATACCAGCACCTTCGCCCCGAAAGCTTTCAGTAATTTCGCTACCTTTCCTCCGATAGCTCCCAAACCGACAAGACCTACGACAGAGCTCCCCAGTTCGTTCCCGACAGCATCATAAACATACAAATCCCCTCGCCATTTTTTCTCCAGCATAAGGGACATGTGGGACCGGGTAATACTCCGGGACTGGGCCAGCATCAAGCCGATGGCGAACTCCGCCACTGCCCCGGAATTCCTTCCCGGCGCGTACAGAACGGGGATACCCCTGGAAGTACAGGCGTTCCAGTTGATATTTGTAGGCCCCCCCCTTGCGGCACCGACTATTTTCAGGTTTTTCGCGGCGCTAATGACTTTTTTGGAAATCGGCGCCGTATGTGTCAGAATAATCTCCGTATCCACTATCAGTTCGCACAATTCATTATCATCACCGACAAATTCACTGATTTCATCAGTTTTCATAACCGGTGTTACCGGCCATGTATCAGTCAGGTAATTATATTGAAATTCAAGCCCTGAATCAGCAAAACAATCCTCAAATGCCCTTTGCAGTACTTCGTTCGTTACAAACAGGTCGCCCAATATGGATACTCTCATAGTACGCCTCTTCTTCACATCATTCCGATTCTTGAATTCGCTTCGCATGCTCCGTCAACAGAGAATCGATTTCTGCAATATCATCTTCGTTGAGTTTCAGTTCTAACGTCTTTATTGTTTCCTGTATGTGAGAGGGCCTCCTGGCACCGACAATGGCACCGGTTACATATTCGTTTCCCAACACCCAGTTAACAGCAAGGTTGCCCAGAGGCTGATTATGCCGTGCAGCAATCGGTTTCAGTTTTTCTATAAGCTCCATATGAATACCGAAAAGCGGTTCCTGGAAATCGGGATTGTTTTTCCTCCAGTCGTCTTCGGGAAATTCTGCCGCGGGGCTGGCTGAAAATTTCCCAGTAAGCAGCCCCGACTGCATGGGGCTGTACACTATAACACCTATATTGTTTGTTTTGCAGAAAGGGAGCAGTTCTTTTTCCGTATCCCGTTTGATCATACTGTAGGGGGGCTGCAAAGATGTTACCCGGTGGATATCCAGGATCCTCTTCAATTGTTCCACACTGAAATTAGATACTCCCCCGAACCTCACTTTACCTTCCTGAATGAGGCCGAAAATGGCTTCCCATCCCTCTTCAATATCTTCATCCGGCAGCGGCCAGTGGATCTGATACAAATCGATGTAATCGGTGCCCAACCGTTTTAAACTTGATTCTACTTCCTGCCGTATACTTTCCTTTTTAAGATGCCCGTAAATGTCGCTTCCGTCTTCCTTCCAGAGAATCCCGCATTTTGTAGCAATGATCACTTTGTCCCTGAGTCCGGAAACCGCTTTGCCGACAATTTCTTCAGAATGACCGTGTCCATATCCTTTTGCCGTGTCAATCCAGTTGATCCCAAGATCAATTGCACAGCGAATGGTTTCGATGGATTCTTTATCATCCTGGGATCCCCAGCCATAGGGATTATTTCCGCCGCCCAAAGCCCATGAACCCAGGCCGATAGGGGTAATAAACAGATCGCTTTCACCAAGTCTTCTCGTTTCCATAACTTCTTTTAACCAATCCTTTTTGTGGTATTTTTATCGAAGAAGTAAAGCCTGTCTTCAACAAATTCCAAACCCGCGGGACCATGCAGCTCCGGCAGATGGTCTGAACTGATTTTCGCTTTTATCTGACCTACAACGGTCTTTATCGTTATAATTGAAACCTGGCCGAGGGTATCCAGAAGAATAACTTCTCCCCTGACATGGGCTTTTTCATCATTATGTGCCGTAACCCGTATGTCCCGGGGCCTTACTCCGATACATACTTCTCTTCCTCCGTTGGATTTCTTATTCAATACTGACTGGTCCTTCTTCGTAATAGGAATTCTGCATACCGACTCGTTCTCAAGTACCGCGTACTCTCCATTGATTTCCGCCTGGAACATATTCATCGGGGGATCTCCGATGAATTGAGCCACGTATATATTCAGGGGCTTATAGTAAAGTTCGTCCCCGGTACCGACTTGCTCTATCTTTCCTTTGTTGAGTACTGCTATGGAATCCCCCATGGAAAGTGCTTCCAGCTGGTCAGGTGTGGAATACAGGGTAGTGATGCCCAGTTCCTGCTGGATTTTTTTTAGCTCGGCACGCATCCTGTGACGTAATTTAGCATCGAGATGCGCGATGGGTTCATCGAGAAGATATGCCTTCGGTCTGCGGACCAGGGTCCGCCCCAGAGCCACCCGCTGCTTCTGACCTCCGGACAGTTCACGGGGGTAACGAAGGAGCAGCTCTTCAATACCAAGCATGGTCGCCACATCTTTGACCCTCTTATCGCGTTCTTCTTTACTGTATTTTTTCTTCCTCATCGGAGCTTCCAAAGGAAAGACCAGGTTCTGATAAACCGTAAAGTGGGGATAAAGAGCGTACGATTCGAACGCTGTAGCAGTATTCCGGTTCTGTGGAAAATCATGAAGAATGCTTTTCGCATCGATAAATATATTGCCGTTTTCAGGCTTTTCTATCCCTGCGATAATACCGATGGTCGTGGATTTGCCTGCGCCGGAGGACCCGAGGAGGCAAAAAAACTCGCCATCTTTAATGGTGAAACTCACATTGTCCAGCGCTGTGATATCACCGAATCTTTTTGTTATGTTCTGTAATTCCAGTTTTGCCATCGAATCCTCAGTCTCCTGTCACATTTCGTTTTTCTTTAAAGAAGATGTTAATTCCAGATTCCGGATCGAAAAAATTTATATGTCTCTGATCGAACATAACATACACGGTCTGATTGATCCCGGGGCGAAAATTACCCAGGATTTCCGCAAAAAAAAGGTCACTGCCCTGAAGCTTCAAAGAAATTATCGTGCGGTCACCCTGGGGTTCCACAAAATCCACTTCCAGAGGAAAAGCGTTAACCGAAGGATCAAGGCTAACCTGAACATCTTCGGGTCGAACGCCGATTTTCAATTTCGGATTTCCCGTATACCCGTTAAACAGAGATTTCATCTTTTCATTCAACACGAAATTGAAGGAAGGTGATTTGATGTTCCATTCACCCCCCTCTTTTTTAATCTCACAGAGTGCGAAATTCATTGGGGGTTCCCCGATAAACCCGGCAACGAAATCGTTCCGGGGCTTATAGTAAATTTCCAGGGGGGTCCCTATCTGCTGAATTTCGCCCAGATTCATAATAGCAATCCGGTCGGCCATAGCCATGGCTTCAACTTGATCATGGGTTATATATAACGTCGTAACACCCAATTTCTCAACCTGGGTCTTCAGTTCATCCCGCATTTTAGACCGAAGTGCGGCGTCAAGATGCGATATGGGTTCATCCATGATCAACACCGAAGGATTACGGACTATAGCTCTGCCGATGGAGACTCTCTGCATCTCTCCACCGCTTAAGCGCTTCACACCACTGTGAAGAATACTTTCCAGGCTTAAGAATGCCGCCGCCTCTTTTACCTTTTTATCGATAACGTCTTCCGGCATCTTTCTCACCCGTAAGGGAAACGCAATATTCTCATACACCGATAAATTCGTATACAGTGCCCAGTTTTCAAACACCATGGCGACATTCCGTTCCGCCGGCGGCAAAGAGTTGATCACCTGGCCATCAAACAGTATTTCCCCCCGGGTGATATGCTCCAGCCCGGCTATCATCCGCAGGGATGATGATTTGCCGCATCCGGATGGTCCTAAAATGGAAAAGAACTCACCATCCTCACACTTCCAGGTTGTATCTTTCACTGCTTCAACATTGCCATTATATATTTTCCATACATGACGAAGTTCTACCCTGGCCATAACTGCTCCTTATACATTTTTTTCGTCAGATGCTCATCTCAAAGCCTGCTTTAAACAGCCAGACAGCCCTGGAAGCTTTTATCGGGACCCCCTGGTCCGACAGGGTAACACGGAACCGCAGCAGTACAGGTGTTCCCGCATCTACTTGCATAAAGTCAGCTTCCCGTTTTTCAAGACAGACTACGGTGACCTCATCATACGCTTTTACTGACTTCAAACCGAATTTTTCTTCCATAACTTTAAACGATGACTGCCCCGTACCTTTCTCTTCGAACAGGTCCTTCGTTATACCCGGATAGTACTTTGCAGGGAAATAAGACACTTCGATGGCAACGGGTTTTCCGTTTACCGACCGTAGTCGTTCCATTACCTGGACCTTTTCACCCTCCTCCAGGCCGAGTCTTTTCGCTATGGAAGGCCAGGAATCAACCAGCTTCCAATCGATAATTTTCACTCCGGGATCATCTCCCCGTTTCTTTGCCTCTTTTGTAATGCTATGGTTTCCGCCGAGGGTACCCCATAGAGTGACTTTCGGAACTATTATCGTTT
>JAJSAL010000107.1 GCA_024274705.1 Spirochaetota bacterium
AAGGCCTCCTGCAACATCAAAGGGGCAAGCTGCTTGCAGCAGTTGTCGGAAGAATACTGGGATTCCAAGGGGGTATCCCGGGGGTGGAGGTAGAGCTTTACAGTTTTGACGGCAAGCATCTGGCAACAGGTAAGACCGACAGTTACGGTTGTTATCTTATCACCTTTATCAGACACGAAGGAAAAGGCACTTTTCCTCTTACTGAATGGCAAGAAGAAAAGCTTATCCTTAAGGCCTACAAGGTTATTGGTAAAAAGAGGGATATCATCGGCACCGTAACGAGACGAGTTTACGATCCATTTTTCGCGATGCCCGATATGCGATGCAAGTGTTTAAACAGTCTCTTTAGTTCTCAGGTTTGACTGTATGAGAGGGGAAACCCCATAGTTTTCCACTTTGCGTGACTATCTCAAGGTGAAGATGCGGTAACGCAGTATCCCGATAAGCGGACGGGGGAAAACACACGCTATCCTATGCACATAGACTATGCGGAAATTCGCAGATTACTTCCTTTATTACAAAGAAACCCTGCGGGCCAATGGGATCGTCGGGAGTTACCTCTGTCTCATTCAACCGGGATACGATCCTTCTCAATTGTGCCTTCGGAAATGCACGAGAAATCTCCTTTATCGCAGATGTTTCTTTTCCCATATCTCTATCCAAGGGCTATTCTTCATCACTCCATTTTTTAATGCTTTTCAGGCTATGTGACCGGTCATCATTCCCCATTTATAGTTCTTTTCTGATATTCAGAAAGGAATCTCTGTATATCAGCTTTTTCACAGTGCCTTCAGGATTTCCGCGTGGTTATTTAAAGTCGAAGCGATATTTGCATCTCCGATGAGGATATCCCTAGCGGCTTTTGCACAAATCGTCACGGACAGGTTGAAAGTTGCCGGGTTGTGTACTTTTACCGGATAGGCACTTTCCATCTGTTTTTTCAACACCCTGCCAAGATCATCATCATAAACGGGGTTGTTTTCGAGTTCGTTTTTAAGAACAGGAAGACCACCGGTATTCCGATAATACCTTTCAGCTGTATCGGGATTAAAAACCAGATACTTGATAAATTCTTCGGCGAGTTCCCGATTCTTACATTGTTTGAAAATTGAGAGGGTATGATTCCACAAACTGGAATAGGAAATTCCTTTCGGTGACTTGGGGAGGGTTGAAAAGCCCATATCCAGGAGGTCTTCTTTATCCCGGCAACCCAGATGGGGAATCATACAGCGCATCCAGGGACCTTCACATAAAAAAGCTAGCCTTCCAATGGACAGGAGTTGGCGGTTTTTAGCGAGCTTATTTGATATGTTTACATGTCCTTTCCTAATGAAACTTTTAAGCCAGGTGAAAGCCTCCTGAGTTTCTCCTGAGTGGAAAATAATCTGACCATCATCGTCGAATATACCGCCTTCAAAGGAGTACAGGAAATTTGAGAGGATAAAAAGGAAAAAAAGCTCATCATCCAGAACCGGGATGGAAAAAGGAATAATCTCACCGGAAGATTTTTCGTGAATGTGGATAAAATCTTCAAGTAATTCATCGTAATATTCCACATCCAGAGTAGCTGAGCCTTTAAATTCCTGGAGAATATCCTTGTGGTAAAACAGGATCGTAGGTGCATTTATCCAGTTAACACCATATATTTTTCCATTGTATGTAACGCCCTCAATTGTCTGTGTATATTGGTTTCGGAGAACCTCATGGGTATACATATGATCAAGAGATTCAAGAGCACCATTATATGCCAGCATCGGTGTCCAAAGATAAATAAGAGAGCCGATATCCGGAGCCTCGCCTCCCGTAGCCAGCACAAGCAATTGCCTCTCGATCTCTTCATAGGGGATGCCCAGACTTTTTATATAGCCGTTGTTCTTTTCCCGGTTGAAATTATATATTAATTCTCCCACTATACCCGCGGTAGGAACTTCTGTCATCAACCAGTTAGCAAATTTCAAAGTATTAGGTTTTTCTTTAATAAACGTTCCTTTCCCCGGGACTCTTTCAAGAACTCCCTCCTGGACCAACTCGAGAATCGCTGCCCTAACTGTAGCCCTGCTGATATCAAACTGCCTGCTTATTTCAATTTCAGGCGGAAGCATCGATGAATCTTCCTCGTTTTCATGTATAAGCTGCAGGACATATTCTTTTACCTGCTTATAGAGGGGGGTACTTGAAGATTTGTTTATCATTCTGCTTTCAGACATTTGTGTTTCCAAGAAAGATACATATGCTTTAAAAAAATGAAGTATAATCTGTTTCCCGGATCGTATCTACCATTGCCCAGAAATTCTCCAGAGGGGTATCCAGTTGAACATGATGGGTTGGACCAATGATAAGTCCCCCGCCTTTTCCTACGGTTTTCAGTCTTTTCAGTACCTCCCGCTTCACCTCGTCAGGTGCACCAAAGGGAAGAGTGTACTGCTCGTCTATCGTCCCCCAGAAGCAGAGCTTATCGCCATATTTCTGTTTTATTTTCCAGGGATCCATACAAGCAGGCTGTACAGGATTAAGTACATCGAGGCCGATATCAATAAGTTCGGGGATAATCGGATCGATCACACCATCGGAATGATAGGCTATCTTCACATTCGGATTGATATTTTTCAGTTCTTCGATGAATTCCGCCATTCTCGGTTTCAGGAAAGTTCTCCAGAGCTCCGGCGAAATCAACATCGAGTTCTGTGTACCTACATCATCCCCGGCCCAGATCATATCAACACCCATTTCCACAAGTTTTTTCGCAATAGTTAAATGGTACCTAAAGGGTATATCGAGAATCCTGTCGGCGAGTTCAGGATTGAGAACAAAATCCATCATCATTTTATCCAGTCCACGAAGCGCCCAGGCTGTTTCAAAAACTGTCGTGACGGTAACACCGACTATCCAGTATTCATTTCTGAAATCCCTGATCGTCCGGGCGGCATCCTCATATAATTCCCTGCGGTGGGGATCAGGAGGCTTATAAGAATCGACAGCCGAATCATCATCCAGGGGATGATTATTTATCTCCGTATATATTCCAGTTCCGAACTTTGTAGAGTATTTTTTAATATCCCAGCCGATTCCCCATTCATCTGTATAAGGTTCATCAGCCATATAATAACTGTTTGCCCAACCGATAGAAGTCAGAAGTAAATCCTGATCCAGTTCACATTCCAGGTTATACCTATTGCCTCCTCCATGGGGATTATGGTTTTTCTTAACATTTTTTCCAATATGAGATTCAAGTCGTTCTGCAAATTCCGGTGTGAAGCTGATCTGCATAGGACACCGATCCGGAATCTCATGACTCAAGGCTGCCTCTACCCGCTCCCGGTGGTTCATTTACCTACTCTGGAAAAAGAGTAATTGAAGCTGAACAGCTGAACATTCATTTTTTTCATCCCCACCAGCCTTGCTCTTTACGACTCAGTAATAATGTTATATAATTTGTTACTATATGTACGTACATTATAAACCATATTGAAGAGATGTCAAGAAGGCAAATTGATTTATTCCATTCAGCAAAAAGGAGAAGACCATGAAAAGGAAAAAAATCGTGATAATTGGTTCGGGTAGCCAGTTTACCGAGTTCTTTTTACAGGAATTGTTCAAATTTGAGGAGTTTAAGGGGTGTACCCTTGCCTTTGTCGACCGGAAAGCCGATAGGCTCGAATACGAAGTTGAACTAGCCAACAGGATAAACAAGGTTCTCGACTACGGCCTGACTGTCGAAGGGCACACTGATCGCAAAGATGCTCTTCCCAATGCGGATTTTATTTACTGCTTCATAGCTGTCAACTCGAAAGAGGCCTGGAAAAAGGAGTTTGAGCTCTGCAATAAACATGGAATCGACCCGTATGAGGCGTATACTGTAGGCGCACCGGGGTTGAATTTCAGTATCCGACACGTACCTGTTATGCTCGATATTGCCGCAGACATTGAAAAACTGTGCCCAGGTGCGTGGCTGATACTGGACAATAACCCGCTCTCACGTATCCTGGCTGCCCTTGAACGGCATTCCACTGTTAAGTGGATTGGCTACTGCAATGGACACGAGATGATCCAGATGGCCCTGGAGCAACTTCTCGGAAAAGACGAACGCACTTCTTTAAGGGATGCAGACCCCATCGAGCGTGAGTTCATGGTTCCCTCGGGTAGTGTCGATATTCTCCTGGCTGGTATCAACCACCTCCAGTGGGTAACGGATATTCGTGACACTGCTACCGGGGAAGACCTCTACCCTCAAGTAATGGAAACGATCAACAGGATGAAGCCCGGGGACTTTCCAGGGGGATACCGGTTTATCTTTGAAGCTGCAAAGCGAATCGGCTTTATTTGCTCCCCAGCAGACAATCACGTTGGAGACTACCTCTGGTTCGTTGACCCGACAATTGCCAATCAATGCGGCCTGAAGCCCTATCCGGTTGATCAATGGTTTGGAGGCAGACTGGCTAACGACTGGAAGGAGATTGTTGTAAAGTATGATACCGAGGAAGCGATAAAAACATATGTCTCTCAGCGAAGGATCGGATGGCTCAGCCTGCAGATCACGCGTTACCTCTTAACCTCGGGACAAAACTACCACCCTGCCTTAAATCTGGTGAACAACGGAGCAATATCAAATCTTACCAACGATATCATCGTGGAGCTTCCTGCGGTAATTGGGCCGGATGGTCCGAAAGCCGTGCAGTATGGTACACTTCCCGAAGTTACCGCACCTTACTGCCAGCTAATAGGCTCTATTTCAAATATCGTTGCTGATGCTGCAGCAACAGGTTCGAGAAAACTTGCACTGCAGGCGTTAATGCTCGATCCGTTCATCCACAGCATCTCAGTGGCGGAGGCCCTTCTGGAAGATATGCTTGCTTATAGCCGTCAGTATGATACCCGTTTTGAGTAATAAAAAATCAATTTTTTTATGGAGACAATGAAATGGCAAAAATAGCAATTCTTGGTGCAGGTAGTATAACCTTCGGTACAATCTTGTTGAATGACATGTTAGGCACCGAATCACTTAATGGTTCAACTTATGCCCTCATGGGCCCTACTCTTTCGAAATTACAACGGGTTGAAAATTTTATAAAAAGACTTATTAAGCGCAACAAGCTGCGGGCGGATATTTATTCAACTACCAACAGAAGGGAAGCCTTAAGAGACGCTGATTATGTGATAACAATTCTGGCAATTGGCGGGATGGAGTCCTATAAACAGGATTATGAAATTCCCATGAAATACGGCGTTGACCAGTGTATAGGCCAATGCGTCGGTGTTGGAGGTGTTTTCCGGGGGATCCGAACCATTCCGGTAATGGTTGACATTCTTCATGACATGGAGGAATTGTGCCCGAATGCACTGTTGCTGAATTATGTAAATCCCATGGCTACAATCAGTATCGCCATGGGAAAATCGAGCGGTATACCTTTTATCGGGTTATGCCATGGGATTCAAACAACCCTCGACTTGATAGCATGTTATACCGGTGTAAAGAAGGAGGAGATAGATTTTCTTGCCGCCGGGATAAACCATATGGCTTGGTATCTCAGGCTGGAAAAAGACGGAAAAGACTTGTACCCGCTTTTTAAAGAAAACATTGAAAAGCCGGAATACTATATCAATGATAAAGTAAGATGTGAAGTAACCCGTCATTTCGGATATTTTATGACTGAAAGTTCAGGCCACCTATCAGAGTATTTGCAGTGGTTCCGAAAAAACCGGAAAGCCCTCAAGGCATATTGCGATCAACCTCTTTTTGGTGGTGAGTCCGGTATAGGATATAGATTTCACTCCGGTATTGCAGAGAAATTCAAGGAGACCGATTATTTAAGCTATGAAAGCGGAGAGCTCAAGCCGCGGAGCGCGGAATACTGTTAGTATATACTCGAAGCAAAAGAAACAGGTAAACCATTCAAGCTCAATGGAAACGTTATCAATAATAATTACATTACTAATCTACCCAATAGTTGCTGTGTTGAGGTTCCGGTTTTTATCGATAGGATGGGATTGCATCCTGTCACCATTGGAGATCTACCCCTTCCACTGGCCGCAATGAATCAGAGTAACGTAACAGTCCAGATGCTGGCGGCAGAAGCCGCATTGACAGGAGACCCCGAGCTTGTAGTTACAGCAATCGCAATGGATCCTCTGACATCGGCAGTACTAACTTTGAAAGAAATTCGTGATCTGACAATTGAAATGTTCGAAGCGCAGGAAAAGCATCTACCCCACTTCAAGGGAAAGAGACCTAAGAAACTGTATGACATTACAATACCCGATGGTACAGAGGGGGTTCCAGTACCCTTAGACCCCGCTCTTTCCGTTGCAAACAGACTTGTTTCGTTAGGTGACTGATCAGGTCAGGAAGAAATTGATCGCCAGGACATAGCACTGCACTGTAACACAATGCTGTAATCTCTATCACTTTCTCACGGTATCCAGTCCCACAGCAAGCAGCAATACCGACCCCTTAATGACAAGCTGATAAAAATGCTGGACATTCAATAGGATCATACCGTTAGCAAGTATACCGATTATTAACACACCGACAAAAACATTTTCCAGCCGGCCTTTTCCACCGGCGATACTCACTCCGCCTAAAACAACGGCTGTTAACACATCCAATTCAAGTCCCTGGGCTGTTGACGCCTGACCACTGTCAAGCCGTGATGAAAGAATTGCACCACCGATTCCGGCCATTAACCCGCAAAGAACAAATACTAATGTCTTGGTTTTGTTTACATTAACTCCCGAAATTACCGCCGCTTCTTCATTGCTGCCCAGAGCGTAAACATAACGTCCAAAGCTCAGCTTGTTCAGGATTCCAAAGAAAGCAATAAACACGATAATTAAAATCAGAACAGGAATCGGAATAAACCCTATATAGCTCCTTCCGAGCGCCCGATAACTCACAGGCATCCCGAATACAGTATGACCGCCGACAATAATAAATGCCAAGCCTCTGATTATTGTGAGTGTACCGAGGGTTACTATTATTGGAGGTATTTTTACTTTTGTAGTTAAGATGCCATTTAGCAACCCGCATATACTACCTGCAGCAATACCTGCCAGAAAAGCAATCGGTACCGGTACATTCATAAACTTTGCAAGTGATGCAGCGATGACTCCTGAAAGTGCAACTATCGAACCTACAGAAAGATCAATTCCTCCTGCAATGACAACAAAGGTTTCCCCAAAAGCACAAATACCTATTATGGATATCTGTCTCAATATGATAATAAAGTTATCAAAAGTCAGAAAAGCCCTTGTCATGAGGGAAAAGAAAACTATAATCGCAAAGAGAAAAAAATAAATGCCGATATTTTCAATGGAAAATATCTTATCAATACCTTGTTTTAAGCTGTATCCTTCCCGCTGTTCCGAATCCACCTGCATATCCTGTGTCCTCTCCTTTATTATCTTTCGTTTCTTTTAAACTCAAAACTTCAACCAAACATTATATCGCGCAGTACCTCTTCTTTGTTGAAACCTTCTTTTTTAAATATGTTGACGATTCTTCCATTTCGGAGCGTTACAACTCTGTCGGAGATACTTAAGACCTCTGAAACATCCGATGAACTGAATATGATCGATATTCCTTTTTTTGACAGCATGTTTATCAGCTTATAGATTTCGATTTTCGCAATCACATCGACACCTCTTGTCGGTTCATCGAGCAAAAGTATTTTTTTGTATGAACTCAACCATCTGGAAAGAATTACTTTTTGTTGATTCCCACCGCTTAAAAACTGAACCTGCTGAAGTATACTACTCGCTTTTATATCGAGGTCACGCATATTCTTCTTTACCAGACTTGTCTCTTTTTTCTGATTAATGTAGGTAAATGTTGTCAGAAATCTCAGACTGGATATCGATATATTCTTTATAATATTCAAATTAAGGAAAAGTCCTTCCCGTTTCCTATCCTCCGGAACAAATCCGGATACGGAAAATCCGGTAGAGATATCCCCTCCACCAACTCCTAACACTTTTTCATTAAAAATGATTTCTCCCCGGTCTAATCGAGCTATACCATAAATACATTTTAAAAGTTCGGTTTTCCCCGCACCGACAAGTCCTGTAATGCCTAAGATTTCTCCTTTCCTTACCTTTATATTGATATTCTGTAAGAGCTGTTTGTAAAAAAGATTCTTAATCTCAAGAACAATCTCCTGAGAAATAGCCCTTTCCGGATCATATACAAGGGAAGCATCGTGAATATTTTGGCCGCTCATCAGGTTAATCAATTCATTTTTAGTAATTTCCGATACGACCCTTGTCCCCATAAATTTTCCATCTTTTAAAACTGTTACCCTGTCGGCAATACCGAATATTTCATCCATCCGATGTGAAATATACAGGATACTGATTCCTTTTCCTTTGATTTTTTCTATAAAAGTGAAAAGTCTGCTTACCTCATGTTCACCTAAAGTTGCGGTAGGTTCATCCATGATGAACACCTTCGCATCTTTCATCATTGCTTTTACTATCGCGGTAATCTGCTGCATACTCACACTGAGCTTTTCAACCAAGGTTCTCGGATCGACATTAATATCAAATTCTTTAAAAAGCTGTTTAGCGATATTGTTCTGCATAGATTTATTCAGAAAACCGAATTTCTTTATTTCCTGACCTAAAAAGATGTTATCCGCAATACTTAAGGAAGGTGATAGAGGCAGTTCCTGATAAATACAGGTTATTCCCAGTTCAAGCGCGTTTTTAGGATTGTTAATGAACATTTCAATCCCATCGATAAAGATTTCACCTGCATCTTTCTGCTCAACACCGGATAGTATCTTTATTAACGTTGACTTACCCGCACCATTTTCCCCGACTATCGCGTGGACTTCACCTTTTTCAATATTAAAACTGACATTGTCAAGGGCTACAACACCAGGAAAAATCTTGTTGATGTTTTTAAACTCGATAAGATAGCCTTTCTTCATTACCGTTGTTATCTATCCGGGTTATAAATAAGCATTATATGTACAATGTGAAAACAAGAGAAGAGCTGCAAGCACACAATACGTTGAAAATCACCGCAGCTCTTCAGTATTCATTTATCCGGTATTATTCATTGGCAAAATACAAATAGCCTATTTCTTATACCACTCCCCAAGATTTTCTTTCGTTACCTTGATCATATCGATATACATCATTCCAGGGACTTCTTCACCATTAACAAGTTTTACTACCGCATTCAAAGCAACTTCAGCTGTGCCTCTATGGTTAAGATCTACACTTCCAAGGATTTCTCCCCGGTCGATATATGGCCAGGTTCCTTTATTATTCCCGGCTCCCGCTATGCACGCTTCCGCGATGACATCAATTCCTTGGGACTGCATAGCTCCTACCGACCCGATAGCTGCGTCATCATTTATTCCTACGACGCACCTTAGATCGGGATGCTGCTGCAGTGCACTTTCAATTACATTCGTAGCGGTTTCTATCGTTGCTCCCATAACTTTATCGACAACTACTTCGACTTCTACCCCGGGGAGATTATTCATAAATGCTTCTTTCGCCCCTCCCATTCGAACATCCGACGATGCCCAGCCAGGGTCTCCCAAGACAGCCAGTTTAATCTTCTTGGCATCAGGATATTTTTCTTTTACAGCAGCTGCTGCAATTTCCCCGGTCAATGCTCCCATCTGTTTCTCATTATATCCAAAATTGGCTGTTGACCACGGAACGGCGGTCCGCTCCTGGCCCTGAATAAGGACGAAAATGCCTTTGTCCATTGCTTCTTCACAGGCAGCTCTAATTACAGCCGGATCCACAGGGGAGACTAATATCGCATCAACTCCCCTCTGTGTCATCTGTTCAATCATATCCACCTGTGTTTGAGGGTCAGCATTTGGATCCAATTGGATCAACTCCAGCCCCAGATCATCCGCAACAGCTTTATAATTCTGTTCCAGAATATAGAACCATTCAATCTCGCTTGTGTAGGTAATCGTTGCTACAGTTATTTTGTCCTCCCCACTAGCCTCTTTCTGACCTCTGGCAAATACAGAGACGCTTCCCAGCACTAATAACACAGCTACTACAATAAACCCTAACTTGTTCATCAAACTTCTCCTTTATGTTACTTAATGTACGTACATTATACATCAAATGAAAGTGCTGTCAAGTTAGAATTTTCTTGAAATCCCCCTAATTTTGCAGCCCTTTAAATAATCTAACAGTTCAATTTTTGTCTTTTTAATGAAATAGGAGGTATTTTTGATATTTTCTTAAACATATATAGGTTGCGTGCCGTTACGTGTTATGCTATAATCTTCATAACATGAGGGGGGGGTGACATGTATTTGAAAAAAAGCACGTCGTCTAAAACTGGACGTACACAGCTTTCAATCGTTCATGGTTTTCGAGATGGAGAAGGCAAAACCAGGCAGAAAACAATTCAGACACTTGGATATCTTGATATCCTGGAAAAAGACTACGCGGATCCGATTGCTCACTTTGAGCAGGTAGCAAAGCAAATGGATCAAGCTCGAAAGGAGGAGAACAGCAGCATCTCCCTATCTCTCTCGCCCAAGACTTCACTGCCTGTCGGCACCGACAACAGAAAGAATTTTGGACATGTGGCTTTCTCTCATCTCTACCACGAGCTCGAACTGGATTACTTCATTAACAACAGGCGGCGCTATACCGATGCCAAATACAATCACAACGCGATTTTCAAGATGCTCGTCTATTCCCGCCTTCTTTTTCCCGGTTCAAAGAAAAGATCCTTTGAGAAACGGAACATGTTCTTTGAGAAAATGGATTTCTCCCTGGATGACGTATACCGCTCTTTATCCTTCTTTGCCCAATTCAAAGACCCGATGCTTCTGGCCATGCACAAACGAATCGAAAAACTCTACGGCCGGGATACTTCACTGGTGTACTACGATGTCACCAATTACTACTTCGAGATCGATAAACATGATGAGTTAAGGCGAAAGGGCTATTCAAAGGAACACCGAAGCAGCCCCATCGTCCAGATGGGACTATTTATGGACACCGATGGCATCCCCCTTACCTACGGACTGTACCCGGGGAATATGCTCGATAAACAAACACTCATCCCGATGATGCACAAGGTTCGTAAACAGTATGATCTGGGACGTTATATCGTCGTTGGGGATCGAGGGATGATGGCTGGAGATAACATCCGTCAGATTCTTCTGGATCAATGCGGATATGTCTTAAGCTATTCCATCAGAGGCTCTGATGCCGCCTTTAAAGAGTATGTCCTGGACCAGAGTGGTTACCGGGATATCGGCCAGGATGGATTCAGGACCAAGTCCCGGATCTACCCGAGAGAGATCTATGTTTCCACTCTCAAGGGTAAGAAGAAAAAGATCTCCATCGACGAGAAGCACATCGTGTTCTACAGCCCCAAATATGCTCAAAAAGCCAAAGCGGACCGGGAAGCGGTACTGGCAAAGGCAGAAAAGCTCATATCCTCTCCTTCAGCCTATGCCAGAGCGGCATCCTATGGTGCGGCAAAATACGTTAAAGATCTCACATATTCACCCTCTTCCGGCGAAGTGATCGACGATGCCGAGCATCTACTCGTTACCGATGAGGAAAGACTTACTGAAGAAGAAAAGTACGACGGTTATTACGCCATCCTCACCAGCGAGATGAAAAAGAGTGATGAGAGAATTGTTGATATCTACCGGGGGCTCTGGAAAATCGAGGATTCCTTCAGGATCACAAAAAGCGATCTGGAGACCCGCCCGGTTTATGTATCCCGGCAGGATCATATCGAAGCGCATTTTCTAACCTGCTTTGTTGCTCTTGTACTGGTGCGGCTATTAGAAAAGATGCTGGATGAGAAGTACCCGGTCCCGAGGATACTGGAGAGCCTGAAACGGAGCTCTTGTTCCCTGCTGGAACAGAACTTGTACTTGTTCGACTATCATGACCAAGTCCTTGCTGATATTGGGGAGCTCCTGGGTATCGACTTCAGCCGGAAATACCGGACGGTCGGAGATATTAAAAAAATAATTGCCGGATCCAAGAAAAATGACAAATAACGCAACAACTTTCTGAACTTGCTTTGTCCATGTATCTTATTGTATAGTAGATAGTTAGAGCCTTATTATGTCATTTGAACTGCAAAAGACGAGATGTACGTACATTATACATCAAATGAAAGTGCTGTCAAGTTAGAATTTTCTTGAAATCCATAAGCAAAACTGTGCAACTGGATATGTATGGTACTTATCCGGAATCGAATGTTGAAAAGGTCCCCGCGAACAACCTGCTTAAGGACATTCAGTGTAAAAATTCAGGTGCCGGCAGCCTGCTTCGCGAAATACAAGATCATTTCGTCACGCAACTACCTGTTCAATCAGTCTACCTCAACCTGCAAATCTCTGAAAACCACCATTGTATTCCCGGCGAGACGTGATAAAGCGCTCAAGCTCATCATGCCCTTTCCGGGCAGGGCTCTATATCCACAGCCAACCCAGGGCTTCCACTCCAAGGTAGATCATCTCTTCGTCGGGGGGACTGTTTCTGCCGAGCTTGTTGTCCAGGACCCGTTTCAGTTCGTGATAAGGATACATACAGGATTTAACTCCCGTTCTGTCAACAGGTATAATATCGAAGAACATGGACTTTACCAGGTCGAAATCCTTTTCGTTGTGTTCCTCGATTTCCCTGAGTATGGCGATCTTTCCCTCCTCGGTCTGTTCCTCGTCATAACGGACCGCTGCAAGGCAGAGGTTATAGATGTGCCTGTTTCGATGATGGGCATTCCTGATCTTTTTAAAATGCCGTGCGTATACGGCATAATCTTCCTGTGATTCGCAATAGGAGATAATCCTGTCAAGCTTCCCGTCGATGAGGGGCCATTTTTTCTTTGCCTCCCGGATGGAGGCGATATCCACGCTGCTTACATTATTTCGTAAAAAAGGAAACTCGGCAGGGAACAGGTTTATCTGGCTTTCATGAATGGTGAGGATGTTTCTGAGTACATAAAGAATGTTTTCCGCTTCCCGGTCTCCCAGCAGCCTGCGGACGGCCTTGTCATAAAAGGTCTCCTCATCCATTTCCGACCCCCACCCGTAATGCGCATGTGCAAGTAGATGAAGGAAATACCCATACCACTCGAAAAGGTATCCGTTGATACCACGGACCCCGTGAGCGACGGAACCTTTATGCTGTTCGATATCTTTTTCAATAAACTGGTCGTTGGTTTCTGTCCCGCTACGGAGCACGTTGCTTTTAAAAATTCGCACCAGCCTTCCCTGGGTAGCAGACCATGCGTTGGATTCGGTATCCCTGGCACATATCCGTTCCGGTCCAAAGGAATTCACCCACTTGGTGAATTCCGATTCCGGCACGTACAACCCCGGGGCCCAGTAAAGGCACACATCCTTTGGTATACTCTCACAGTAATGCTTCAGGAACTCATCTGTTTTCTCGAGGGGCGGTTCCCGCCATGCCCGGAGGCCCACTTCGCAGTCCGGATTCTCCTCCTTGATTTCTGCGTGGAGTATGTTGAGCAGCCGGTAATTCGCCTCGTGCTTTGCTTCTGCCGGGGAAACTGTCTTCTCGCCGTACTCTTTCCTGCATGAATCGCAGTTACAGAACCAGTATGCCTCTTCGCTTTCCTCAAACACGATCCCGTCAAGGCCCAGTTGAACAATCCTGCGCGTCGCCCTTTTAAGATACTCTATATTATCCCGATCGCTTAAGCAGAGGGAATCGAAATCATTCACATACCTGCTCCCCGGGGGCAGTTTCATCCTTTTTTCCCGGTGAATATTGGAGAATCCGCCGTTATACGAGTTCAGCCCTATGTATGCGAATATCCTGATAGACAGGAGATGGGCATATTCTATCAGTTCCGACAGGAATTCCCCGGACAGGTTGGGATGGGTGTACATAATATCTATATAGTTTCCGCTTTCCCGGTTCCACACTTTCATCGGGATATTTTTAAGACAAGTTTCCGGGTACCCGGGAAGCTCGAAGGGCCAGTAACCGTACATGCACATGTTCAACTGGTTGATCTTGAAATTGGAACAAATATTGAGAAACTCTTTCCAGTCTTCGAAGTTCCACAACTGGGAATCGAAGCCGATTCTGCCGTAACCCGCATACCAGGCAAAGGTGGTGGAAATGGACCGGATATCGACACTGGGATAATCGACTATCAACACATCACCCACGGAAAAGCCATCGCCGCTCCTGGTAAAAAGCTGCTTGAGAGTTGAGATTGCACAGGAGATACTTTCTTTGGTTGTATACCCCAATGTACCGTGTCCGTTCCGGAGATCGACGGTGTACCCGCTGCGCTTCAGTTTTCCGGTATCGATCTTTCCCGGTATGGCAAACCCTTCAAAACCCTCCTGCAGGCGAATGTTGAGGGCGCCTGTTTCTGCCTTTCCGAAGGAACAATCGATTGAAGGTAAATCCCAAAACTTGCATCGGATCAACTCTTCGAAAGAAGACCTTCCTGAATCTCCTTTCATCTCCCCGTAATCTAACACAATCCGGGAGAACTCATGTGAAGTCCCCCCTTCTTCCGATATGAATTTGACTTCCGGTAACAGGTTATACATACTGCTCACTCCAGGAAATAATCATTCGTATTATTGTATCCTATCTGAAAGATACCCCAGGCAGAGTTCCACCATCCGGTCACCGAGTTCGACTGAACACTCCCGGGCACTCTGGATAAACCATTCATCACTTCCTTCCATCCGGTCTATATCCACAGTTTCCGGGAATAGCGCCTTAAGGATAGAGCACTCATACTTACCGGCATGATCATACCCGGTTTCATGCTGGATTTCTTTATTCATAGCGGGAATGACCTTAATCCAGTTCCAGGGGGAATCGCTCTCCTCGAGGGTCTCATAGAAATCTTTATTCTTGTTATCTCCCCACCAGCCTCTTCCGATCGTCTCTTCAAGGTACTCGAATACAATTTTCATAGCCGGCTTTCTGAAACATAATGTCATGGGGAGAAGGTTTTCTTCTTCGTATTGATGCTGGATAACAATGTAGATATTGCGCCAGCCCCCGTATACCAGACTTTTCAAGATGTCATAGATATGCTGTTCGAAGTTATCGTAATCGACATCGATTGTTCCTTTTTCAGGTCCTCCCACGGCATAACTGGAAGGGCCGTACCAGATTGAAGGAGCAATAACGATATTCTTCATTTTTGAAAGCCGATCCAGAAGCCCTTCAACAATCAGGGTGTCACACCCATAGGCGCAATGGGGTCCGTGATATTCCACCGTTCCCGCCGGGATAACCAGAGGAACTCTTTTTTCCTTCGCCTCTTCTATTTCTTTCGGAAAAGAAAATCCCAGTTTCATGAACAACCTCCCATTACCTCTCTATGCCACTCCGCACCAATCCACGATTGTGTGGGCGATAACGTTCAGGCACCGTATATATTCATCCAGTGACACATGCTCGTCCACACTATGGGCGTGCTGCAGGTTGCCCGGACCAAAAATAACTGCCGGGATTCCCTGCATCGCCAGATGCCGCGCGTCACAACCGGCCGGAAATCCGCTGATCCGTGCCTCTCCTGTAATCTGTTTCGCCAATGCGGCAATGGTTTTTACCAATAAATGGTCCCCGGGTATCTCGTGAGGAATACAATGCTGATAGAAGGAAAGCTTTGGCGGATGCTCGCAAAGCCATGGGTCTGCGTTGCACACGCCCATGACCCGGTCGATCACTTCCTTTCTTATCTCTTCGCTGTCGACATCACTCCGGTTCCCTTTAAGATCGTAGACACTCGGCAGGTACTTGATATCCACCCGAACAATACATGTGCCGGGAACGGCCGACCCCGCGACTCCCCCTTCGATTTGTCCGATTCCCACTGTCGGGCGGGGCAGCAACGGATGGGTTCGTGTGGCAAGCCATTCCCTTTCCATCTCCCGCATGTCCTGGATGATGCAGATAGCTTTTTCGATTGCGTTCACCCCTTCCCATTTCAAGCTGGCATGAGTGGCCCTCCCCTCAACCTCTATTTCCAGCAGCAGAACACCACGAGAAGCTGGTTGAATATGAAGTTCCGTCGGCTCAGCTATTATGGCGCCATCTGCCTTGTAACCCCGCGCGCATAGATCAAGGGTACCATTCCCTCCACCCTCTTCGTCCACAACGCTTTCAATTATGACATCCCCCTTCAACTTCACCCCCGCCTCAGTTACCGCTTCATGGGCCAGCATCATCGCTGCGAGCCCACCTTTCATATCACAGGATCCAACTCCCCAGAGAATGCCGTTTTTTTCAACCGGGTCAAAAGGGTCATGAGTCCATTGGTCCAGATACTGAGGTTCCATCGTATCGATGTGACCATTCAGGATAAGAGAACGGCCTCCGCCGGAGCCTTTCGAAATACCCACTACATTCGGTCGGTTTTTGTAAGAATGACCGGGACTGTAAGCCGGAAACATTTCAAAGTTTTTATATTCCGGTTCATGCGTGTGGATTTCCAAACCCCGACCCGCAAGATATTCCATAATAAAGCTTTGAGCTTCAGCCTCGTTCCCATCCAGACCATGGCGAATGACGGTACTGTTGATACGGATTATATCTTTTAGAAAATTGATATAGTGATGCCGCTTAGCTTGGATCAACGAGGATATGGATTGTTTTACATCAGAGTTCATATCCGCCCCTTATTTTTCTATCTCTGCCAGTAACTTTTTTCTTTGTCCCCGGACGAGGTCCTCTTTATAGCTGTTGTAAGCTTCATAGGAAATTATTGCCGCGAGAATAAGCCCGGAAGAAGCAATTTGAACTTCATACCCGGAACCGAGACAGCTGAACCCGTTATAAAGTGTCGTGAGGGTCAATACTGCAATCGCGCTTTTAATAACACTACCTTTTCCTCCATCCATGGATGTTCCACCTATAATAACCGATGTGATAACGAAAATCATAGGATTCAAACCCTTTTCACCCATATTTGGAACAGCCGTACCCGCGGACAAAGCGAAAAGGATGCCTCCGATAGCCGCCATTCCAGCGGAAATCATAAAAGCAAAAATGCTGTATCGATCGGTATTATAGCCGGCAAACCACGCTGTATCCCTATTCCCGCCGATCAGAAAAAACACCCTGCCCGGCCTGGTCTTTGTCATCACAAATGCCGCAATCAAAATCAATACAATAGTGATGAGAACCGAAGGGGTAAACAGATAGAACATCCTGGTTTCCATAAAAGCAACTATGTCAAAGTTATTTATATTGATGGATGCACTTCCTGTAACTATATAGAGAAAACCTTTAATGGTTGTAGCCATTCCTATCGTAACGATAAATGCGTGGATCTTACCTTTTGTTACAAATAAACCATTAATAACCCCTATAATAAGTCCAGCCCCTGCCGCGGCTAATATACCGGGCACCAGTCCCGCGACATTATTTACTGAAATAGTTACAACAGCTCCAAGATTAATAACCGAACCAATGGATAGGTCGAGATACCCGGTAATAAGAATCACCGAAAATCCCGCGGCAACAACCGCAGCCATAGTTGCACCTTTTAAAATATTTGCAATATTGAAAAAATTGAGAAAATTCGGCGCGATTATCGACATAACGATAAATACAATTGCGAACATTATATAAATTCTGTTATTATCAATGACTCTTGAGATTTTAACGTTTCCTTTAGACATAATCTTTTCCTAACTTCCTTAATGAAAGACTGTTGAGCCAGACTATGAAAATAAACACTAACCCTTTTATGAATAACTGCTCAAATGTTCCAAGACCTAAAAAGGTCATAACATTACTCAATAATCCAAGAGTTATAACGCCTCCCACAACACCCAGGAAATTCCCCCGGCCTCCTAAAAGAGTCACACCTCCGAGCACGACCGCCGTAATAGTACTGAAATCATACCCTTCACCCATATAGAATGCGCCGAGTTTCGATAATGATGCTAAAAGAATCCCGCTGATTGATGCAAAAGCCCCGCTGAGAATAAAAGCTATAAGAACTACCCGTTCCGTGTTTATTCCTGAACATTTAGCGGCTTTTATATTTGATCCAGTCATGCGAAGCTGCTGTCCATACCGGGTTTTTGCAAGAGCAACCTGGGAAAGGCCGGCAAGAACAAGCATTATCACTACAATGGAAGGAATGGTATTAACAATTCTTGCTCTGTACAGAGCGTAAAAAGCTTCTACCGCCCGCATGTTGCCACTCGCAACAATATCCGGATAAATCTGATTCCCCGCATATACCCACTTCAACAAGCCGCTTACTAAAAACTGTACCGCTATAGTCCAGATAACCGGGTTGGTTTTCAATTTTCCCACCATATAGCCGTTGATAGCCCCGATTAAACAACCTACAAGAACTGCACCTATAATGCTTACGAAAAGCCCATACGGCAGCAATTGAACAGCTATAATACCCGCAAAAGCCATAATACATGGAATGGAGAGATCGACGAAACTGCCGGAATAAGTTACGTAAGTCTGACCTAGGGCAGCTATACCTAGAAGGGCGCCAACTTCGAGAACATCTATCATATTATTAAAAGTCAAAAAAATATCTTTTGCAATAATTGTACCGATGATGATAAGAAGTACAATCATTAAATAGACGCCGGCCCTGCTCATAATATTGTAAAGCTTGAATTTAAATACTTCACTATCGATTCTTGTTTCTTTAGTTATGCTGGACATCTCTGAACCCCCATTCGCCGTTCGCTGCCAGAAGTGCGTTTTCCTCCGTTGATTCATCCCGGGTCATTTCTCCAATCAATTTCCCTTCCCGGATAACGAGTATCCGGTTTGAAAGCCCCACCAGTTCAGGGAGGTCAGACGATATAAGCAAAATTGCCAGGCCTGCTTTAGATAGTTTTATTATAGTATCGTGGATGATTTTTTTTGCCCCGACATCAACACCCCTTGTCGGTTCGTCAAGGATCAATAAAACAGGATCGGAAGCGAGCCATTTACCAAGAAGTACTTTCTGTTGGTTGCCCCCTGAAAGATTTGAGACCTGCAGGGAGGGGTTAGGCGGCAGTATATTAAGATACTCGATTTGTTCAAATACTTTAGGCTTGCCTTTCGCACTATCATAGAAAAAATATTTACTTAATTCAGGTAAAATAACTGAAGTAATATTGTTGGTAACAGACAGCCGTAATGCCAGCCCCTCTATCTTGCGGTTTTCTGAAAGGTAGGCAATACCTTTCCTTACAGCCTGGCCCATATTCTTAATCCTGATAAGTTTATTTTTTAAATACATTTTCCCGTTGTCAAGGGAATCTAACCCGGATATACATCTAGCTATTTCAGTTCTTCCCGCTCCGGATAGGCCGCAAAATCCCAGGATCTCACCTTTTTTTATAGAAAATGAAATGTCATGAAAAAAACCATTCCTCCAGAGATTCTCAGCACGAAAAATCTCTTCACCAAAATCAACATTGATATTGGAATACATTTCATCTACAGTATGCCCCACCATAAGTTCCGCAAGTTTCCCAGCGGAAACATCAGAGACCATGTAAGTGCCGATTTTCTTTCCATCCCGCATCACCGTCACCCTGTCTGCTACTTCGAAAATTTCCGGTAAATGGTGGGAAATATAGATTATAGACAACCCGCTTTCCCTTAAAGTTTTAATGATACCGAACAATCTCTCCACCTCCTCACGAGTGAGGGAAGAGGTGGGTTCGTCCATTACGACTATCCTTGGATTTCGCCCCAGCACTTTGGCGATCTCAATCAGCTGCATTTCATGCTGGCTCAATTGGCTCACTTCCATGAGGGGGTCGAGATAGTCTATTCCGACCTTTTCAAGAAGAATATTCGATTGGCGGATAATTTCCCGTTTATTCAGTATGATTCCCCTTTTAGGAAGTCTTCCGGCTAGAATATTCTCCGCAATAGTTAATGGAGAAGCGAGACTCAGCTCCTGGTAAATCATGGCAATACCGTGTTGTTTCGCAATGGCCGGGGCCGATAACCGGACCTCTTTTCCATCTAAGGATATAACGCCGGTATAATCAGCAAATGATCCGGAAAGAATCTTCATCAATGTGGATTTCCCTGCTCCGTTTTCCCCTACAAGGGCATGGACCTCTCCCGCTTTAAGGTCGAAAGTCATACTGTCCACCGCAATCATACCGGGAAACCTCTTGCTCACATTATCCATATGAAGCGTATAATCGTTCATTTTTCCCAAAGCCCTTTCATCCTTTTATCATATTTGCATTTGTCTCGATCCTCTTCAATATCCCGCGTGTTCTTTTGCAGTTTCTATGGCAAAACCGTAATTCTCCAAACTAACGGAGTCGGGAACCGAATGATCGGAATGAAATATATAACGATGTGAATCTTTCATAGATAGCATTTTACTCTTTACCTCATACTCAATTTCTTCTTTCGTTGTGGTAAAAACATCCATGTTTATATTACCCATAAAGGAGATGGTATCCGGGTACTTTTCAAGGTAACCGGGAGCATCATTCCCAGCCCGTACTTCAAGAGGCTGAATACAATCAATCCCCGCCGGTATAATTAACGGAAGAAATTCATCTATGTAACCATCGCTGTGGTAAATTATTTTTAACCCATTTTCTTTTCCTAAATCAAACAGTTTTTTCTGGTGAGGAAATACTTTTTCCTTAAAAAACTGCGGGGAGAATAGCATCCCATTTTTATAGCAGAGATCGCTGAATACCCAGAGAGCATCGAAAGTATACCCTTGAGAAAAAATCAATTTCAGCATCTCCAATGTGAAATTATTATATTCTTCGATTATTATTCCCGCGAAATCCGGATTCTCAGCGATTGTCATTAAGGCCTCTTCTTCGCCAAGAAGGCGGAGATAATACCAGCATGGTTCGACTGGGACAATAACCGAAAAGGAATCTTTATCTTTACTTTTTATATATCGGGAAACCTGATTTTCCGTAACATCTTCACCGAAAACAATTCCCTTCATAAACTCTGTAAACCTCTGCATAGCCGGCTGAAGATTTCCTTTCACAGCTTCCCAATCCTCAGGTTTAGTAACAGCCGATTTCAATAACAAAGGTGAACCGGGCCGCTTAAGAAACATTTTATAGGTACATCCATCACCATCGGTATATACTTGAAAATACTTGTCTCTGCTAATGATCTTTTCTTTGAAGCCCAGACTCGGTTCGAAGGAAAAAAAATCTATCGTATCTAAATCAAAGTATTCATGAGGAGATATATCTTTCGGAAACCCCTCATCTTGCCAACGTTTTATTGTTTCCGGCCAGATACCTATTTCTGTCAGAGGGACACGGTCCAGATCACTTCCGATAAGTGCCGCACGTATCCGTTCTCTGCTGTTCATCGCTATTCCCATGTATGCAGCACCTGCATTCAAGTCAGGCAAGGCCGGAAAAACGGCCTTGCCTGATATAGTAGTGTTTTATAACAGACAACCTACCACTGGGCGGGATAAAAATCGTCGACATTACTCTTGTCGATAATCACAGGCGGTAAGTAAACAGCCCGCGGAACATCTTTCCCGTTGAACCAGTCCGCCGCAACCTTGATAGCTGTCGCGGCACATCCCGCCGGAGTCTCATAATTGATTGCAAGAATATCTCCGTTCTTAACACCATCCATACCAACCTTGCTGTTTCCAGCTGCAATAAGAACAATGTCATCCCTTTTCGCCTGCTTAACGGCCTCTATGATACCAGTCATCTGTGCGCTGTCATCCGCCGCGATAATCGCCTTGAGTTTATCCTGATAGCGCTTCATCCAGTCCAGGGCCAGCTGTTTTGACTTTTCCGCGTCGAACCCTGGTGACTGAATATCCAGAAGTTCCATATCAGGGGCAATCTGGGAAAGGGTGCTTACATAACCATATGCCCGGGAAAAGTATGTTGAACCGCCCGGGTTATGTGACATGATCGCGTAGCCGCCTTTATAACCAAGTTTCTCCGCCAGAAGTTTCGAAAGCTCTCTTCGGGGAGCCCATTCATCCGGACCTGTCCAGAGCAGGCAGTACTTCAGAGCATCTTCAGAAGTAAGCATATGAGCGGCGATAACGGGAATACCTGCTTCGTTGATTTTCTTGAATTGCTGTACCGATACCTTAGGGTCCAGCGGCAGAAGTATAATCATATCCGGCCTTTCATTTATTGCCTGATCAACATACTGGTTTTGGGTATTTATATCCCAGTTTGGAATGGTAATCTTCAGATCAATTCCATAATTTTTAGCCATAGCTTTAGCAGCATTATTGTATGCGGTATAGTAAGGGTGCTCACCCTGGCCGATCATAATAATCTTTTTACCAATTGATCCATCACCAGGCGATTTTGGAATATTTACCTTATCAGTACTCCAACCTGCATATTCAAAATCATACCATCGTCCGGGATCTTCTTCGGGTAACGCTTCCGGGTCGGCAGGCCGTTTTGGAAATTCCTTAATGAAGCCCGGATAAATCAGGGGTTGTCCATCCGGAGCTTTCAATTTCAAAGCACCCGCATCCGCTTCCAGAGATTTCTCAAGGTTCGACATGCCTGTATCTGCGCTTCCGGCAGGCTCTGCTTCTGTAGCAGCAGGTTCCTCTTGTTTACCCCCTGCAAACAGAACACCGCTGATAAGCAAACACATACCCATGATCAATAGTGTCTTTCTCATACTCTTCTCCTTTTACGTATTATATATAAAACCATACCGGTTTTATTGCTAACCAATTCCTTTTCAGGTGCTGTATCCCATTGTTGTGTAGAAAGCCAGGTTGTCCTGTCTCGAGTCCAGCCGGCCGTACTGGGCAACTACCGGGATGTCTGATTCAAGTTTAACTGCGTACTGCGTTTCCAGGGGCACCGTATAGCCCATTTCCTCACTGTTATCGAGCCTGAAACACCGTACCCTCTCCCCTTCAACGATAAGCGGTTTCAACCTGACCGGATCCTGACTCACGAAATACAAAGTAAGCCTGATGCTGACTGTGACTCTATTCATATTGAGTACTATGATGGACTCATGTCCCTTGAGCTTAGAATTTCCCGCAGGGGGGAGTTCAGTGTCCGGAAAAATCCAGATTTTTCTGCCGTTTTTACGTGATTTCATGGATCGTACCTATTGGCTCAGATAGGAGTTCGGCCTTCTCTTTCCGTATCACTACGCCCGTTTCCCAGCGAATACCGAATTCCCTGGTAGTAACAAAAGTATCGACCTGGAAGGTCATGTTCTCTTTCAGGTTGTACGTTGAATCACTCTCCATCCACGGCGCCTCAACCTCGATAAGACCGGTGCCATGGCACGGACCGTAGAGATAGTGTTCATAATGGCCATGTTCTTTAAAATACTCTATATACCTGCTTGCCACATCCGAGGCAACTACTCCGGCCTTCAGCTGATCATAGGTCCAACGGTGGGCAGCCAGCCCGAATTCAACAATTTCCCGTTTTTCTCCTGTCAATTTTCCCATACTAATGGGCATTCCTATACTGGGAGAATAGCCTTCAACCTTTGCGGAAAGATTGATTTGCACGATATCCCCCTTCTGTATCTCACGATAGGTGGAACGGCTTATTGCGTGACGGGTAGATTTCTCACTGAACACATACATGGGAAGACCTTCATACTCCGCCCCATGTTCATAGATGGTTTTCTGAGCAATACCAACCAGCTGAAGTTCAGTCATTCCCGGTTTTATATATTTCATCACCTCCCGGGTGGCTATCTCGGTAATCCGGAAACCTTCCCTCATGCAGGCAAGCTCATTTTCAGATTTTACGGTCCTGAGCGAAATCATGATATCATCCGCCCGGACTATCTCAGCATCGGGAAAGGATTCTTTCAACCCTGCCAGTTGAATTGGGTTGGTAACAAGATATCCCCCGATACCTATTTTTAGTTTCTTCCCCTTGACACCCAGAAAATTAAAGACGTCGATATAGGTGGAAGGCTTCAATTCGGGGCAGGAAGGGTCAGCAGACTCCCTGTATTCCATCATAACGAAAATATTGTGTATCATGCTCCGGTCGGAGGCATATTCCCTGCCCTCCGGACCAACCATCAGAGCGGATTTACCGTTGGGAGTAATAGCCACGCCTGCGGTTTCAAACAATGGCCAGTAATTACTGAAATAGCGGACATTCGAATAATCCGCTTCGGTTGAATTTACGATAAGAACATCCAGTCCCTTTTCCCCGGCCAATTCAGCGGCTTTTCGGGCTCTTTCAAGGTATTCAGATTCCGGTATGGTAACCCGTTCCATTAAATTTCCTCCAAAAATGTATTGTAAACGTTGTCGGCATCGTTTACGATGATATCATAATCTTTCCCTTTGTCAATGTTTTTTCCCTTTTTTTCACTTTCCCTGAATATCCCGGCAGCAGGCCCTATTGAATAAGCCTAATGCAAAACGTTGAGGTACCATTCTGAAAACTTTTTCAACAACTTTGGCTCAGGTGATCTATCAGGCATGGTTTCAAGAACCAGGGTAATTGCCAGCCCTTTTGATGCAAGATCGCGCCTGGCCCGCTCCGCATCTTCCAGATTCCAGCAGCTTAAAACAACCGGCTTCAATTCCTGTAGTTCGGATATGGCTTTTATTTGAATTTCCCAATCAGGTCCATTCGGATCAATTGTATATTGAACAGCTTTTAACGCGCTCTTTCCCAGAATATCTGTTATCTGCGTAGATGTATTATGCATATGATATACAGACCCGGGAAAAATATCGATTATTCTTTTTTCAAAGGGATATATTTTTTTTAAAAAGTTCTCCTTTGATGCCATCCATGTAGCGTCATCCATGACTGTCGGCGAAACATCCTGTGTGTAAATATGCATTCTACTTACATAACCATCAGCAAAAACAGGTGTACTTTTCGCGATTAATTCCGTTACCTGAATAACAAAATCGGTGAGCTTGTCCATAGCTTTGGGAAACAAATCTGTATCGTCAACCAGAGCCATAGCTGTCTCTTCAGGACCTAAAAGAGAAACCAGCAAATCCAGAGGCCCGTCCAGCCACGGAACTGCAACAGCAGTTCTCCCGTTTACATGGGCAACAATCATTTTATGACATTCGACCAGCTTATCTATCCATTTGCCACGTACATCAATATTCCAACCTGCTATTTCGCCCAAGGAAATATCCGGCGGCTCAGACCAAATTGTATCGGTTGTAACTTTCATTGTACAACCCAAGGCTGCGCTGAGCCAAAGATGGTTAAAACTTGCCTGTACGGAATAAAAAAAATCCTGCGGTATACTATCTGAGTGCCTGATTATGCTGTCACATTCCCTGCACATTTCTTCCCCATTGATATCCTCAGGTAATGCGGGGATAGACAGGTCAATACGGTCAACATACGATTGAACCGGTAGAATAGCGGGTTCCCACATCAAACCTATAAGCGGCCGTCCGATATCTTCTTTTTGTAAAAATTTACTGCAAAGTTGCTTTCTTCTAAGAACTTCACTGGAATCCATGTTCCTCCCTTTCGCTGTTTGAGTGCTAAAGTCCCTCTTCCTGGGCTGTTTTTACAAGTTCAGCATAATTTTCCGGCGGGATGCCATCGCGGGATGCCATCATACAAACTGCTGGAGGTGCCGCTGACATATTCACTCCTCCAGCCAAAAGTAATATCGCTTTCTTTCTAATTAAAAAGTATTGTAAACGATGCCGACAACGTTTACAATAGTATCATAGATATTGACTTTGTCAATTGTTTTTAAGACTTTTTAATTCGTGGGGGAGGTAACAGTATTAGACTCAAAGATATTGCACACGAAAGCGGTTTTTCGATAAAAACCGTGTCCCGGGCTATTCATAACCACCCTGATGTGAATTCAGAGACTAGAAAACATATCATGGAAATAGTCGGCCGACACGGTTATTCACCTAATTGGGCGGCCCAGAGCCTCCGGAATCAAAAGACCCACACCATCGGGTTCGTCGTTCCGAACATCATCAATGGGTTTTTTGGTAACGTGGGTATTACGATCGACTCTTTTTTTCATAAACACCGGTACAGTACGCTTATCAGTTTTACATCCAACAGGCACGAAAATGAAATAGAATCACTCAATGCCCTTATTAACAAAAACATCGATGGAATAATATTCGCCCCGATCGGATATACAGGGGATTATTATAACAAAGTTCCCAGGTTGATAAAAAAACCCCTGGTAGTCATTGACAACATGTGCAAGGGGATTGAGACCAACTATGTGCTCCATGACAACGTTCACGGCGCCGGGCTGCTGGTGGAGCATCTCTTCCAGCACGGCCATAAGAGAATTGCCTGTATTACCGGACCGATCGAAGAAACTTCCGGAGCGGAAAGGCTTAAGGGGTATGAAAAGGCCCTTGAAAGATGCGGCCTGCCTCCGGATCCATCTCTGATACGAATAACAAGCTGGGATATTAATGGCGGAAATTCCGCGGTCCTGGATATATTTAAAAATCCCGGGTATCGACCGACAGCCGTCTTTTTTGCCAACTCCCAACTCCTCCTTGGAGGTTATAAGGCTTTTCATAAACTAAAACTATCTATCCCGGGGGATATTGCAGTTGTGGGCTTCGACCCCCCCCACGTTATCGATTCACTCATACCAAGGCCTACTACCCTGGAAGAATTTGAAAATAAGATTGGACTGACTGCAGCGGAACTCCTGCTTGATCTGATGGTAGGGAAAAAAAAAGAAACAAATAAAATCATTCGAATCCGCAAGGGCCTCAACACAGGCGCCTCCTGCGGCTGCCCCTAAACGGATAGTTCACCTTAAAAGCCCGCATGCCAGTTACGGGTATCCGGGGGCTCAGGCGCACACTCCTAATAATATACGCTCTTATCGTATATTATATGCAGTTATAGACAGCAATTCGAAATGTAAGGAAAATGGAACATATTTGACCGGAAACAGCGGTTCGACCCCGCTCACCAGCCGCTGATACAACGGCATTCTATTCCCCTAACGTTATCGTTGAAGCGATTGATTATCAAAAACCGGTATC
>JAJSAL010000108.1 GCA_024274705.1 Spirochaetota bacterium
CCCCGCTATGGAGGAAAGTGAAGAGAATACGGGTGAGCTCCATACCACGTATTGCGCGGACCCCGCATTCAGCTCTATGAAGAACCTGGAGTTTCTCGATAAGGTCGGAGCGGACGTTTTAATGCCCGACAGACGGATGGAAGTTGAACGAAGCGGTCAAACGAAGAAAGGTAGATATGATCGGTCTCGCTTTACCTACAACCCTAGCGAAGATACCTACCAATGTCCCGCCGGTAGGCTGCTTCATTATATACGAGAAGTCCGGATGAATGGTCGAAGGTACGCGCTTTACGAGAACCCCAAAGTCTGCGAGATTTGTAAGCACCGGGAGGAGTGCACGAAGGGAAAAAACCGAAAGATTCTTCGAGATTCCAGGGAGGATCTGAGAGAGAACATGAGGAACATGTTCAAAAAGAAAAAGAATAAAACGAGGTACAAAAAAAGAGCACACGCGGCGGAGTCTCCATATGGCCACATTAAACAAAATCTGAAGTTTAGAAACACGTACAGAAGAGGAATAGAAAAGATCAGAATGGAGTTTTCGCTTCTTGGGATCCTCCATAACGGATTGAAGCTGAGGTACCGTAGAGGAGCAGGTTGATCGAACAGATACAAACAATGGAGAATCGAATCGGCGAATGTTATAAATCGCCACAGCGCCTTTGTAAAGCGAGGAACTGATCAGGAATTGCCGTTTTGGAGCCCCACTACATTCTATCTTGCGAAAAATCGACAGCCTGACTTATGTTTGCTGCTGGAATTGCATTTGATAGTATTCTTACTTATGGAATGTTTGTCTGGATGTTAAAAAAACGGAAGTTGAGCATTATTAATGAACTCATATAATAAAAGAAGTAATACGAGTATACTTACTGGGCTCCTGAATCGGGTGATCCAGACATTAGCAACGCGGAATACTTGTTGCAGCAACCTGTATGGGTATAGGTTCATGGCTGCCCCCAACGCAGGGTTTCATGACCAGAAGAAAATCCTGGAATAAAGAAGGATCACATGCCAAGAAACAGCAAGAAACTCATAGAAGTAGCCCTCCCGCTTAATGCGATCAACGCGGCATCATCGAGAGAGAAATCGATCCGCCACGGTCATCCCAGCACCCTCCATCTCTGGTGGGCAAGACGCCCTCTGGCGGCAGCCAGGGCGGTGATCTTCGCCCAGATGGTGGATGATCCGTCTGGTTACCCCGACCTGTTTCCTACAGAGAAGGCCCGGGAGAAGGAGCGTCAGCGGCTCTTCCGCATTATCGAGGAGCTGGTACTCTGGGAAAACACGACTAATGAAGAGGTGCTCGAACAGGCCCGGACCGAGATATGGCGGAGCTGGCGGAGGGCGTGCGCGGAGAACGCGGATCATCCCGGGGCCGAAGAACTTTTTAACCGGAACAAACTGCCTGCCTTCCACGACCCTTTCGCGGGCGGGGCGCTCTCCCGCTGGAAGCCCAGCGGCTGGGCCTGGGAAGCTATGCCAGCGACCTGAACCCGGTGGCTGTACTCATCAACAAGGCGATGATCGAGATACCGCCTAAGTTTGCGGGCAAGCCTCCTGTGAATCCGGAGTGCTGGAAGAATGAAGAACTGATAGGCCGTCAATGGCAGGGCGCCCGGGGCCTTGCCGGGGATGTACGTTACTACGGGAAATGGATGCGGGATGAGGCGGAGAAACGGATCGGACACCTCTACCCCAGGATCAATATAACAGACGAGATGGCGGCAGAGCGGCCGGATTTGAAACCGTCTGTAGGCCGGAGCCTTACCGTCATTGCCTGGCTCTGGGCCCGAACGGTGAAGAGCCCGAACCCGGCGTTTGCGGATGTGGATGTTCCCCTGGTCTCAACCTTCATGCTTTCAACCAAGGCCGGCAAGGAAGCCTATATAGAGCCGGTGATCGGGAACGGGGGGTACCGTTTTACGGTGAAGGTGGGGAAGCCGGAGGATGTGGATGCAGCGAAGAGGGGGACAAAAACAGGTGGCAGCGGCAGTAGTTTCTTTTGCCTCATGTCCGGGACTCCAATGCCCTTTGAATACCTTCGATCCGAGGCGAAGCTTGGTCGAATGCAATCACGACTGATGGCAATAGTGACCGAAGGTGACCGAGGGCGGGTATACTTACAATCCACAGACGAAATGGAAAGAATCGCACATGGCGCTACCCCCCTTAATCTTCCTGAAACGGAACTGCCGGAGAAAGCTCTCGGTTTTCGGGTTCAGGAATATGGTATGACTCGCTGGCGGGATATCTTCACTCCCCGGCAGCTCGTAGCGCTGACCACCTTTTCCGACCTGGTGCAGGAGGCGCGGGAACGGGTGAGGCGAGATGCACTTACGGCGGGAATGGCCGATGACGGCAACGGAATCGACACCAGGGGAACGGGAGCTGCGGCGTATGCCGATGCCGTGGCGGTGTATTTGGGGTTGGGAGTTGATAAAATTGCTGATCGAGGTTCCACTATATGTAGTTGGGATTCGACGCGTGACAGTCTAAGAAACACATTCGGTCGCCAAGCAATTCCGATGGTATGGGATTTTGCTGAGGCGAATTTTCTTTCAACTACAACAGGCAGCTACAATAATGCGATTGAGCAATTATCACATGTCGTACAGCAATACCTAAATACCTAACCGCGAAAGCATACGGTTCATCACTGCAGGCAGATGCATCGAATCGACCTTTTACAGATACAAAAATCGTGTCCACCGATCCCCCCCCTTACTATGACAACATTGGCTATGCAGACCTCTCTGATTTCTTCTACGTCTGGCTCCGCCGTTCTCTGAAGACCATCTTTCCCAATCTTTTTGCCACCCTCGCGGTACCGAAAGCAGAGGAGTTAGTGGCAACGCCCTACCGCCACGGCAGCAAACAAAAGGCGGAGGCTTTCTTCCTCGACGGCATGACCCGGGCCATGCACGGCTTAGCCGAACAGGCACATCCGGGGTTTCCCGTCACTATCTACTACGCCTTCAAACAGTCGGAGACCGAAAGCGGTGCCGGAACGGTTAGTACAGGGTGGGAAACCTTCCTGGACGTTGTAATTAAGGCCGGCTTTTCTGTCAGCGGCACCTGGCCTATGCGAACGGAGTTGGGAAACCGGATGATAGGTTCCGGCACCAACGCCCTGGCCTCCAGTATTATCCTCGTCTGCCGCAGGAGAGAAGCCGATGCGGATATTGCCACCCGCCGGGATTTCATTACCGCCCTCAAGGCGGAACTTCCAGGGGCTTTGCAGCAGATGCAGAAGGGCAACATAGCCCCGGTAGACCTGGCCCAGGCGGCAATCGGCCCCGGTATGGCTGTCTATACAAGGTATGAAAAGGTGCTCGATGCCGAGGGGAACCACCTCCCGGTGCGGGAGGCGCTGTCCCTCATCAACCAGACCCTCGATGAGACCCTGGCTGAACAGGAAGGTGACTTCGATCCTGATACCCGGTGGGCCCTGGCCTGGTTCGAACAATCAGGCTTTGAAGAAGGGGAGTACGGGGTTGCGGAGATATTGTCAAAAGCCAAGGACACCAGCGTGGCGGGCATGGTTGAAGCGGGAATCCTCACCTCCGGCCGGGGTAAGGTGCGGCTCTTTAAGCCCGGTGAGCTGCCGGAAGAGTGGGATTCCACCGCGGACCCGCGTCTCACGGTATGGGAGATGGTCCATCATCTTATCCGGGTGCTTGAAGCAGGCGGTGAGGGGGCTGCGGCAAAGCTGGCAGCGAAACTCGGGAGCAAGGCAGAGACGGCACGGGAACTCTGCTACCGTCTCTACACCATCTGCGAACGGAAGAAACGGGCGCCTGAGGCCCTTTCCTACAACACCCTTGTCCAAAGCTGGCCGGAAATTATGCGTTTGGCGAGGAGTCCGGATAAGCCGGAACCGGTGGGAGGGGAACTCTTTTAAGAGCTGACAGGTTAAAAATCCGGCGTGCCGTGTATCCTAACGTTACCCGGCTGGTTTCCCGGGCAAACAGAAGGAGAGCCAGTTTTCCTGGTTGATCACTTCGAACCCCGCGTCAGGGTAGGCCCGCCGCCAGGCACCAGGCGCTCTGACCGCCTTTTTCTTCCACTTGAATTCAAAGCCGGAAAGCCGCCCTCCCTCCTCTTCCACGAGATCGATTTCCTGCTGATCGTAGGTGCGCCAGAAGAAACTCCGGGCATGTCCATTAGCGGCGCTGTTTCGCTTGCGCCGTTCCGACAGCATGAAATTTTCCCAGAGCATTCCAACGTCTCCACGGATTGTTACCGGGTTGAAGTCGTTAATGACCGCGTTTCTAACACCGTTGTCAACGAAAAAAAACCGTGATGATTTTGTTATCTCTTTGCGTAGATTCCGGGAAAACCCCCCGAGCCTGATGATTACGAAACTTTTCTCGAGAAGATCCAGATACCGTTCAACTGTCTGCTGAGCAAGACCGATACCGCCTGCGAGCTCAGAAATACTTACATCCTTTCCGACCTGATGGGCCAGCAATTGCAGCATCCCGATCAGCTTGTCGGATTTTCTCAAGTTTTCCAGTTGCAGAACATCCCTGAACAGGTAGGAGTCGACAAGCGTTGCAAGGTAGTCACGGCGCTCCTCATGGCTGCCTGCCGTGAGCGTTTCGGGGTAGGTTCCAAAAACAAGGTAATCCTCGAGCAGGCCGCTTACGTTAAGCAGTCCGTATTCGTGTATCAATTCAAGAACGGCAATGGGGTAGAGTGTCAACACGTGATGCCTGCCGGTAAGCGGGTCGCCTAAGGAGTTGGAAAGGTCGAATGATGAAGAACCGGTAACAAGAACGGCTATGTCCGGCAGGTGATCTGCGATGAGTTTGAGAGCGAATCCAATCTCCCTGACCCGCTGGGCCTCATCGATCACAAGAAGGTCGTATCCCTTAAAAGCCTGTTTGAACCTGCCCAGGTTCTGAGACTCGAGAAACGACCGGAGTACCACGTCATCGCCGGTACCGGAGAAGGCACGTCCGGAGCTGCTTGCGAGATAGGCATCGACCAAAGTGGTTTTACCGGCACGCCTTGGGCCGTAAACAACGAGGACTTTCCCGGGTTTTAGCCGGTTGCAGATAGTATCCAAGTGATAACGCCAAATCATGTAATAAAATTAATGTATTAACGTTAATTTGTCAATTATATTTTAACTGAAGGGTTGGTATAGGGATGTTATCCTTTCAGTAAGGAGAAATTCCTATCATACTCTCCTTGTGAGAAGGATAAACATCGGCTGTGACCTTGAAACCGACAAAAATGTAAGGAGTGTATCTAATGGCAATTACCAACCACGAACGGGTCGGCAATTCCATGGATCTCTTAAAAGAGGGGCTTGCCCCGTACGTTGACCGTGAGTTTTTTCACACCTTCGGCAACGATTCGTTGCCGGAAGCACTGCGGTACCAAGGTGACGACCGCCTTCTTACAGGAAAGAAAATTACCGAGTGGGATGCCACGGCGCTTCTCAAACTCATGTGGCATTCGTGGAACGATGTTTTTCGAAACACCCTGGGCCATGCCGAACGGAGCATCGTCTCGGAGCTCCGGGACATCCGGAACCGGTGGGCCCACCAGCAGACCTTTTCGAGTGACGACACCTACCGGGCCCTCGATTCGGTGGAACGGCTCCTTACCGCAGGGTCGGCCCCGCAGTCAGGGGAACTCGGGAAGATGAAGATGGAACTACTCCGTCTGCGCTTCGACGAGCAGGTCCGGGGAGAGAAGCGTAAGAACGCAGGCACCGCCGTCGGGAGCGAGGCGGCAAGTGCGTTAACCCCCTGGCGCGAAGTGGTAACTTCTCACCAGGACGTGGCGTCCGGGCGATACCAGCAGGCTGAGTTCGCCGCCGACCTGTGGCAGGTACATCTCGGAGAGGGTACCGATGAGTACCGGGACCCCGTGGAGTTCTTCCGCCGTACCTACTTAACCGAGAGCCTTAAGGGAATGCTTAAAGGTGCGATCCGCCGCCTCTCCGGAAGGGGGGGGATCCTGTTGTGCAGCTCCAGACCAACTTCGGAGAGGGGAAAACCCACTCGATGCTTGCCCTCTATTACCTTTTTTAAGGTATTAATCCTCAGGAACTTCCCGGCATAGACGCGGTCATGCAGGAGGCGGAAGCAGACAAGCTTCCCGGTGCCCGGCGGGTCGTACTTGTGAGTAATAATATCTCTCCTGGAAACCCGGTTACCAAACCCGGGGGCATAGTAGTCCGTACCCTCTGGGGTGAGCTTGCCTGGCAGCTTGGGTATGCAAAGGGCGGGGAAAGTGAGGCGAAAAAGGCCTTCCGGCGTGTTGCAGCGGATGACGAGAAGGCCACCAGCCCCGGGGATGTGCTGAGGGAACTCTTCAGAGAGTACGGACCCTGCCTTATCCTCATCGACGAATGGGTGGCCTACGCCAGGCAGCTCCACGACCAGAGCGACCTCCCTGCCGGAAGCTTCGAGACCCAGTTCACCTTCGTCCAGGTGCTCACCGAGTCGGCGAAACTCGCCGGGAACTGCCTCCTGGTCATCAGCCTTCCCGCATCCGACACTTCCGGGTCGCCCCACACCCAGGCGGATGACGTGGAAGTAGGCGGGCAGCGCGGCCCTGGACCGCCTGAGAAACGTGGTCGGCAGGGTCGAATCCTCGTGGCGCCCGGCAAGCGCGGAGGAAGGCTTCGAAATCGTCCGCCGCCGTCTCTTCGAACCGATTGCCGACCCTGTGCAGTTCAAGAAGCGGGATGTGACTGCCCGGGCTTTCTCGGATCTCTACAGAACACAATCCCAGGAGTTTCCGCCTGAGAGCCGCACCGGGGATTATGAAAAACGGATCAAAGCGGCATACCCGATTCACCCGGAGATATTCGACCGGCTTTACACCGACTGGTCCACCCTCGTAAAGTTCCAGCGCACCCGGGGTGTCCTGAGGCTCATGGCCGCCGTTATCCATAGCCTGTGGGAGAAAGGGGACAAGAACCCCCTTATCCTTCCCGCGAATATTTCAATCGATGATTCCCGTGTCCAGACCGAGCTGTACCACTACCTGCCGGACATCTGGGCGCCGGTTATCGAAAAGGACGTGGACGGACCGAACTCCCTCCCTCTGCAGCTGGATGGTGAGGTGCCCAACCTGGGCAAGTTTGCCGCCTGCCGGCGGGGTAGCCCGTACCATCTACATGGGGTCAGCCCCGGGGGCAGGCACCTCCCACCGGGGCATTGAGAACCGGCACGTTAATCTCGGCTGCGTAATGCCCGGGGAATCCCCGGCCATCTTCGGCGATGCCTTAAGAAGGCTGGCCGGAGCGGCAACCTACCTCTACCAGGACGGGACCCGTTACTGGTACTCCACCCGGCCGACGGTAACGAAACTTGCCGAGGACCGGGCGGAGCAGCTCGGCAGGGAGCCCGACAAGGTCATTCATGAACTCGATAAGCGTCTACGAAATGCTTTCCAAACCAGGGGAGATTTCGCGAGAATCCACATGCTGCCCCAATCGGGCCACGACGTTCCCGATGACATGGATGCCCGGCTTGTCGTTTTAGGGGTGAATCATCCCTACAGCAAGGGCGCTGATAACGCCGCTGTTGCTGCTGCCAGGGAAATCCTGGAATCCCGGGGCAGCACTCCCCGCCTGTTTCGTAACACCCTCGTTTTTACCGCCGCGGATAAAAACCGCCTTCAGGACCTCGATGAAGCGGTACGCCGCTTCCTTGCGTGGGAATCCATTGTTGCCGAAAAAGAGCAGCTCGATCTTTCTCCTCACCAGGTAAAGCAGGCCGAAACTCAAGAGGCAGCGGCTGAAAGCACTGTTACAGTCAGGCTGCCCGAAACCTACCAGTGGCTCCTCGTTCCCGTTCAGGCGGATCCTAAAGGTGCAGTCGGGTGGCAGGCTGTTAGAGTCTCCGCCCGGGATGAGCTTGCCCCGCGAGCCGCCAAAAAACTTCGTAACGACGAGCTGCTTATTACGGGCTTTGCACCTACACGGCTTAAAATGGAACTCGACCGGGTACCCCTCTGGCGTGGAGACAACGTTTCCCTAAGACAACTCGTCGAAGATTTCGCAAAATACCTCTATCTGCCCCGTCTCAGCAGCCCATCGGTGCTGATCAATGCCGTGCAGGAGGGAGTCGCCCTCCTTACCTGGGAGCAGGATTCCTTCGCTTATGCAGACAGTTACGACGAAACGGCAAAGCGGCACCGTGGTTTGCGGGCGGGGCAGCGGGTGGATTTCACCGGTTGGGATACTTCCGGGTTTATTGTTAAAACCGACACAGCGAGAGAGCAGTTCGACCGGGAGGTAAAACCTGAGTGGTAGGAGATACAACCAGAGCGTCCCTGCCTGGCTCAGGATAGTGAGATTACTTTTTCTTCCTTCGGTATAAATGCAGACTGCCGTTCTGCCGGGTTGTCAAAGGTGAATTGGTCCGCAACCGGCGGGGATATCACAAGCGGCGGCCTGTTTCATGCGGGTACCGAAGAGGGAGAGTTCCAGGTAGAGGCCGGGTTCCAGGGTTTGAAAGCGCACACCTCCATCACAATATCCAAGGACACTCCTCCACCGAAACCACCGGAGGCGGACAGGAAACCACGGCGGTTCCACGGCACAGTGGCCCTCGATCCTTCACGTACGGGTCGTGACGCCGGCAGAATCGGCGAAGAAATCATCTCTCATCTGGCCGGGATTGTCGATGCGACCGTAAAGGTAACTCTCGAGATCGATGCCGAGGTCCCTTCCGGGGTTCCGGACCACGTGGTGAGGACGGTAACGGAAAACAGCAGAACCCTGAAGTTTTCAAGTCACGGGTTTGAGGAGGAGTAGGGACGAACAGGATTCGAATCGGAACGAAATAGAATGAAAGCAGTACATCAAGGGCGAATTACATCCGTATCTCTGTTAGTACCGCCATCCTTTTAGGTTGACATCGCCTGTTGTAAAGCCCTACTATTATACTAAAAGGTTTTATAGAACATGCGTAAAAATCTTACGATAAAAGATATCGCAGACTTGGCAAATGTTTCGCCCTCCGCCGTTTCCATTGCCTTAAACGACCGGAAAGGGATAAGTGATGAGACCAGGACAAGGATATTGTCCATCATTGACCGGGTGGGATATATCCCGAACCAGCAGGCCCGCAGGCTCCTTCTCAAATACACCAATAACATCGGAATCCTGTATGAAAAGGAGAAATCACCCCTGACGCACTGGTTCCTCTTCGAGATTATCAGTCCCGCTGTCACCAGGTGCGAAGAGCTGGGGTATAATTTTCTCTTTTCCAGCATCCAGAATACGGAGCAATTCAACATACCGGACATCGTGAAAAACAGGGACGTAGACGGACTCATCATCTTAGGCGAACTGAAGACCAGCATCATCACGGAACTGCTGCGGTACGGTTTTCCGGTGGTGCTTGTAGACGAGCACATGCGTACGAAAGATGCGTATGCAGTAGAGGCAGACTATGAGCAGGGTGCGGAACTGGCTGTTTCATACCTGATAGGCCGGGGGCACACACGGATTGCCTACATCGGAGAAAACAACACCGGGAAATACGGGAAACAGACCCTGTCCGGATATCGTAAAGCCCTGGAAAAGCATCATCTGGATACACCGATGTCCCTGGTGCGGCTTGAAGCACGGGATGCGAAAGAGGAGACCGCCTACGCATGCATGGAGCAGATCCTGTCATCATCTCCCCTTCCCACAGCCGTATTCTGTGCAGCGGATATCTATTCCATAGGCGCAATGCGGGTTGTAAAGAAAAGGGGCCTGAAAGTTCCTGACGATATCTCCGTGGCGGGTATGGATAATATCATTCTGGGCAGTTATGTAGAACCGGCGCTCACTACGGTGAAGTACCATAAAGAACAGATGGGGAACGCGGCCATCGAAACCCTGGTAAACATCATAAAAGGTGTATACGATGGTCCGAAAAAACTCATCTTCCACGGGGAACTCGTGGAGAGAAACAGCGTAAAATCCTTACGGTAGATATAAATAGTATTGACAATGGGGGTTTCCTGTCGTATGATAACTAAAAGGTTTTAGTTATCCATAAGATAAGCAAAATGCATGGCAGAACGGGAGTGGACAATGTCTGAAAAACTGGCAATACACGGCGGACCGAAAGCAAAGACCACGCCGAATTATCCGATGTATCCGGGAGGGCTTGAGATCGGTGAAGAGGAGAAAAAACAGCTCTTCGAAGTAATAGACAGGAAATACCTGTTCCGTTATTACGGACCGGAACAGTACCCATCTAAAGTAAGGGAACTGGAGGAAAGATTTACGGAAAAGGCCGGTGCAACATATGCCCTGGCTGTCAATTCGTGCACCTCCGCGCTTATCACTTCCCTGGTTGCCTGCGGTGTAGGGCCGGGTCATGAAGTTATCGTTTCGGGGTATACCTTTTTTGCGTCCTGCGCAGCTATCGTTGCGGCAAAGGCGATACCGGTTATCGCCGAAGTGGATGAGACCCTCACCATCGATCCTGATGATATCGAAAAAAAGATCACATCCTCCACGAAGGCCCTCCTGGTGGTTCACATGCGGGGGATCCCCTGCGATATGGACAGGATTATGGACATCGCGAAGAAACATAATCTCAAAGTGATAGAAGATGTAGCCCAGGCGTGCGGTGGAACCTACAAAGGGCAATTTCTCGGGACCTTCGGCGACTGCGGATGTTACTCTTTTCAGTACCACAAGATCATCACCGCAGGCGAAGGCGGCATGGTCGTCACAAACGATAAAAAGCTGTATGACAGGAGCATGGGTTATCATGATACTGCCGCATGCTGGAGACCCGACCGGTTTGCGGAAGAAAGGTATGAAGGAGAACTCTTCTGCGGGGTAAACTTCCGTATGAGTGAAATAACCGGGGCGGTTATGCTGGCACAATTCTCCAAACTGGATAGCCTCCTGGAACTTATGAGACGGAACCAGAGGCGTATCATCCAGGGGATAAAGGATACGAAAGGGATATCCTTAAGGCCGGTCCATGATCCGGAAGGAGATGTTGCCGTCTGCCTTATGTTCTACCTTGACGGTAAGGAGAAAGTACTGCCCTTCGTGGAAGCCCTCAAGGCGGAAGGAATTGATGCTTCCGGCGTATTCAATGCGGGTATTCCTGACTGGCATATCTATGCCCACTGGAAACACGTCATCGAAAAGAAGACACCTACATCTGAAGGGTGTCCCTGGACGTGTCCGTATCACGCAGGTGACGATGTGGAGTATTCGGCGGACATGAATCCCAACACTCTCGAATATCTCTCCCGGGTAGTGCATATCGATATCCCTTCCCAGTTGAGCCTTGAGGACTGTGACATGATTGTTAAGGGGATAAACAAGGTCGCGGCAGAGCTTGCCTAGGAGGACTTAAGTGATACGTTTGTGTGCGTGTATTGAACCGTTTTTCGACGGGCTTCATTATACGGAAAAAATCAGGAAAGCGGCGGAACTGGGGTTCAAACACTACGAATTCTGGTTCCATAATCTGAAGTTTGAAAACGGCGGGGTCATTAAGGAACTGAAAGATTTTGATGCAGTCGCGGAAATCAACGAAAAACATGGTATTGCGCTTAACGATTTCGTGTTCAATCACCCTGACGGGGGCGTTAAGGCGGACCTGATCAATAAAGATCACAGGCAGAAGCTGGCGGACGGCCTTGGTGAGATCATACCTCTGGCTAAAAAGGTGAACTGTAAAAACCTGATCAGCGGCAGCGGAAATAAAATTCCCGGTCAGTCCCGGGAGGACGCGGTAGAGGCAATGATCGAAAATCTTAAAGCCCTGGCTCCTGCTTGCGAAAAAGAAGACATCACCCTCATCCTGGAACCTTTTAACACCAGGGTGGACCACCCGGATTATTTTCTGGACGATCCCTATACCGCCCTTAAGGTGCTGAAAGAGGTCGGCAGCAGCCATGTAAAGATGCTCTTCGACATCTACCATATGCAGATCATGGCAGGCAACATCCTGGGGTTCCTGAAGGAGAATATACGGTATATCGGTCATTTTCACGTTGCAGGAGTTCCCGGGAGAAAGGAGCCGATGGACTGTGAACTCAATTATCCCTTTATCCTGAAAGGGATAGACGCAATGGGTTATAAAGGGTGTTTCGGCCTGGAATACTGGCCCACCATGGAAGACGGGGAGTCCCTTGAGCGTACGAAAGAGCATCTTTCGGGATGAACCCGGAAAAGATTAGACTATGGCACTGAGCTTCGACGTTCCGGTATCGCTGATCGATAAGCGTAAAGAACTCGTCCGCCGGGTGTGGGATTACCGGCAGGTGGATCATATCCCCGTGTGCCTGTGGCTGGAATGCAACCCCTACGCATACACCCTACAGGAAGAACTGAAGGACAGGAAAAAACAGCTAAGCTTAAGGCTCTACAATATCGAAAAAAGCCTTAAAGAGATTCCCGACGATTATATTCCCTCCCTGTTTGCCAATATCGGGGCTATGGCAATAGACCAGGCTTTTGGGAGCAGTGTTCACTGGAGTGACAATCAGGACCAGCCTCCTGGTGTTCAGGCCCCGGTTATTCGTACCCCTGAGGATGTATACAAGCTGTCAAAACCGGATATAGCCGGTTCACCCATGCTCGTCGAGTTTCTCGGGAGGTTTGAGTATTTCCTGTCGGAAACAGAAGGGAAGATCCCCATATCAGGACTGGACAACAACGGTATCCTGGGAGTGGCAGTGGACCTCCTGGGAGCGTCTGCCCTTTACACCATGCTCTACGATGCGGAACAGGAACTGAAGCATCTCCTGGGGATGATTACCGATTGTATTATCGGGTTCACAGACAGGTGTATCGAACTCGCCGGGGGCCTGGACCATATGGCGTCCACGGACTTTTTCTTTCTCTGGTGCCCTGAAGGGCATAAGGGGCATGTAAGCTCCGATCCCTGCGCGAATTACGGCCCGGACATGTTTAACCGGTATGACAAACCTTTCAACAGCAGGGTGGCAAAAAAGTACGGCGGAGGCCTGCTTCATAACTGCGGCCCGAATCCCTGCGCACCGGAATACTTAAGCCATGATCCGCCCCTGAAAGGGGTAAACCTTTCGTATACATATTCGAAGAACGACCTGGAACTGCTGAAAAGGTGCTTCAAGGGGAGCGGAGTCATCTATTGTCTCTTCGACAACGAGACACCGGAAGAAGCCCTCGCCGGTTATGAACATGCCATGGATGTGCTGGCGCCGGATGTGATTGCCCTTCCGGTTGTCTTTATAAGTGATGAACAGATGGATATCCCCGGTCTGTATGGCCGGTTCCGCAGTATTTCCGAAGAGTATGCCCGGCGGATCTGGGGATGATGAACTGATCATTCATGTTGGCTACAGGAGGATGGTTTCATGAAGCTGAACAGGATGCAGGTACTTTCGAACACAGAGGTACAGAGTATCAGGGATGCCACAACACGGATACTCGAAGAGACCGGTGTAAGAATTGACAGTGAAAAAGCCCTCTCGCTGATGAAAGACCGGGGCGCCCTGGTCGATATGGACCAGGGAACCGTCAGGTTCCCGGCAGGGCTTCAGGAGAAGGCTCTTTCCTCGGCCCCGAAGACCATCGATATGTACTCGAGAGAAGGAGAGCCGGCCTTCAGGTTAGGCGATGGAAATTCGTTTTTTGCCAGCGGTCATAATGCCGTCTTTTTCGAAGACCCGGTGGAAGGGACACACAGGCAGTTTACCCTAAAAGATGTAGAAAACTTTGCAAAGGTCACCCATCACCTGGAAGACCTGGACGTTCTCGGTCTGCCTGCCTCCCCTGCAGGGGTGAATTCCAGGACCTCCCTCCTCTATGCCCTTAAAGTCTGCATGGAGAACTCGACAAAACCGGTCTTTTTTTCCACTGACAGTGAAGTGATCAACCACTTCGGAATGAACATGGCTGAGGTGTTCACCGGTAAGACTACAGGGAAGAACGCCTACATGATCTCCCAGCTTTCACCCACCTCTCCCCTGTTCTGGGAAAAAGGTGCGGTCGAGGGCACGATAGAATGCGCCCGGCGGAATTTTCCGGTAGCCATTCTGCCGGAACCGATAGCAGGTATGACCGCCCCCTATTCCCTGGCCGGGCTTATTACGGTGCACAACGCAGAGGCGATTTCCGGCGTCATCATCACCCAGTTGGTCAATCCCGGAACCCCGGTGATCTGGTCCAGCAGCTGGACGGTTTTTGATATGAAGAAAAGCGCAGCCCTTGTGAGCTCCCTGGAGACCTCCCTTGCAAAAATAGGGGGAGCCCAAGTGGCGAAGAGTTACGGGCTGCCCCTCCACACTACCGCACCCAATTCGGACAACCACGCCCATGACGAACAGAACAGCTGGGAAAAGGTATTCAGCACCCTTTGCGGCGCTGCAGCGGGGAGCGAACTGATCGTCAACTGCGGCATGTACGCCTGCGGGATGGCTATCAGTCTGGAACAGCTGGTGATGGATGCGGAGATCGTGGGCCAGGTAAAGCGCCTTATGAAGGGCATCGATTGTTCCACCGGGATGATCGCAGAAGACCTTATCAAACAGGTAAAACACCGGGGCACGTTTATCATGGAAGATCATACCCTGAACCTGCTTCACGGTGACGAGTTCCGGGAACCCCTGGTCGGGGTAAGAGGGGGCCGGGACCTCTGGGTTAAAGAAGGGAAAAAGGATGCCGTCGCCTGTGCCCGGTCGGTTGCCCGAGAGCTTACGGAAAAAGCTGTACCAACTGTATCTAGGGTAATTTCTGCCGGCCTGGAAAGGGTAATCGGTACATGTCAGAAGGGAATCCGCTAGTATTGCGCGGTTCAATCGAACTTGCTGCAGACGAACAGAATCTCTGTGGAGAAGCCCCTCTCTGGGATCATCGGGAACAGTGTCTTTTTTGGGTCGATCAGGATAATCCGGGGCTGTTTAAGTATTTGCCGGGTGAAAACCAGGTGTACACCCTGGACAGATCTGTACAGATATCCGGAATCGCGTTGAACAGGAGGGGCGGTCTCGTAGCAGGAGGAAGAGATGGGCTGTTCACCTGGGACGAGGGCAATACATGCCGGACAATCCTGGATACCCATGAAGGGATGCCCCTGGTGTTCAACGATCTGATTGCAGGTCCCGGGGGGAGAATCTACGGAGGAACTCTGTACTGGGATGAGTCCGGCATGGTGAAGAAAGGAAACTTGTACAGGGTCGAACCTGACGGGACGGTGGAAGTAGAGGATGAAGGCATGATTCTCTCTAATGGGCTGGCATTTTCACCGGATAACCGGACGCTCTATTTCAGTGACTCCGGCCGCCGTTCGATTTTTTCGTACGATGTTGACCCGGACTCCGGTTGCCTTTCCAACAGGAAGACATTTACCTCCTTCGGTGAAGACTAAGGGATTCCCGACGGCATCACGTCAGACGCAGAGGGGTTTATATGGGCGGCCCTCTGGTACGGAGGAGAGATCGTCCGGATCGATCCTGATGGTGTTCAGGAAAGGCATATATCTCCTCTTGCCAGGCAGGTCTCCAGCGTGATGTTCGGCGGCGCCGATCTGTGTGATCTGTATGTGACTTCTGCCGGACAGTACTGGTCCAGCTTCCTGGAACCCGAACAGTTCGGCGCCGGAGCTCGGGTGTGATGTTTCGTTTAACAGCCATGATGTCGATATCGAAGAGTGGCTGGCCGATTCCGAATATCGGCCGAAGGTAGTTATCGATGCGGTCGGAACATCAGCGTCGTTTACTCTTGCCCTTAAAGCTGCAGCCCGGGAAGGGAAGGTGCATCTCTTCGGTCTCCCGGAATCTACGCTCAATGACATTCCCATGGATGAAATTCTCTGGAAAGAACTGACGGTTACGAGTTCCACCGGCAGGCCGGGATACTGGCCGGTAGCTCTCGATTTCATTTCCCGGGGGTATCTGAAAGTAAAACCCCTGATCTCTCATACCTTTCCCTTAGAAGAAGCTCCTTCCGCCCTTACATTTATTCAGGAGCACCCGAAGGAGATCGTGAAGGCTCTGTTTATTATGGAAGAGGCAGACGAATGAAATGTGGCGATCATTTTTTATTTCCCAGGGATCTGGAAAAAGATTATCCCCTTGCGGTCCGGGGAGAAGGGGTATGGGTATGGGACGAGGAGGGTAACAAATATCTCGACGGATGTGCCGGAGCCAATGTTACCGCCATCGGCCACGGGGTAGCAGAAGTTGCCGAAGAGATGGCTGTGCAGGCAAAAACCCTGGCATATCCGCCCCCCCAGCATTTTTTAAACCGCCCATCCCTGGAGCTGTGCGAACTGCTTTTACGTATGGCACCTAAGGGATACAGCCGGGTGATGCTCTGTTCCGGGGGAAGCGAGGCCATGGAAAACGCCTTTAAGATCGCCCGGCAGTATTTTGTGTATTCAGGACAGCCGTCGAAGTACAGGCTGGTATCGAGATGGCGGGGGTTTAACGGAAACACCCTTGTCGCCGACGCGGTGGGGGGCAATACATCGAGAAGAAGCATCAGTACTCCCATGCTCATGCCGGTCCCCCATATCGTACCTGCGTACTGTTACCGGTGCCTCTTCGGCCTGGTTCTGTCGGATTGTTCAACGGAATGCGCGGAAGACCTGGAGAAGATGGTAATCCAGGAGGACCCGGGATACATCGCGGCTTTCGTGGCGAAAACCGTGGTAGGTGCGGCAGCCGCAGCGTTGGCCCCGGCCCCGGATTATTACCGCAAAATCCGCAGGATATGCGATGACCACAACATCCTGTGGATCGCAGACGAGATAATGTGCGGTGTGGGACGTACCGGTACCTTTTTCGCGGCTGAACAGTGGGATGCCCTGCCGGACATCGTGGTTCTTGTAAAGGGGCTCTCCAGCGGATATGCGCCCCTTTCGGCTATACTGTTAAAAGAAAAGGTGTTTCACGCACTCCGGTCGACAAACTCTCCCTATATCGGCGGACATACCTATAACGCCCATCCGGTAACAGCAGGAGCCGGTATTACGGTTCTTCAGTTTATGCAAAAGCATGATCTCTTTGCATCGGTGAAAGAAAAAGGACACCACTTATTTAACGGGCTACAGGATATAGCCCGGGATTTTCCGGTAATCGGTGATGTCCGGGGAAAAGGGTTGATGGCAGGTCTCGAGTTTGTCCGGCACAGGGATACGAAAGAGCCTTTTCCTTCCCGGGAGTCCGTAGCACGGCGGGTATCCGACGCTGCGATGGCAAAAGGGCTGATTATCTACCCGGTGTCCGAGGTGTTACCCGGCGTCGAGTTCAACCACGTGAACGTGTTTCCCTCGGATATTCCCCTGGAGGGTTCGGACATCCGTATGTGGGCGGATGCTCTTATCTACCAGTCGAAGCCCGTCATGAATGAGAATTACAGCAGGGAATCGGTTGATGTCCTGGTGGAAATGGCATCCATGATCCGGGGATCAAAAGCGGAGCTTCGGAACAAACCATGGATGGGAAACTCGCCAAAGAGATAAACAGGCTCGCTCTGAAGTTCAAAGGGAGGTAATAATGTTCCTTCACAATCTTGCCGGAGGCCCCAGGGAAACCGTATCCGGAGACGATCTTTGTAAAATACACGAATGTGTACTGGACATTCTGAAAGAAGTAGGGGTGTATGTTCCCCACGATGAAGCCCTTTCCCTGTTCTCCGATGCCGGAGCCAGTGTAGACGGAAAAACGAAAATAGTCCGGATCCAGCCGGGACTTGTGGAAGGTGCTCTGAAAACCGCCCCGGGGGTTATCGACCTATACGGTGTGGACCGAAGCAATCACGTTACGATCGGCGGGAACAGGATCTATGCCCAGACCGGTGCGGGTATGATATCCACCAGGATGATGGACGGATCTTACAGGGATTCCACCCTTAAGGATATTATCGATTTTACCCGGCTGCAGGATGCCCTTCCGAACATAGACGTGATGCACGGGTTGGTGGATCCCACGGATATTCCGCCGGTAAGACAGGACAGGATGTTCCAGGTGGTTGCTTCAAAGATATTTCAGAACACCGGTAAACCCTGCTGTCTTCAGATTTTCAGCAGCCAGGGAGTAAGGGATCTCTTCGATATGGCTGTGGTGATCCGGGGAAGCGTTGAGGATGCCAGAACATATCCCCTCTTTTCCGTTCATGACACCAATGCCATGCCCCCTTTACGCTGGGTGCCGGTGAACGGAGAGGTCATTATCGAAGCGGCCAGGCTGGGGATTCCCGCGGGTCTTACCGCCTGGGGCATGATGGGGCTCACCGCCCCGGCTTCGATACCCGGCGCCTTGGCCCAGAAAACGGCAACCTGTCTGTCCGGGCTCGTGCTGTCCCAGACGGTGAATCCCGGGACGCCCTTTCTGTTTCCTGTAGAATGCGGTCAGATGGATATGCGGACCGGCAATGTAGTCACTGCATCACCGGAGATTGTAAAGGATATGATCATCGGGGCCCAGTTGGCCAGGTTGTACGGCCTTCCCAGCAGAGGGATCGCAGCAACGGATTCGAAAACTCCGGATGTCCAGGCGGGATATGAAAAGGCGGTTATGCTTCTTTCCCTGTGCATGGCAGGTATCAACCTCATTCACGGGGTGACCAGTGAGATGGATGGGATGATGATTGCCTCGTATGAACAGTGTGTTATCGATAACCAGATCATGGGAATGGTAGGGAGGATCGTTGAAGGAGTGACAGTTAATGATGAAACCCTGGCCTTCGGGGAGATCCGGGAGGTAAGATCGAATCAGGATTCGTATCTGGAGACTGCCCACACGATGGAACATTTCCGCGACTTCTGGGAACCTGATGTTTATCCGAGGAAGAACTTTGCAGACTGGCACAGGGAGGGAGCGAAGGATCTGGCGTATCGGGCCGGAGTTACATCCGAAAGAATATTGAGAGAACAGCATCCGGCACTGCTCTCGAGAGGACAGGTCGATGAGATAGAACGGATTGCAGCGGGAAGTAGCGGGATAAAGGGCAGTTGAGGCCATTCATCTTTTCCGCAAGTAAGAAGAAACAATTTGACAAATGAAATAGAGAGGTGTACAATATCTACTAAAAGGTTTTAGTTGCGAGTAAGAGCTATACAGTGATGTTTACTGTAGTAATAAACTTTTAAAAGGAGAAAAATTATGAAGAAAGGTGTATTAATCCTGATCAGCCTCCTTCTGGTATTGAGTCTTTCGGTTTTTGCCGGAGGAAAACAGGAAGCTGAAGAACCCGCTGCAGGTGAAACGGAAACGGCTGCACCGGCAAAAGAAAAGCCGGTGGAGATCGTGTTCTGGTGGTGGGGCGAACAGGAAGCCGTCGGCCTGGAAGGCTGGCTCGAGGAAACCGTGGCTCTTTTCGAGAAAGAAAATCCGAACATCAAGGTGGAAACGGTGCTGCAGGCGACGGAGAACGTCATCAATGATTTCACTACAGCCTCGGCAGCGGGAACGCCGCCGGACCTGCAGTACCTGTGGAACGGTATCTATCACATGGAAAACGTGTGGCTGGGGTATATCGAACCGTTGGACGACTGGATCCCGGCGGATGAGCTTTCCAACATGTGGGCCAGTGATCTTTCCTTTTACGAAGGCAAGCAGTACCGGGCCGGCTGGTATCTCCTGCCCATGGGCATGATGTACAACAAGAAGCTGTTTAAGGAAGCGGGTATACCGGCATCAATGACTCCGCCGAAAACCTGGGATGACATGCTGGCAGTGTGCGAGACATTCAAGAATAAAGGGATAACGCCTATCAGCGGCGGATTCAAGGACGGTTTCTGGGGTGAATGGTTCACAGGGTTCGGACTGGTACAGAATGAAGACGCTATTACAGACACCACCAAACTGGTTATCGGTGAGTATGACTGGACGAATCCACGGTGGTATGAACACTGGGTTCGCCTGGAAGAGCTTATAGATAAAGGATACTTCAACGAAGATGCCAACTCCCTGGAACTTTACCAGGGTATCGAACTCCTTTTCAGGGGAGAAGCGGCCATGACCCAGAGTATCCTTACCCTCGTTCCCGAAGCGGAAAAGAACCTGGGTAGGGAAAATGTGGGCATCATGTCCTGGCCTGTGTGGGGCAAAGGCGCTCTCGCCGGAAAACCGGTCATCGATGTACAGGGAGTGGGGATATCCTCCAAATCCAAGCATAAACGGGAAGCTGCCGACTTTATCAGGTTTATGCACAGGCCGGACAGGTCAAGCGCACTTTGGGAAGAGGTACATGTATTCCCGGCCAATAGATCCTGGGACGGCTCCAAGTTTATTGCAGCGGATGACCCGAACAGCCTGGAGCAGTGGAAATGGTTTACCGGGGAAAACACGGGATATATTCCCAACATGATCGCCTGGGCTTTCGATTCTGAAATCATGTATACGGCACCGCAGATTCTCATGGCAGGTAAGACAACGGCTAAAGAGATAGCTGCTAATGCGGTTGATGTAATGGCCCGCTGGAGGGAAGAGAATCCGGACCTCCTGGAAAGCCATAAAAAATGGGCGGGTGTCAAGTAATTCTTTTTCATTGAAAAATAGTACTATTATAAATTAGATGAAAAGGAGAGAGGGACTCTTTTGATAAAAAGAGTCCCTCGTAATTTACTATCATGCTGAAAACGAAATGGTGGCAGAAAGCCTTGTATCTTTTACCCATGTTGCTCATTCTCTCTTTTGTTTTCGGATATCCCCTGGTGCGGATGTTCGATTTCTCCATGCGGAGGATCCGCGGTGCTTCAGGCCCGTTTATCGGGTTCGACAATTACCGGTTTGTCTTCCGTAACCCGGTGTTTCGTGAAGCTATAAAGCATAACCTTTTCCTTCTTATCGGCGTACCGGTACTCATCGTCCTGGCTCTCGTCTTTGCAACGATGCTCTTCGACCAGCCTAAGGGGTGGAAAGTGTACCGGTTTTCCCTGTTCCTTCCCTATATTCTTGCAATTCCTGTTGTCGGTGTGGTATTCAGCTACCTGCTGACATTGAAAGGTGCGGTGAACCAGATTCTCCAGGGACTTCGTCTCGATTTCCTGGCCCTGGACTGGCTGGGAGACCCGGACATTGCGCTGAAGAGTCTCCTGGGGATTATCATCTGGAAAGAGATGGGATTCGGCATCGTACTGTTATTTGCCCGGCTCATGAGCGTTTCCCAGGAAATATACGATGCATCGAAAATCGACGGAGCAAGCTGGTGGCAGACTCTCTGGTACATCACGGTTCCCCAGCTTATGCTGGTGATAGAGTTTTTCGCTATCATCTCGATCATCAATTTTCTCTCCTGGGTGTTCGCCTATGTGTATGTAGTTACCCGGGGAGGTCCCGGCAACTCTACGCAGGTGATTGAACTCTGGATCTTCAATAAGGTTGCCCACGGTGCACCGAACCCGGGTATGGGAGCGGCAGCTTCGGTAGTGCTGTTTGCGTCAACCCTGGTACTTATTTTTGCGCTTCTCAAACTGCGTACACGAATGGGGGAGGAAGATTTTGGCTAAAGGAATTGATAGGGCACCGGCAACTGCCCATGAAAAGACCGGTGCAAAGATTCTCAAACAGTTTCTGCTTATTACAGTGACTGCAATTGCCCTGTATCCCCTGTTCTGGATGATCATAACCGCGCTGAAAACCCAGCCGGATTACCTTATCAACAAGTTCGGTCTGCCCATGCCGCCGAACCTGGGGAATTTCCTGACTGCACTCCGGGGGGGCCGCTTTGCCCGGTGGTTTCTAAATTCGGTGATCATCACTACAGGCAGTACCCTTGCAGTATTAGTGGTAACGTCCCTGGCGGCCTTCGTATTCTCCAAGATGCCCTTCAAGGGCAGCAGTACCATGCTGAATATCGTTATTTCCCTTATGGTGATTCCACCGGTGGTGATGATCGTTCCCCTTTTCATTCTCTATGCCCAGCTGCAAATGAATTCCACTTACCAGGGAATCATGATCCTCTATACGGGACTCACGATACCCTTTTCCGTGTATCTTCTTACCAACTTTTTCCGGACCGTACCAAACGACATTATTTCATCCGCGCGTATCGACGGCTGCAGGCCCATCACGATCCTTTGGCTGATCTTTATTCCCCTTTCCGGACCTGCAATGGTAACCCTGGTTATCGTCAACGCCCTCTGGATGTGGAACGAACTGCTCCTGGCCCTCGTTTTCCTTCCGAAGGATGTAATGCGGACCCTCATGGTAGGGATAACAGCTTTTAAATCGAAACTGAACCTGGATATCCCGGTGACCATGGCGGGATTGTTCCTGAGCACCCTGCCCATGCTGGTCCTCTATATTTCCTTCCAGCGGTTTTTTATCAGGGGACTTACGGAAGGGGCGACCAAGGGGTAGAGACCTGCCGCAAACAGCACATCCTACCCGGGATGGCTGCGATAAGAGCCGAATAAACCGGCCGGTTTTCATACCGGCCGGGTACTCTGGGCCTGCTACTTCACCTCTTTCTGAAGATCCCGTAACGTTGTCTGAAGACGATCGATGTCATCCCCGTATCCTGCAAAATCACCGGCACGAAGCTTTTCCTGGGCTCCGTTAAAAACATCAACAGCCTTATTGATCAATTCCTGTACATTCAGGTTTTGTAACAGACCACCGGCAACAGCAGGTGCTTCCGTTTTTGACTGTACTTCCGCCTCGCCGAATATTTCATTCAGGGCATTCTTGAGATTGGAACCTACGCCGATTCTGTTCTGGTATGCTACAACAACCCGCTTGAGTTCCGGAAGTTCACTCTGTTCAGATTGCAGGTATATGGGTTCAACGTAAAGAAGAGAGTTTTTAATAGGGTAAACCAGCAGATTCCCCCTGATAACGGTTGAACCCTTCTGCCCCCACAACGTGAAAAGCTGGGATATTTCAGTATTCTGATCAATTCTTGATTCAATCTGCATCGGACCGAAGACAAGTTTTTCTTTCGGAAACTGGTATTCAATAATCTTCCCGTAATTTTCGGGATCAGACATGGCTGCGACCCAGGCAACCATATTATTCTTAGTTGATGGGGTAAATGGAAGCATCAGTACGTACTCTTCACGGTAGTTTTGGTCCTCGAAATTGATGATGGCATAGTAGGGGTTCATTACCGTCGGTTCCTGGTCATAAATTTCATTTGGTATCGCCCATTCGTCCTCTTTATTGTAAAAAACCACCGGATCCGTCATATGGTAGACGGAGTATATCTCAGCCTGTGTCTGGAACAGGTCCCGTGGATACCTTACATGCAGGCGTAAATCTTCAGGCATTTCGGAGAAGTCTTTGAATAAACCGGGAAATATTTTTCTGTATGTACTGATAAGGGGATCCTCCTGATCGATTACATAAAAAGTAACATCACCATTGTATGCATCAACGGTGATTTTAACCGAGTTTCTGATGTAGTTAAAACCGTCTTTAGAAGGGATGGAATAGGGGTATTTATTGGTGGTCGTGTAGGCATCGAGCATCCAGTAGAGTTTTCCTTCCGATAGAACGATATAGGGAGTTGAATCGAAGCGCAAAAAGCGTGCAAGCATACGAACGCGCTGATTTATGCTTCGATAAATCATAATCCTGCTTTCCGGGGTAAGATAGTTGGTGAACAGGATGTTGGCGTTTTTAAAATGTAAGGCGAACAGCAGTTTTCTCCAGCCATTCTTTATACTGATACCGCCGGTTCCCTTGTAGTGGACCGTCACATTTTGATTTCCCTTGGGATAATCGAACTCCGGAATTTTCGTGTTGCCGAATACGTAGGAAAACGTTTTCTCGCCATAGTAGATTTCCGGTCTGTCAATGGTACCGGGAACGGAGAGCTTCGGAGGTATGTCCTTGATAATAAGTTCAGGCAGCCCCTCCTGCCCTATGCTGTTAACAGGCGCCATTACAATGCCGTAGCCGTGGGTATACTGGAGTTTCTTATTTATCCAGGTTTGCGCTGTTTGAGGTAAATTATCAGTGTTTATTTCCCTGGCGGATATCATGACCTGCCTGTAATCATCACCGAAATGGTACCTGTCAACACCCACACTGTTAAACTCATAGTAAAGCCTGAACTCCTGCACCTGGGAGAATGTTGCTTTTAACGGACGCTGGTCCCAGAGCCTTATATGTCCGGTAATACCGGTATCATCCTTGAAGTCTTCTGCAGTCAGAGAATCTTCCACAGGGAACACCTGTTTGATAATATTAGAAAGATTGTATCCCTCTCTGGTAAACTGAATATTGGCTTTAATATATGGTGATTCCTTCTGAAGTTCATTGGGTTTTACTGAAAGCTGCTGCACTACACCCGGAATGATACCGATAAATAAAATCATGGAGCCTACCAGGATCCCGGCACCAATGAACAAATGTTTCAGTGAGCTTTTAACCATACCGAGAAAGATGAAAACCGCGGTTAACAGTGAAACGGCAATCATAACATAATAGGCAGGACCGACTATATTGGCATCGGTGAAATCGGCTCCGAAAATCAATCCCCGTGAGGAAAACAGAAGCTGATATCTTGCAAGCCAGAAGCTCCATGCAATAATAAGAGTTATGAGAAGCAGCAGAAACAGAATATGCTTTTTAGCCTGATCACTTATGGTAAGCTTTTTCTTTTCCCATTTTATCTGTCCGGATAGCAGGTAAAGCAGGCCTGCGGCCGCAATAGTCAGTATCACCGCAGTTAAGCTCCAGGACCGTAAGAAAGTAAAGAAAGGTAATATAAAAACATAGTAAGAAACATCCCGGTGATAAACCGGGTCGTTGAGATCGAAACCGGTACTGTTGAAGAATTTCAATACCGTGTCCCATTGCTTGCTTCCATTGTTGGCCATGATAATACTTAACAGCAAAAGGACTATTATCGAAATGACGGATACGGCTTTCCTGTTTATATGTACAGACTCACCGGACTGTTGGATCTGTAGCCCCTGTATGTTGCCCCTTCTGAAGGCTGTCCGGATGTTTATTCCCGAAAAAAGAAAGAACAACACGAAAAAACCGCCCCAGAGACCGACCTTGCTTCCAAGAATCGTTGTAAATACCTGGATATAACCGAGTTCACTGAACCATACTGCATTCAGCCATATACTTACACAAGCGAAGAGTACAATAACTGCTAAAAATATTCCTGCTACAATGATGCTTACTTTCTTGCCCTTTTTCAATTTTATCACCTTCTATCCTTAATGGTGGTTGAGAGTATAGTTAATAACATAATAAAAGGAAAGGTTTATAAGTGTATTTTATAGATAGAATTCCGGATTCCTTAACTCCCCAACTGCGTCCACCATGGCATTGAAATTCTCCGGCGGGATGGGGGGATTGATTTCGCTGGAAGAGGCGACGAACATGCCGCCGGTGTGGAGAGCGCCTGTTTCCCGGATGTGCCGTAAGACTTCCTCCCGAACCGCTTCGGGGGTCCCGTTTTCCATGAGGTCCACTCCGTCCACCCCGCCCATCCAGACCGCTTCCGGCCACGAAGCTTTGAGTTCGATGATGTCCATGCTGCAGTTCGGTTCCAGGCAGTAGAATCCGTCTACACCGCACTCCAGCAGGTCGGGAACAGCTTTTTTATAGTTGCCGTCACTATGGTAGATTACCTTTATCCCGGAATCATGCCAGGCACGGGAGATCTTTTTCACGTAGGGATAATGATAACGGTCCAGGAAATCGTCGGGAAAGATGGGGCCCTGCTTGGTGGAGAAATCTTCCGGCAGGAGAATAACCGGGGACAAGGCGGGGTCCGCCACAGCTTTAATCCTGTTCAGTTCGTTCTAAGTCGATATTTCCATGTACTCTTCCAGCAGGCGGGGATAGTCTATGGAGAAAAAGGTGAATAGTTCCAGCCCCATGGCATCGAAGAGATCGCAGAATCCGGTAAAGGAAAACCCGATGATCACCGTTTCCCCGACATGGTGCTGGAATTCCTCCATGCACGCCCGATATTCTTCTTTTATACGTTGCGCGTTGAAGGTTTCATGCTTCTCTTTAGGGGGATCTTTTCCCACCTGGACTGCCGTGTGAGTGTTGAGGCCTGTTGCTGACATTCTCTCTACTTTATCTTGGAGCCACCGGGCAGCTCCCTTCTCATCATCGAAGGGCCGGCCGGTCCTCCAGGTCATCCAGTGCTCGTTCCGGAAGGTAAATCCTTCCGGATCGGTGTACGTACCGGTACCTTTGTCTTCAATGAAGGGGAAACAGGTGTCCAGTGTTTTTCGGATGACCAGTCCGACATCCTCGCCTGTGAATCCAAAGGGAGGGAAGTCCTTCCCCGTATACAGGGAGATCACCCCGGTATTGTAGGAAAGCTGTTCGTGCAGGGGGACACGGTCAACGGGTTCATGGCTTAAGGCTAGTTCCACCCGTTCCCGTTTGGAAAGAATGTCGGATTCGAAGACCTTATCCATGAGAGTGCTCCTTATCTACGATAGGTACCGGTGTTTCTTCCAGGCGGTGAAAAAAGCTTCGATATTTCTTACAGGCACATCCGTGCCGGGACAGAAGTAGTACATCAGTCCCCCTTTCGGAGTGCCGATTGTTTCCTTTATTTCGATTACCTGGGCTTCGATTTCTTCAGGTGAACAGAAAGGAAGCATCTGTTCATCTATATCCACGGCGGCGCACAGTTTCCCTCTGTAATGGGACGCAATACTGTCTATTCCGTTGGCTGCAACCTGGGGATCATGAACCGAAACCCCGCACTCAACAAGGTCATCAACGATATCCAGGATATTACCGTCGCAGGAGTACCACACGTGCATTCCCGCATTCCTGCATGTTCGGAACATTTCCATGTAAGCGGGTTTAAGATATTTTCGAAACGTATCCGGGCTAATCATCAGGCCCCGCTGAGTTCCGATATCCCCATGAAACCAGATGATATCCGCGCCGCAATCCCGCCATAGCGTATGTACTTGAGGTTGTATTCCAGGAGCATTTCTATAAGTATTCCAAGCTCAGGAGGATCAGTTATAAAATCCACAAGAAGGTTTTCCAGCCCCCGGAGAAACTGGAGCCTGTCAAAGAACCCCCCGTGAGAGAAGGAGCCGGGCTCGGCCTTGGCGGGTTCTCCTCTCCTTTGCTTTTCCTTAACGGCGATTCGTACCGCATTCCAGTCCATCTGGTCGCCCGGATTGGGGCATTTCAGTTTCGAAAGGGCATTCCAGTCTTCCACCGGGTGCTCTACTACCTGTCCCAGAATCCCGTCACAGGCATTGTACCAGCGGCATCCCCAGTCATCGACGAAATATGAACCCCGTGTATAGAGGGGATCGTTACCGGAAGAGAGGATGCTTTCATAGACACCCCGGGGGAAAATGTCGGGATGCCTTCGGATCATCGCCTGTAAGGCTTTCCCGTGTTTTTTTGCTATTCCTGGCAACAGTTCCCAGGTAAGGGGTATCCATTCGGGGTCGGTAAACTCGAGGGCCCTGAGATAGTTTTCCCGTTTGCTTATCACGCTCTCTCCTGTACCGTCCCGGGAAGAAGGGAACCGGCCGCACCCTTAACCAGGGCTCCTTATCGTCCCAGAAGCCTGCTGACGATATAGTATTCCAGGTCTTCATAACTTCGGGCTTTCCGGTATGCTTCGATCTTTTTCATGTCCAGGCTTTTTACAACATCCAGAAGGGCCATGAAGATACTTCTGCTGTGGGAGAGGTGTTGTGTAGCTTCTCCGTCTTTTTGAGTTCTTAAGGCTTTTACATCGAGTCCGACAAACTCCCCGTTTGAACCGAAGTCGTTTTCATAGAGTACCAGCACCTGGTCCAGGGCCCTTTTCAGGTTGATGGCACCGAAAATCCGGTCTTCATCGAACTTGAGGCCGTTCTGATCGTTCAAGTGTACGCTCCAGAGTTTCCCCTGGCTTATGGCGAATGCCATCTCTATGGCCGGATCGAGTCCTGCCAGAATCGCGTGGGCACTTTCGATGAGAATTCCCACGCGGGAAGGATCGGCCGTAGCTGCGCCCAGCGCCATAAAGTGCCCTGAAGTGGGGCAGTACTCGTGGTCCATGGGCTCATTGGGTTTCATTTCACCGAGGATACGGATGTTCCTGTCGTAATTCAGCATTTCATTTACTGCGTGGATGAACCGCTTTGTGCTTTCCACGTGGTTTTTCGATTCGTTGACGTAAATTCCTTCCCTGGCCGGCCAGAGAACGATATCCCTGGTTTCCAGGACGTTGGCGATATCAATGGCTTTTTTTGACCGTTCGATGGCGTATTTACGGTGTTCGGGATCGTTGGAAGTATAACCGCCGTCTACGGTATCGGGATGTTCCCACAGCCTGGGGGCGACAAATTCAGCAACCAGGCCTTCGCCGTCGAGCATCTTTTTCATCTCTTGTGCTTCACTCATCATCCGATCGTGGGGGACATCCACGCTTGAGACCGCATCGTCGTCGTGAAACTGAACTCCGTCGAAGCCGAGTTTTTTGTATTCCTTCAGTTTATCGCTGAAGGCAACCGTTTTCCTTACCTGTGGTCCGAATACATCCGCACCTGAATGGATGTTCCAGGGACCGAACGAAAACCTGAATTGTGCTTTTCCTGCCATTCATTACTCCTTGATTTAGTATCTATCGTTGTTTTATCTGTATTTTTTCCAGATTGCCGTAAGATTCTCAATCCCTTCCCAGGGGGTGTCCGGGAGAGCGGTTCGGGCTACGTCGGTTTCGGTAATGATATCGATCAGTGCGTGGAATGCCTTGGGTTCGTCCATGGACATCATCACCGCTTTTTCGGTGCCGGTAAACCACACTACCGCGTCCATGCCGAATCCGGTCCAGGCCTGTACAGGGACTCCAGCCTCGATAGCAAAGGGCCGGACGGTGTTCATGCGCCCTTCGAACCACTCCTCTTCTTCCTTCCCCGGCGGGCAGTAGAGGTATTTCATGAGCTCCACGTCCGCCGGAGAACTGACTGCGTGTTCAACAGCCCTGGGGATATTGAAATCTTCTATCAGGGGTACATGGTCCACCGGTTTCCCTTCCCAGGCCGCCAGGATTCGTTCTTTGCTTGTCATCCAGTTTTACTCCCTTTGTCTCATTGCCGTTTAAAAGAACTGGAATTAACACAAAATAATATATAACCATTGTTTTATTTACAGATATTACCTATTTTTATTTTAAATATTGCTGTAAGTCAAGTATAATATGGACAGAATAATTGATTTATATATAAAGTTAAACTAATGTACCGACGTGGAGATGGGGAATAATGATAGATGTGCTTAAGCCCTGTATAGGGGTAGCATCCCTTTCAAGTCCTTTGGAAGTAGGAGCTGATAGAGCTCCCGGGGCTGTCAAGTCCCTGGTGCAGGTGCTGCAAAGAAGCGGGTTCCAGGCGGAGTCCTTCGGCCAGCTGATGGCTGAAAAGGTTGAGTGCGAACTCACAGATTTCGGCGACATCGACGGTACTAAAAATAGCTGGCTCCATGAAGAAGCTAAAAAGAAGAAAATACTTTTACAAAGAGTATAAAGATAGCCGCTGTGCGCCAGCGGACATGATGGACAAATCTGCATTCTTCAGTTATCATTGTACATCGTGAAAAGTTCGATAGAGATCATTTTAAAAGATGATGTTCACCGGATATTCGATGCTTTTTCAGCATGCTTTAAAATACGTATCGGTTTTTTATCACCCGAAGGAAAACAGCTGTTAGTCGGCCTCGAAAAACCTGGAAACGAATTCTGTATGCTTGTCCGGAATGCCCTTGATAAAAAGAAAAAATGCCTGGCCCTCGATGAAGAGAAGAGAAAAGAGGCCCTTTTAAATAAAGATTTATTCACCTGGCAATGTTACGCCGGTATGATAGAATCGATCATTCCCATTTATTTCGACGGGATTCATCTTGGTTTTTTCATGATGGGGCAGTACAGGAGTGAAAAAAAGATCAACAGGTCTCTCCTCTTAGAATATGCGAAACGGTTCGGAGCTTCAGAAGAGCTCATTATCTCCTACCTGAAAACACCTTCTTTTTCTGAAGAAGAGATAAAGGACATGCAGAAATTTTTTAAACTGATTGTGAATTACATAGTATCCCAGAACCTTATTATAATAAAGAGCAACCTCGTCCTGGAAAAAATTATAAATCATGCCAGAATTCATTATGATCAGCAATTGAGTATTTCCGAAGCCGCCCGTATCGCCGGACGAAGCACCTCGACGGTTTCCCATCTGTTTACCGGAATCCTGCATAAAACATTCAAACAGGTGATGATTGAGCTTAAAATGGAAAAGGCGGAAGAGTTTTTCAAAAAGGAGCCGGATATCACGGTAAAAGAGGCAGCCATGCGTCTCGGCTACGACGATCCCTATTATTTTTCGAGGGTATTTAAAAAACGACGGGGGGTCGCACCGAGCAAATTTGTGTCGAAGGATGTTCTGTGACCTCCACAAGGAATTAAGTCCATCCTTTCTGCATAATTGTCCATCCTCTTTACAATCACATCTTCATTGATAGACAAAAAAAGGTGTGATTTGCAAGTAAATCCATCCTTATTGCAAAATCCTCCATTTTCATATGATCCGGGTTATGAGAAACTTTTTTAACGAAAGATCATAGTACATTGTACTGTTTGCATGAAGAACGAATGTCTATGCAGTAGCCAGGAAAGCCAAACTAGGAGGTCAAGCCGTGGCGATGGGAGAATACAACCGGCAATATGTCAACGCGGTAAAAATGGTCAACGTCGATAAATCTTTCGGAAAGGTCCAGGCATTATTAGGGATCAATTTCGAGGTGCGGCGGAACGAAGTTGTCGGGCTTATCGGTGACAACGGAGCTGGAAAATCAACCCTTATTAAAACCATGACCGGCGTGTTCCCCCCGACCTCAGGAGAACTGTATATCAGGGATGAGAAGATTACCTTAAGCCACTACAATGTCAAACAGGCCCATAATTGGAGAATAGAAACCGTTTACCAGGACAAGTCCCTGGCGGATAAACAGGATCTCTGGCGGAATTTTTTCGTCGGCAGGCAAATTTCCGGGCCCCTCGGTTTTATAAAGGTTAAGGAAGAAAAAAGAATAGCCTCGGAGATGCTCCTTAACATGATAGGTTTCCGGGGAGCGGGTATAACTGTCGATTCCAAGGTGAACAAACTCTCCGGGGGAGAGCGCCAGGGCGTAGCGATAGGCCGTGCCATGCACTTTGACGCCGAGCTTATCATTCTCGATGAGCCCACTGTCGCACTGTCTCTCAAGGAAGTCAGGAAGGTGCTCAATTTTGTTCACCAGATAAAAGACCACGGGAAAGCCTGTGTCTACATATCCCACAACATCGGTGACGTGTACGAAATATCCGACAGGTTTGTTGTTCTGGACAGGGGAAAGGTGGTTGCCAGTATAAGAAAAGAAGATATCTCGCTGAAAGATCTGAATACCTTTCTGCTGGATTATGCCCATGGATTAAAGGATTCGAAAGAAGATGAACAAGATTGAACCTAAAAACAGATTCCTGAACCGTATCGAAAGCTTTCCCATCATCGTTGTGTATATCGTTCTTCTTCTGATTTTCCTCACAACCGCTACCCGTGTATTTACCGGATACCGGATCTACATGTCCTTTTTCCAGACGATCCCTCCGCAGCTGGTTCTTGCACTGGGACTTACTATGGTAATCACGGCGGGAGAGATCGACCTGAGTTTTCCTGCAGTCGTCGCATTTTCAGGTTTTCTTTTCTCCTTTATTTACAGAACCCTTGACGCTCCCCTGTTGGGCCTTATTATCGCTCTCGCAGGGGGGGGGCTCGTTGGTTACATTAACGGGGTAGTCATAGCAAGAATAGGTGTTCCTTCAATCATGGCAACCCTTGCCGCCCAGTTTTTCTGGAACGGATTCACCACCCTGATCAGCCAGGGTCTCTCCTGGAATATCATTACTATCCGGGGACGGTTCCTCCACAGCCTGTTTGTGGGAAGGATTGGGGGCGTCCTTCCGGCCCAGAGTATTTGGGCTTTCGGTCTGGCTGTGTTTCTCTGGTTTATCCTGAACCGGCATAAATTCGGTGAAGCCATCATGTTTATCGGCGACAACGAACAAGTGGCCAGGGTCGTGGGAATCAACGTGGAATCTACAAAAATCAAACTCTTTACCATACATGGAATCATTTCGGCCTTCGGGGGAGTGCTTCTGACTCTCGAGATGGTGAATTTCTGGTCAACCCAGGGGGGCGGATTTCTTCTTCCCGTGATGGCCGCGGTATTTATCGGCGGAACATCAATTGCCGGGGGATACGGGACTATCGTTGGCACCTTTTTCGGGGCCTATATCATCGGGTCTTTGGAAGCAGGTGTTGTTGCCACAGGAATGGGCGGCTACTGGGTGCGCCTGGTAAGCGGCCTGGTCATGGCCTTCTCCATGATTCTCAACATCATTATCAGGGAAGGCACTATGCGGGAAAAAATGAAGAAAATCAAAGAACGGCAGTCCGTATCCAGGACGGTGAACAGGAAGAGAGGACCCAAATAAGGTTAGGTAATATGCGTAATAAATGTTGCGCATGAAAAGTATTTTTTCAAACAGGAGGATTTTATGAAAAAGTACATGAAAAGACTTGTCATGATCTCTGTGCTCATTCTCGTTGTTGCGGGTTTTGTATCCGCAGGGGGAGGGAAAGAAAAGATCCCGGGAGAAAAGGAAATCTTGATTTACATGCAGATGGGAGGGACCCAGGGCGACGGGGCAACACTGGCCAGGACCAACGGGGCCCGTGCAGCGGCAGAAGCCCTGGGTAATGTCAAGCTTATCGAGCAGTACTCCCAATGGAGGGCGGATACCATGATTTCCCAGTTCAAGGAAGCCTTGGCGGCGAGCCCCGATGGTATTATCATCATGGGACATCCGGGCGATGCGGCCTTCGCGTCCCTGGTGGATGAAGCAATAAGCAGGGGGATACTGGTAACCAGCGGAAACGCGCCGCTGAAAGAGCTGGAAGCAAAATATCAACCCCGGGGCTTCGGTTATGCCGGTGTCGATCTCTACGCTGGAGGATACATGGCAGGGGAGCAGATGGTAAAACTGGGTAACCTCAGGAAAGGCGACAAAGCCGTTGTTTACGGCTTATTCTCCCAGCCGGGAAGAAAAGACAGTCCTCAGGGGATGTTCGACGCGTTGACGGATGCAGGTCTTTCAGTTGAAAAGCTTGAAATTTCCCCGGAGGTGGATGCCGATTCTTCTCTTGCAATTCCAGTGCTGACAGCATACCTGGAAAGAAATCCGGATATCAAAGCAATGGGTACGCAGCACGGCGCCGTAACATCCATCATGCCTAATGTGCTTAAAGCCGCCGGGAAGAAACCCGGTGAAATCATTATCGGAGGGATCGACTTAGCCCCGGCTACGATCGAAGGTGTCGAGAGCGGATACATTTCGGCGACCCTTGACCAGGTGCTCTATCTCCAAGGGTACATTCCGGTCTCGCAGATCGTGATGACCAAGCGGTACAAAATTCCCGGGCTCCACATCAATACCGCAGCGGGGGTCGTAACTCCCGACAACATTACCGAACTCAAACCCCTCATCGAGCAGGGCATCAGGTAATTAACGGAACCGATTTGTTCAATGAAGGCCCCCCGCTCTGCCGGGGGGCTTTTATGATTGAAAAAATAATACGTTACGGCGAAACGCAAAACGAAAAAAGTGTGAAATCTCCTTAAGACCGGTAAAAACGTACGCACATGAACGAACAAAGATCGGACATACCCCGCAAACGGCGAAGGGTACGCCTGATCTCCTGCTGTCTCAATAACGGGTATAATCTTCATCTCCTATCGCCGGATCATGGGCAGCGATGATTACATATGGAGTTGTTTTGAATTATTTTGGACAGCTGTGATATAGTTTTAAACTGGTTCGCCGCCAAGGAGGTGAGGAATAATGATTGATGTGCTTAAGCCCTGTATAGGGGTAGCATCCCTTTCAAGTCCTTTGGAAGTAGGAGCTGATAGAGCCCCCGGGGCTGTCAAGTCCCTGGTGCAGGTGCTGCAAAGAAGCGGGTTCCAGGCGGAGTCCTTCGGCTCTATAGAAACCGCTGATCAGGCCAGGGATACCGGGAAACAGGCAGCTGAGAAACACATCGATGCAATGGTATTCACACCTGTGTGCTGGTATGAAGATTACTATGTTCTCGATTTTATGGAGGAATGCCCTGTTCCCTTTCTATTCTGGCCCCTTCCCGGTATGGAAACCGGTGCGCTCTGCGGAGCTCAACAGCAGACCTTCTTTCTGAAGAAGCTGGGACATCCTTACGAAGCCGTATTCGGCGAATTCAATGACCCGGTTTGTCTCGAAAAAGGAAAAGTATTCATTCGTGCTGCTTCCTTACGGAACAGGATGCGCAGGGCCAGAATCGGTTTCTCCGGCCAGAGGGTTCTGGGTATGACCGACACCGCCTGTGATGAACATATGTTGAAGAAAGCAGTGGGCCCCCGAATCGTACCTCTCTACCTTCCCGCCCTTTTGTCGCGAACCGAAGAGTTTCTGGATGATCCCGGCCCCGGTATTCTCTGGGAAGAGACCCTGAAACAGGCAGGGAAATCCGTTGTTCAGGACGAAGACGGCCGGCGCGCAATGGCTTTTTACATGGCGGTAAAAGAGAAGGTTGAGGAACACGGCCTCCACGCGGTTACCGTGGGCTGTTACCCGGATCTCATGGGCATTGTGTGTCTTGCAGCTTCAATGCTGGCGGACCAGGGGGTGCCCCTGTCGTGTGAAGGTGATGTAAACGGTGCCGCCGCAATGTTCCTGCTAATGCTCCTTACAGCCGGCCCGGCGCACAGTACGGACTGGCTCGATCCCATGGGGGACGACTCGGTGGTGCTTACCCACTGCGGTTCCGGATCGTTCGACCTGGCTGAGCGTAAGGAGGATATCGTGCTTTCACCGGTACGTCTCATGGAGAGGGGGGTCTGCGCCCTGTTCCCGGCAAAACCGGGTCCTGTGACCCTCGTGTCGCTGGACCCTCAGCCCGGCGGATACCGGTGTGCCGTGCTGGAAGGGGAAGCTGTCAGGACGGATATGGTGTTTCCCGGTAACCCGGTACGGGTGGTATTTGAACAGCATACCAGGGATATCCTGGACTGGATCTTCCGGGAAGGGATCGGTCATCACTGGATGGTGGGGTACGGCCACACGGCACAGGAACTCCGTATGTGGGGGCGTATCGCCGGGGAGAGTCTTACCATTCAGACTTTTTAAATTGACTAAATAAACTAAGTCAAGTAAACTTGATTGGAAGGTAATGTATGAAAACATTGAATATCCATGAAGCAAAAACCATGTTGTCTGCTGTGCTGCGTGAAATTGAAGAGGGGGAAACCTATCTGATCTGCAGAAACGGCAAGCCCGTCGCAACCCTGTCCCCGTTCAAATGCAAAAACAGAATGGACCTGCATCCGGTCCTGAGCAGAATCAAAATAAACTACGATCCGACTGAAGATCTTACAGAGGAAGAGTGGGGGGAAATCGATTGATCCTTTTGGATACCTGCGCCCTCCTTTGGGTTGCCTCGGATCCTCATAAAATTAGCCCCGGGGTCCTTGAAAAAATATATAACAGCCCGGTTGTTTATGTTTCTGCAATATCCGCCTTTGAAATTGGATTGAAATACAAATCAGGAAAACTGATTCTCCCTGTACGGCCTGAGACGTGGTTTGAAGAAATCGTGAATCATCATAGCATCTCTCTTATCAATCTCGATGCCTCCCTCTGTCTCAAGGCGGTGGAGCTTCCTCCAATCCACAAAGACCCGTGCGATCGGTTTATTATCGCTACAGGGCTGGAACGGGGGCTTCCCATTGTTACTGCTGATTCGAGATTTTCTTCTTATGGTGTGCAGGTGATCATGTAGGTGACGTATCACCCGGTTCCGGAGTTGTAGGTACAACACCTACTGTCGTCTTCAGGAAATCGACACAAGGAATACCTGGAAGCGTGTGTTATGCCAGGGTTTGCCCTGACCGTAGTGTTTTTTTCCGTCTGGACTTTACGAGGATTATGACGATCAGGGGAATACAGGCGGTACCGATAAAGAGCCAACCTCTCTCAGGATTTTCTACAATCCTGACTTTCCTTCCGCTTCCGGGCAACATGGTCCCATCTTCGTCCACCAGGTGAAAGGAAAAAGCGGGGGTTTCCTCATCTATCGGTATCTTGTACGCAATCAGGTTGGGGGTTCTGCTGTCATACGATTCATCCGGATTGTAGGGAAGGATTGTGTATCCTAAGTTCGCACCCTTTGTCTGATCTACGACAAACTGGTTTTCCTCAACTGTAACAGGGCTATCTCTGTATTCAATGACAATGACCGATCCCAAGACCTGCCGGGTTTTAACCCACCGGTCGACATTCCCGTTTCCCACTGCATCGTTGTTTATCAGCTTACTGTAGAAAAGATCGTTGTACTTCTCCTGGAAGAAGGGCCGAATATACAGATCGGTTTTACCGTTCACGTAGAGGACACTCGACGGCTGAACGGAATCACTCGAATAAACCCACCGGTCTGCAGGAATCACCTCGAACCCGATCGTGGGGTCGCCCTTTTTCCCCTCAACAATAAGGATCTTCCCGGACCAGGCCATTTCCAAGCCTTCATGGGTTAAAAAACGAAGAGAGTATTCCCCTTTCGGCAGGTTCAGATGGTATCCCTGTTTTAAGGGAACCGGGGGTGTTCCATAATAGGTAGGTATCTCCGGCTCTTTGGGTTTTTGAAGCCCTTCCATCTCCGTTAGAAGATTTTCATAAGGCAGCCCTTCGTTCTTTCGGGTTGTGATTTCCCTGAACAGCATATTTGCACGTTCTTCATACCGGAGAACCGCCTGCTCGTAATTCCGGACTTCCTGGAGATAGGTTGTGGCGAGTTCCCTGTACCGGTCATATTCCCGGGTAGCTTCATCCCCCATCACCGCTTTCCACTCCGTCTGCAGTCCTTCCCGAACGCTGAAATAGGTATAGAAGACAGGGCTAAGATCGATGTTCTGACCGTTGTCTTCCACTCTCAGGATTCCGTCAAACGAAATATCCAGGACCGACTGGTCTATCTTCCAGGATTCCGTGATCGGCCAATAATAGACGAAAGCCTTTCCGGCACTTATGAAATTATCCGTATTTTCGTACAGGTAGATCGTATCCGAAGCCTGCCTGCAGTAGGTTCCGGAATAATCTTTCCCGTTGTATGAAAGGATAGTGTAGATGAATTCCTCGGTCCTTACCGGCGCCTGGGACCAGAGGGCCCAGGCTGTGGATAAAAGAAAGATGATGAAGAGGGCCGGTTTCCTGCTCATGTGCGCTCCCCGGTTTTGTTGAAGTACAGTCCACCGAGGAACACAGCCGTACCGGCGATCCCGATATTTCCGATTACCGCCAGAACGGTAACAGCCGCAGGGTTCGATTGGGCGTTTAAAATCAGACCGCTGTAATAAACCGGGGACACCCATCTGAGGGCGAGGGAAAAAACGAGACTCAACGTATGAACGTACTGCCCTGAAATCAAATAGGTTCCTGTCTGGATCAGCATGAAGACAAAGGCGATGAGTATACACAGGACCACACCTGAAGTTGTGGAATTGGTAACAACAGCGCACAGGCAGGTATATGCGGAAAATACAATTCCGAAAAAGAGTGATGCGGTTAAAGCGAGAAAAAAGTCCGGCCCGAGAACCAGGTTATGCGTAACGGCAATGAAAGCGGAATAGAGAATAAGGATAAAGAACGCCCCCATGTACAGAAAGATATCCCGTACCATTGACGCGATAACGTAGGAGAATCCGTCCGCCGGTCCGAAAAGAACCAGGTCAACGGCTCCGACGTTCTTTTCGAAACCAAGCCGGCCGACCATGTTCATCGTGATAAATACCGTAATCGGCAGAAAGCCGGCTATTCCGGAGAGGAGAAACGGACCTTGAGAAAAAATCCTGCGGAACAGGGCGGATCCGAACAATCCGGTGAAACTCCGTGCAATTAGATCGAAGGAGGAGCTTAATTCCGGATTAAAGCCGTTCGAATCGATGGAATGGATGAAGCCGCGAATTACCAGGTAACTTAAAATCATTCCCATGGAGAGGGACAGATAATATCCGGGGGATATCAATACGGCGAAGCACTGCCGTTTGCATATAACCCTGGCCGCGTGAAGTCGTGCTTTCATTCCTGCTTTTCCCCCCTGGAAGAAAACTGTTTGAGATTATCCCTGGTGATCGTGACAAAAACCTCCTCCAGGGTGGTCGAGGTCTCCATCATTTTGAGGGGAACGAACCCCCGGGAGATGAGAAATTCGGACAGATCTTTTCTGTAATCTCTCTCTTTGTCTAGGGTAACGTGTATCGTGTTCTCCTCCCATGACAGGGACCGGACAAAAGGGAGCGCTTCGGCTGCAGCCGCTACAGCCTCGGGTGGTTTGTCCACCTCGATTGTATACGCGATGTCAGGGGTCAATGCAGAACTAAGGTCCTCAGCACTCCCCTCGATAATCAGTTTCCCACCGGATATGATGGCCACCCGGTTTGCGATTTTCTCGATTTCAGACAGGAGGTGGGAAGATATGATAACCGACCGTTCCGTGTTCATTTTGTCCAGGATAAGATTTCGGATCTGAACAACTCCGATGGGATCCAGCCCGGATTGGGGTTCATCCAGGATGAGTATGTCCGGATCCGGAAGCAGGGCCCGGATAAAACTGAGCTTCTGGAGCATGCCGCGGGAGAATTCGATTATCCTGCGGTTTCTGAACCGGCTAAGCTCAACTTTTTCAAGGAGTTCTTCGATTATATGCGAAGCGTTTTCAACAGAATACAGTTCTGCGAAAAAGTGCAAATAATCCGAAGCGGTCATCCATGGCCACGGATTTTTCGGATGCTTCTCCGGAACAACACCGATTCTTCTCCGTAAAGTTATATCGTTATAGGCGATTTTTTCCCCGAAGAGGAGAATATCTCCGCTGCTGGGCTTTACGAGGCCGAGGATAGACAGCATGGTGGTGGTTTTCCCGGCACCGTTCGGACCCAGAAGAGCATAGATCTCTCCCTTTTTAACGGAGAACGATAGAGAATCCACAGCGTAAAATGAGCCGAACCGTTTGGTCAGGTTTTTTACTTCCAGCATGCCGTTACCCTTCGATATTCCATGACGAATCGATATACCATGATAGTGACTCTCCCATTGAATCGAGGTATTCGGCAACCTCTTCCCATGGCATATCAATAATTTTTTCCCGGATTCCGTCTTTCATTTCGGGGAGTAAATCGGTATCGACGTTTTTTGGAACAATGATGATGAAATCGAATACCAGGTATGCTGCTGTCGACGGCTTCAGTTCCCCGGAGGGAAGGAAGGCACTGTATCGGAATTGTGTTTCAGGAGTAGCATCCCACTGCCACTTCACATCACCCCCATACAGCATCATGCCCCGTTCCGCTCCCAGGTCCGAGGGAGTGTCCGCCGCGCGTCCCTCCAATAGCTGCTCGCTGACCTTTAAACCGATCCAGATATCCAGGCAGGGATGATTGGCAATAGCATACCCCCTAGAATTGACCGGCCTCAGTTCGAAGGCGTATCCGTCCGGCCGTCTGCCGGTGAAAACATAGAATTTTTTCACATCCGGGATTTCCAGTCCCTTAAGCTCGATTATACCGGGAAGAATGTTTTTCCCTCTTTTAAGATCGACCGGGATTTCGGTGGATTCGTAGTAAGGGGCGCGAACCGAAACCTTCCATTCTCCCCGCTTAAGATCCGGGAAGGTAAGTTCTGTGACACCCTGGTCGGATTGAAAGAATGCATTGATTATTTTGTTTTGAACCTCTATTTCCAGGTCCCAGATCCAGCTTTTGCTTACACTATCCCTGACAGTCAGGGTAAGTGAGGAGCTTTGGAAAAAGGTTATGAAATACACGAAAACGCCGGTGGCTGCCACTACTACGACGAGGAATATTATGAGAATGATACTATGTCGCTGCTTCATTCGCATTCCATTTTGTCGGCTGTAATATTGATTGCTTCGCAGTTCTCCAGAAAGGTTTCTAACTGCAATCCTCGATTCATGTGTGCCACTATAGCATTGCTTTTTCAAAAGAAAAAGGTTTTAGTTGGATTTTTTTGTTAAAGGGAGGGCCCGGGAAAATGTAATACATTTTGAGTATGCAATCTGCCTTGTAATCGTTTCAAAAAACAAAAACTATTGGAAGTTACACAAATAAGTAGCTTAATTAAAAACAATAATCTGAATAAAGTTTGAATAATATAAAGATTTTAATTTATTGATTGACAAAAACGGTCATTAATGTGACAATTAGCCAAAATAATTATGTTTGTCTCGTACGGAAGAGTTTTCTGTAAAATACGGGCAACAGGTATGTTTTTGTGCAAATTCCACGGAATCATTCTTGTGGGCGGATCGGTACAGCATATGACGACTAAATCCATTTATTTTACATTGTGTAAGTAAGGGAATATTATATGAATGTCTTATTTGTCGGAGCACATCCTGACGATATCGAAACCTGGGCCGGCGGAACCGCCGCCCGGTATGTGGAACGTGGAGATACGGTTTTTTTCTGCGTCGCTACCAATGGGAATGTCGGCTCATCGACTATTCCTAAGGATGAAATTGCGGAAATACGGAAGAAGGAAGCTCAAAACGGAGCATCCGTTATCGGAGCTGAATTGATACTCCTTGGGTTCGACGATGAATTCCTCATTGATTCTGTCGAAACCCGGCATGTTTTTATCAATGCAATGAGAATAGCCGACCCGGATGTTGTATTCTGTCACTGGAGAAATGATTACAATCCGGATCATTCCATTTCGGGATTTATTGTTGACGAGTGTATTCATATGGCGGGTGTTCCAAATATCAAGACAACCGCACCGGCAACAAAAAAGAAGATACCTCCGGTCTACTACATGGATACGCCGGCTGGTCTCAACTTCGAGCCGGAAATATATGTGGATATCACCTCTACATTTCCTGCCAAGGTGAAGATGCTGCAGTGTCATGCAAGTCAGAATGCCTGGATGAAGGACCTTTTCGGTTATGATATGGATTCCTTTCTGGAAATCCCTGCCAGGTTCCGTGGGCTCCAGGCAGGTGTTCCCATGGCGGAGGCTTTCAGGCCGAGTTACCGCTGGGGAAGGACGTTTATCAACCACCTCCTGCCGGATTGCCTGCCGGCTAGAACGGTAGAGAGTGGATGAGGAAGGACCAAAGGTCCGTTGGATATCGGTAGAATGGCTATAAGCCATAATACGATCAGGCGAAGCCTGAATATATAACACTTACTTAAGTTTTAAGGAGGATCACTGTATGAAAAGGAAAATCTTGTTACTCTGCATTGCCTTCATCCTGATTTCCGGCATTGTATGGGCAGGAGGACAGAAGGAAGCCGAGAAAAAACGTATCGTTCACTATCATTGGACGGAGACAACCTACGATAAAATCAACAACAACGCTGTGAAGATTTTTCAGGAAGCTCATCCGAATGTGGAAGTGAAGATGCTGTTACTGCCGGATGGAGACAGGGCATCGAAAATCCGAACCGCCCTGGCGGCGAACGGAGAAATCGATTCATTCGCTTTGAACAATGGAGAATCCGCAGAATTCCTCGAAACCGGACAAATGGTTGAAATCATTCCTGCCAGTTTCGGAAAGAACAGCGTGCAGGAAGTAGTAAAAATGTGGACCCCCGGGGCGATCGAAACCAGCGGTGGAGTGTGGGAAGGCAAATACTACGGACTGCCTTTCGAACTGTCCAACTACGTAGCCTGGATCAATACAGCCTACATGAAAGAAGCAGGTCTCAATCCGGAAACGGATAAACCGAAAACCTGGGCCGAGTTCACCGAGGTGACTAAGAAAATGGTGGTCGAAGAAGGCGGAGTGCGCACCCGGAATGGATTCGCAAGTAATTCTAAAGAGGGTATTTTTAGTTTTCTCATTATTTCGGCGATGATGGAGCAGCTTGGACTGGACTGGGGAACAGAGAGCGGTTTTCTTGCATCCATGGACAACACCAACACCCTCGTCAAAGGTCTTAGAACCTACACCGACTTTGTGGTAAAGGACAAGATCTGGGAACCAGGTCTCTTCGATAACGACAGGGAGGGTTTTGGAAACGGAAAAACAGCTACCTTCCTTACCGGCGGTTCCTGGTACTGGGGTGTTCTCGATACCTATTCCGTACCCCGGGAAGACGTAGAACCCTTTAATTATCCCCGGTTTGAAGGCGGGAAGGACCTGGGTGGAGTCGGATATGGATATTGTGTATACGTTTCCCGGCTTGCCGAAGATCCGGAACTTACCTTCGAATGGCTCGACACCCTGGCCAGCCAGCCCAATGAATTTATCAAATTCGGTTATCATCAGCCCCGTGTAACGTTGTCTGACGGATCCCAGGGACTGGATCCGAAACTGGCGGTTGACTCTATTCCGTATTATAACGAAGTGTTCAAAGGCGAACTCGCTAGAACCACGGTATGGCTCTCTTCCACAAAGGGAAGTCAAATTACCGATGCCGTGTGGGCGGCTATCTCCCGGGTTATTTACGAGAATATCGGTCCCGAGGAATCGGTCAAAACCCTTCAATCGGATGTTAAATCGATTCTGCAATAGTTTTTTTGCAACAGTTACGATTACGGGCTTCTGCAGCCGCAGAAGCCCGCATTTTTTCCTATAATAAGGCGGAGGAATGTCATACAGTAAAGCAGGGTTTTCCGCAAGCAGGCTGCACCGCCACGGGTATATCTATATACTCCCCACTCTTGTTTTTTTCAGCATATTCCTGATCTATCCTATGCTGAATGCATTCAGCCTCTCTTTTTTCGAGTGGAACCTCCTGGGTCCGAAAATATGGGTCGGCATAAAAAATTTCCAGACCATGCTCCGGGATCAACGGGTTATCAATTCATTTTGGCGAACCATCCATTTCACGTTCATCAGTGTTGTGCTTATAAATCTTTTCGCCTTCATTCTCGCTATTATGTTCGGGAACAGGGAGATACGGGGAAAAAACTTTTTCCAGTCCCTCATATTTCTTCCCGTTGTCCTTTCGATAGTCGCAGTCGGGGTTGTATGGGAATATATGTATCAATCGACAGGATTGATTTCTATTATAGGGAGGAGACTTTTCGGTGTCACCATTCCCTGGCTCACGAATACGGTAGCCGCGCCCTACGCCATTATTATCGTCTATGTATGGAAGTCTATCGGATACTACATGATCATCTATATTGCAGGGCTCCTGGACATTCCATCAAGCTTGTTCGAAGCTTCCAGGATTGACGGTGCCGGATTCTGGAGCAGGCTCTTCTTTATAACCATCCCATCTCTTAAAAACACCTTCACTCTTTCTATCGTATCCTGTTTGATTTTCACTTTCGGATCCTTTACCGTGCAGTATGTGATAACCAAAGGCGGTCCCAGCCGTTCGACGGAGATCCTTGCCCTGCTGGTGTATAAAGAGGCTTTCGAGTTTAATAAATTCGGCTACTCAGGAGCGATTTCCGTTCTGTTTTTTCTCACACTTCTAATCTTTTCCGTAATTCAGCTGCGACTACTGAGATCCGATGAACAGGCGTAAGGAGAGGACATGATCGGTCTGGCACAAAAAAAGCGTATAATGATGACTACTTTGTACACTGCTATCGTCATCATTGGTGTTTTCTTTATTTTCCCCTTTTTATGGATGGTATTCTCCTCCTTTAAATTGAACAAAGATGTCCTGGCCCTGCCGATACGGTTTCTGCCGCCGGAATGGAATTGGAAGAGCTATTATAATGTATTTTTTGAGTTTACCGATTTCGACTTTCCAAGGTATATTTTTAACTCCGTTATCGTAGCCGTGTTCGCCCTTCTTCTTTGTCTCTTCTTTTCCGCAACATCCGGATACGGGTTCGCGAAATACCGGTTCAAGGGAAACAAGCTTCTCTTTACCGTTGTTTTATCCACGATAATGATTTCCTTTGAAGCAATAGTTGTCCCCCTTTTTATCCTGATAAGGAGAATGGGGTGGCAAAACAGCTATATCGGTCTTATTGTTCCCGAAAGCCTGACGGCTTTCGGTGTGTTTATGATGAGACAGTTTTTTTATAATGTTCCGGATGAGATAATCGAATCCGCCCGTATCGACGGTGCGAATGAATATGTAATATTCAGCCGGATTTCCATTCCCATGGCTAAAACAGCTCTTCTGGCGCTTGTTATCTTTCATGCTCAATGGGTGTGGAATCTTCTCATTTGGCCGTTGATTCTTATTTCCACGCCGGAAATGAGAACCCTGCCCCAGGGAATTGCCCTGTTCAAGGGGGGCTACAACACCCCCTATCCGGAACAGCTCGCGATAAGTGTGGTCGCCTGTCTTCCCCTTTTAATCCTGTATCTTTTCCTCTCGAAACACTTTGTCCAGGGTATTACCATGACAGGATTAAAAGGATAGTATCCATGCCCGGGGTTACCATCCGTACCGTTCCGGGCCCCAGGGTGTATATGTAAGTTCCTGCTGAGCCGTTACCATGGTCCTTTCCGGAAGATCCCCGCTGAACACCACTCCCGGTCCGATAATGCTGTAGACACCAGTCTTTGTCCCGGGCATGAGAACCGCATTAACACCGGTGCGGCAGTAATCTCCCAGGTATATCGCGTTGGCGAATATCCCGGGGTGTTCTCTTCTGCCGAACACGTGATGTGCCGTCGTGCCGTCATCGAAGCGCATATCACCGCACACCGTGGCGGCCCCGACGTCGGTATTCGTCCCGATGATTCCCTGCATCTCCATATAATGATACAGGTACACCTGTTCCAAGAGGATGCCGGTAAATTCGGCGCAATGGCGGATTACACAGGAGTTCCCGATACTCGACCCGCCGCCGATATAGCAGTAATGCTCGATTACACAGTTGTCGCCTATGACTGCTTCTCCGTCTATAATGGCACCGTTGTCGATCCGGGTATTTCTTCCTACCTTGATACTTCCGTTTACCACTACATTTTTGCCTATGGAACTGCCCTCGCCAAGGAGCACATTGCCGGTGATACAGGCTGTTTTATCGATCTTTGCGGAATCCGGAGTCTGGGGCAGAGCACCACACGTGGTTCGTACCAGGTATTCGTTTCCATGAAGGATGTGCCAGGGTTTGTCGATATCAAAAAAAGGGTGGGAAGTTTCCACTACCTCAACGGATATGCCGCTTCGTACCAGCCGGGAGAGGGCTGCTTCCAGATACCGTTCTTCCGGCGGCATCATCCCCGCCTGGACATCCGGGAAATACCCGGGCGCTGATTCCAGGAAAGGAAGGATGGAGGCTCTGTTGAAAATAAACCCGGCGAACCTGTGAGTACCGGTATCCCTGGGATGACCCAGGATATCAGCAACCTTACCATCCCGAACCGTACAGAGAAGCCAGTTCCCCGGATCCTGTCCGGTATAACGGGACAGGAGCACAGCCGTGGAGGATTCCGATTCCGTCTTCTGTACGAAGGTCCGGACGTCTTCAGTGTGTATAACGGTATCTCCGTAAAAAACAAAGAACCTCCCGGTATCGTTGGAGTTCACAGTTTTCAGCAGAGTATCCGCAGTCCCGGATGATGCAACTACCCGGGTTAGTTCAACTCCTGCAATTCCGTTAAGACACAGCCGGTATTCCTGCTCATTGTCCTGGAAGGATACAACGATGCGCTGGATGCCCGCCTTTTTCAGGGTGTTTACCAGGTGTAGAAGGACCGGTTCGTTCGCGAGAGGGACCAGGGGTTTCGGCCGGACGGATGCGTAAGGCCAGATTTTCCTGCCTTTTCCTGCACATAGAATAATTGCCGGTATCATACACTATCCTCCACTGCAGCCAGTTCTCCGGAATGCCTCTGTATTTTTTCGACGGCTGAAGCAATATCTTCTATCCCTTTATCAGTACCTAACAGGAGATACTGGGGAAACCAGACCGTTTCCCGGCAGGCCTTTTCCGTGGCAGGCAGCTTCCTGAAACTCTTCCCTGCAAGATCCGGAACAGCCCTGAGGACCGAGGAATGTCCCAGCATCGCCTGTGAGTATAGAGGAGTGTATCCGGAGAATGCCGGGATACCTTCCGCTTCCAGGGCCCGGACAAAACGGCCTTTGGGTACACCGGAAAAAGCGGCTGCATCGTACCGGAACATGAAGAGGTGCCAGGTGTTCCGGGTAACCCGGTGATCCGGTACCAGGGGATCTATCCCCTCGATGTCTTTCAGAAGGTAAATAAGTTTTTCAGCGTTGCCTTCCCTGGTCCGTATCTGTTCATCCAGCCGGGAAAGCTGACAACGTAAAACCGCCGCCTGCCAATCGGTTATCCGGTAGTTAGTGCCCAGGCGCACATGCTCGTACCACGCGCCCTCCCTGCTCCTGCCGGTGTGATGGATAGACCAGCACTGTTCCAGCAAATCTCTGCGTGCGGAAACAATAGCTCCGCCTTCACCGGCGCTCATATTCTTGGTTGCCTGGAAACTGAAGGATCCACAGGATCCAAGGGTTCCTGCTTTCTTCCTCTTCCATTCGGACCCATGAGCCTGGGCCGCATCTTCGATGATGAGAATACCGTGTTTTGAAGCTATGGCTGCAAACGCATCCATGTCTGCCGGAATGCCCGCCATGTGTACAAGTATTACAGCTTTTGTCCTGTGAGTAATAATCTGCCGCACCCCTTCCGGGTCGAGAGTGTTGGTTTTCGGATCGATATCCGAAAAGACCGGAAGAGCCCCGGTGATGAGCACCGAGGTAAGGGTAGCGATAAACGTGTACGCCGGAATGATCACCTCGTCACCAGGTCCGATGTCCAGGGCGCGAAGGGCGGTTTCCAGGGATACCGTACCGTTAGCTACACAGAGAGCACCGGAAGTGCCGAGATATTCGGCGAACTCCTTTTCAAATGCCGATGCTTCGGGCCCAAGAGTGCCCCACTGACCGCTCCTAAGCACACGACTTAAAGCCTCTTCTTCTTCCTTTCCATACACCGGCCAGTTCGGAAAAGGGTCAACTCGTACCGGGGTTCCTCCCCCAAGTGCAAGGTGTTTCATATAAACCTCCCAGTTAATGGTGTCACACGTTGTGTTTCACAGGTATCAGCCTGTCGATGTTCATCATTGTAATGCAGTAAGTATATAACAAAAAGCTCATTCCGGTGGTTTGGATTGAACTGTGATAGTTTCAATGCCCATATTATATCGATGAAAAGAGGGATATCCCAGTAAATTTACTTGCGCTGGTGCAACAATCAGACTACTATCTTAATGAGTTCGAAGGAATGTAGGGCAGTATGTTCGCTATACAGTGTGAACATTTCGTACCGTCCCTCGCGGGGATATAGCCGGGTATTGGAAACGGATGATTACGGGAAATACGAAAAAGATGATAAACAAGCATATTTAACATACTGGTTTCTGTATAAATGAATATCTACTTTACGAAGATGGCACCTATCAAGGCCGATGCACTGGAACGTTAAAAAGAGCCGCTTCTTTGGCGCTTTGTATTTAAGGAAAAAAACCATAAACCATGGAGGAACGTAACATGAAAAAGAATAAAACGTTAACAACGGCAGCAGGAGTACCTGTCAGTGATAATCAAACTTCTTTAACCGCAGGAGAACGGGGTCCGGTTTTAATGCAGGACCATCACCTTCTTAACAAGCTGGCCCATTTCCATCGCGAACGTATTCCGGAACGTGTCGTACACGCCAAAGCGGCAGGAGCGCATGGAACATTCATAGTGACAGAGGATATTACCCGCTACACAAAAGCCGGACTGTTTTCAGAAGTAGGGAAAAAGACCGATGTCTTTGCACGTTTTTCCACCGTGGCGGGGGAGAAGGGTTCGGCTGATACGGTTCGGGATGTTAGAGGTTTTGCGTTAAAATTTTACACTGAAGAAGGGAACTGGGACATGGTAGGAAACAATACACCCGTGTTTTTTATACGGGATGCACTGAAGTTTCCTGATTTTATCCATACCCAGAAACGAATGCCCCAAACCAACCTCCGGTCGGAAACGATGTGGTGGGATTTTTGGTCATTGGTTCCTGAATCACTGCACCAGGTGACCATCCTGTTCTCGGATCGCGGCGTCCCTGAAGGCATTCCCTTTATGAACGGCTATGGGAGTCACACCTACAGTTTCATCAATGAGGATAATGAGCGCTTTTGGGTGAAATTCCACTTCAAGACGCAACAGGGAATCCGGAATATGGCCCCGGAAGAGGCAAACCGCATTGCCGGCGAAGATCCCGACTTCCATACACGTCAGCTGTTTGAAGCAATAGAACGGGGTGATTACCCCTCGTGGATGTTCTATGTGCAAATAATGCCGGAAGTCCAGGCGGAAAACTATCGTTGGAATCCGTTTGATTTGACGAAGGTCTGGCCGCATGAGGATTATCCTTTGATTGAAGTGGGGTTGTTGGAGATGAACCGTAATCCCCTCAACTATTTTGCCGAAGTGGAACAGTCCGCCTTTTCACCGGCTAACGTTGTACCAGGCATTTCCTTTTCTCCTGACAAGATGCTTCAGGCCCGTATTTTTGCGTATGCAGATGCGCATCGCTACCGGTTGGGGGGCAACTACGAACAGCTCCCCATTAATCGTCCGAGGGGCGCAGAAGTGAACAATTACCAGCGTGATGGTTTTATGAATCCCGGTGATAACGGAGGGGCAGCGGTGAATTATGAACCCAACAGTTTTGGCGGTCCCCAGGCAAATTCAGCTTATAAAGAACCGCCGCTTAAGATTTCAGGAGATGCCGACCGTTACGAACAAAAGAGGGGTGTGGATGATGACTATGTCCAACCGGGTAATCTCTTTCGCCTGATGCCTTCAGAGGAGCAGACAAGACTTATCAACACTATTGCAGGCAGCCTCAAAAAGGTTCCGAAAGAAATACAGGAAAGGATGATCGTCCATTTTCACAAAGCCGATAAGGCGTATGGAGAAGGTGTCGCCAAGGGGTTAGGGCTTTGATAATGGCATAACATTGGGTCCAGCCCGCCTGCGGACAACCCGGTGCCATTCCAGGATACAGAAGAGTTTGTTTCCTGCACTTGATTGCTTACGTATTACTTCCTTCTGTCAATGAGTTGTCGAATCCATATCTCTTTCTGAGTGAACGGCAGAAGAAAAAGGGTAAGGCTGAGCAACCGGTGAAAACCGCGACTGCCCCCAGAATTACAGCAAGACGAATCCATGGTTGTCCGTCTGCCTGGCGTTCAGCAACAAGGACTATCAGGCTTCTGACCCATTCGAGTGCTCCTATAACAAGAATGATTTGTACAAGGCGGGCTGCCCGGGCGCGCTTGAAAAGAAGGAGAAAAGGGAACAGTAATGCAATAAGAACGAGGGGTATCAGTCCTGTGCGCAGAAAGTGTGCTCCAAGCAGTAAGGAACTCAAAACAACGGGAAGTAACAGGAGGACATTCATGACACGTACTCCTTAGGTGGTCTACCTGGTGAGTGTGTTGAAAACAAGTAAGATACCAAGCTTGTCAAACCGGTCGTAAGCAATAATCCACCTCAATTGCCCTGATGATAAGGAATAAACTGGTGCATGTTACCTGCTATTGCCTAAAAAAACAAGGGAAGCATATCTGACTAAAAACTGCCGGAATGAACTGCCCCGGGGTCACGATTCAGGTATCAGTTGTTTACTTCAGTCCACCGTTTTTCCCGGACACTTTTCATGACCGCATCGAGAATTACCATCTCGTCGTAACCTGTCCGAAAGGTGGGACGGCCAAGTTTATTCTCTTCCTTACCGGTATGCATCACCTGGTAGAAATCCTTGAACAGGTTAAGCACGGCATCATAGTATCCTACAGGATGTCCTGCCGGCAGGGTGGCAAAACGGGCGGTGGAAGGATCCTGCAGGACTGGAGACTCGGTCAGGGTCTCGTTAGCCTTGTTCCGGTACCCGATCCAAAGTTTGTCGGACCACTTGTGGTTCCAGGCCATGGAACAGCTGGATCCATATACCTGGAACTCGGTGTCCGATTTTCGGCCGTTACACACCTGGCTGGTAGTAAACGAACCGGGTACGCCGTTATCCATATGGAAAAGTACGGCGGAATAATCCTCTACTGCTACGTTTACATTTTCGTACTCGATATCACCCGCCTTTTCAAAAGCCACCACCTGCTTAGCCGGTTTTTTTCGGACCGGAATGATGGTTTTGATATCCCCCATCACTTCCCTGACGGTAAGACCGGTTACGAACTGAATGAGGTCGAACCAATGACTTCCCAGGTCCGCCGTGATATTGGATTCCCCGCTTTCCTTTTTGTCCAGCCGCCAGGAGTAGTCAGTGTCTTGAGAAAGCCAGTCCTGAAACCATGTACCGGTAATAAGCCGGATATCTCCCGCGTCCCCCCGGCGAACCCTTGCCGCCATTTCCTGTACAACCGGATAGTACCGGTAACAGAAGTGAACACCCGTGACGGCTCTTTTCTTCTCCGCCAGGTTTACCAGTTATTCAGCTTCAGCCAGGGTCATGGCCAGGGGTTTTTCACTCATTACCTGTTTTCCCTTTTCCAGGGCCTCTTTGGTAATGGAGCAGTGAACCTTGTTAGGCGTACAGTTATGTATCACGTCGATGGACGGGTCGTTCAGGATGTCCCGGTACTCCTTTGCCACAACAGGAACATTGAACCGGGCTGCTGTTTCCGCGGCAAAATCCGGATTCGCATCGTTCACTGCGCTTACATTAACACCGCCGATCCTCTTGAGTGCGTCAATGTGGACGCCTCCAATATAACCTGTTCCGATAACACCGACATTGATCATGACACGTACTTCCTTACGGTGCTGATAAATGTATCGGCCTTTGTATCGACTTCATCATCAGTACTCATTGGATTCACGCCGAATGCGGCTCCCAGCCCGGCATCGATGACACCGATGGAAATATTGATTGCCCTGTCCAGGATACCGTCGGTTTGGGGCAGCATGCCTTTGTAGTATTTCACGTCTGTCGGGAATTCTTCGCTTCGGAAAGGAGGTCCCGGGGTTAGTTGTTTCTTCTCAAGAATCTGCTCCATATTGTTATATACGTGCCATCCGGAGTGGGCGATGGTCGTGGTTCCCAGTTCCCCGCACACCTTGTCGGCGATTTCCTTGGTAGGCAGGAATACGGTAAGAAGGGTCCCGCATTCACCGGGGTCATTGATCTTTCTGAAGGAAATCCCATCAACACCCTGGAGCTTGTCTTTATACCGCTTTTTCAACCGGCGGAGGCCTTCTTTTAACCTGTCTATCTTTCTGAATTGTGCAAGAAGGAAGGCGGCAGTCAGTTCATTCATGCGGAAGTTCCATCCGATAACAGACCGGTTTCCTACTTCCACACCTGTCCGGTTGGGCAGGTGCCCTTGATCGTGAAAGGAGAAAGCCGTTGTGTACAGGTCGTCATCACCGGTGACCACCATACCACCGTCCCCGGCATTCATGGTTTTAAAAATATTGAAAGAGTATATCCCGACCTTTCCTATCGTCCCTAAATAACTGCCCTTATACGTACCGCCGAATGCCTGGGCTGCGTCCTCGATCAGCATGATTCCGTGTTTGTCCGCGATATCTTTGAGCGCATCGAGATCGCATGGGTTCCCAAGCATATGAACTGCGAGGATTGCCTTTGTTTTCGGTGATATTCTCTGTTCCACGTCCGTTAGGTCCAGAGTCAGGCTTTCATCAACCTCCGCGAGGACCGGAACGGCGCCGCAGGCAATGACAGAAGAAATCGATGCGATAAAAGTGTACCCCGGCACGATTACTTCATCACCGGGACCGATTCTCGCGGCAGTCATCGCCACGATGAGAGCGGATGTTCCGGAGGAAACGGCAAGGGTATGTTTGATACCGAACTTGCTGCATATTTCCTGTTCTAATGTATATACTTTCTTTTTAAACGCAGGATCGTTACTATCGCCATATCTGAACAGGTATTTTGACCGGATGACATCCAGTACTTCTTCCTCTTCTTCTTTTCCTACCCAGTAATATCCAGGTCCCGGCATCGTTATCCTCCACATAGTAAAATTGAGTTTAGTGTATCACATTGTATCATGGTGAGGAGGTGTTGGTCAATCTAATTATGTAAATAACGAGATTAACCGATTTAAAAATATGGTTATTGAATGGTAATTACATTTTAAATACATTTAACTTAATAGTAAAAAGCTTGAAAAAAATGTATTTAAGATTATTATAGGCAAAATATGTTTTTACAAGTGCCGGAAGTCCTGCCTATGCAGAGCGTCTCTCCTTTTCGGATAGCGACATATCAAAGAGAAAAGTAAAGAGGAGCTTCATTGATCCAGCTCATTTCCGAACCGGGCAAGGTCACCAGATCCAAGACCTACTATCCGCTCTATCTCCCGCTCTGCCGTTTTTACTTCCAAAATCTTCTTAAGAAGCTCGATCTCTTTTACGGCGATACCGGTATGAGCTTCCAGAACCTGGGAATGGCGTGCCTCCCCAAGGTTCCACTCTAATGATAGACAATATTACCTGCCGGCTCATAAAGGGATGCTGCTTGTGCTGCCTGAATTTCTTTCGCGAGATTTGCGTTTATATTCTTAATGAGTCAACGCGAAATATTGCCTTTCCCTTTTTCTTTTGATACAATGGCGTGACTCAAGTGGTGATGGGGTTCACCCTTATCCGCCGTTTCGGCTAATGACTCCTTTTTTAGGCAATCGTTCTCATTCTTTGTAGAGTGCTGTTATAGGCAGTTACGGAGGAGAATTCTATGGCTGTTAGTCTTGCTGAACTCATAATAACCTGTCTTTTTGTTGATTGGGTTTTTAAAAAGATCAAAATTCCGGGTTTAGTCGGAATGCTTTTAATAGGGATCACCTTTGGGCCCTATATTCTGGGCATGATAGACGGGAACCTGTTAGCGGTGTCAGCCGACCTGCGGCTGATAGCCCTGATTGTTATTTTACTGCGAGCGGGGTTTGAGCTGAGCAAGGATACGTTGGTCAGGGTAGGGGTAATGGCCCTTCTGTTATCTTTTATCCCTGCTGTTTTCGAGATACTGGCAATCACGTTTTTGGGACCTCTTTTTTTAGGGCTTACAAGAATGGAGTCGGCAATTCTCGGTGCTATTTTAGGCGCTGTTTCCCCGGCTGTCGTTGTTCCCCTTATGATCGGCTTCATAAAAGAACGGAGGGGTGCAAAGAAGGGAATACCAACCATGATGCTGGCGGCATCATCCATTGATGATGTTTTTGTTATCGTTGTTTACAGCATATTAATCGGCATTTATCTCGGGCGTAAAGTAGGCATTCTTTGGGAATTGGCGGGGATACCGATTTCTATTGGATTAGGTATCCTTGTCGGGCTGGTAATTGGGCTGATCCTCTATAAGCTTTTTAAGCGTTACAATCCCAGGGCCACTAAGAGAGTGCTCTTTATACTGAGTATAGCCATTCTCCTGGTACGGCTGGAGCATGTACTGGAAAACATCGTACCCTTTTCGGCGCTTATAGCTGTAATGGCGATCGGATTTATTATTCTTGAAAAGCGGGAGCATTACGCCCATGAGCTTTCCTCGAAACTAGGTAAAATATGGGTTTTCGCGGAGATACTGCTGTTTACCCTGGTAGGCGCCCAGGTTAATGTCGGGGTTGCGCTGAAAGCTGGTCTTGCCGGAATCGCTCTGATATCATTGGGTTTGGTTGCAAGGAGTATTGGAACATTTCTCTGTACGCTGGGCAGTAATCTTAATTTAAAAGAGAGGTTTTTCGTGGTGATCGCCTATCTGCCAAAGGCAACAGTACAGGCTGCCATAGGGGCGGCACCCCTTGTGGCCATGAAGTTTGCGGGGATGGATACCGCCCCGGGTGATATGATACTTACAATCGCCGTTGTAAGTATTCTCTATACCGCACCCCTGGGGGCATGGGCGATTTCAGTTGTAGGAAAGAGAGTGCTGGAAATCTCTCCGGAAGAACTGACAGAGTCAAAAAAAGCGGTAATGGAAAGTGAAGCGGAAATTGACGGCGGGATGATTGTCTAGGTTTTTTGAGTTCGATAGCCGGCGGTCTCCCGCAGCTCGGACAAGTTTGATAAAATAGTTGCTTTTCTACCTTGATATATTGTGAAATTAGATATATATAAAAGGTAACTTCCGGTATTAAAAAGAGAAACATGAAAGAACTGTCCAGGGATGAACTGAAGGTTATTCACACGATTTTTATGACCCGGGTTCCCACGCGTATCTCGATTGCCGAAGCCATCGGCTTAAGCCTCCTGAAAATAGCGTCCCTTCTGTCCGGGTTGGAAGAAAAGAGGTATATACGGAAAGAAGGGAAGCTGCAATCAAAAACCGGCAGACCTTCCCATATCTACGCCCTCGTTTCAGAACGGTTTTACACTATCGGTATATCTGTGGATATTGGCTTTTACCGCCTCCTTGTCCTGGACTGTTGTAAACACATCGTGATGGACCGCCGGTTGGAACTGGCTGTACCGTCGGATCCTGCAGAGTACATACAGCATCTCGAATCTGAGATCAGTGCTTCAGTTGTTGCGATTCGCGATGAGTTCCGGGAACAGGGAAAGGAAATCGTTGCCGTGTGCGCCGCTCTTACCGGTATGGTCGATTCGGTCCGGGGTGTCTGGCTTCTCGGTCTCCAGGTGGGGGGCATAAAAAATATAAAAATAGCGGAGATGTTTGGGGAGCGCACGGGTATCCCTTTTTTTGTCGACGATAATTCCCGGTCCGTCGCTTTTCTGGAACAGAGGGCAGGAAGCGGGGTGGAACTGGAGGATTTTATCCTTCTCTATCTGGGAAAAGGGGTGGGAGCCGGTCTGGTTATCAATGGCGGGATATATACAGGGTATCACGGCATTGCCGGTGAAATCGGGCATATACCCCAGGGAAATAACAGCTACCGGTGCAGCTGCGGAAACATCGGCTGTCTCGAAGCCATCGTATCTCCTGCAGGAATAAAACGGGTCATGGCAGACAGGCTGCGGGAAGGAGTAGTTTCCTCCTTGAGCAGATATATTGGGGAAAAAGAGAACAACCTGGATCTTGAAATAATCAAACAAGCTGCAGAGGAAGGGGACCGGTTCGCCATCTCCACACTGTATGAACTGGGGACCTTTATCGGCGACGCCTGTACGACTCTTATCAAACTCTTCAATCCCCAGAGGATCATCATCAGCGGTTACAGCTCCACGCTGAAAGAGTTTTTCAAAGAAGCGATCGAACAGAAGATCAGGCGCAGTGTAATTTTATCGATGCTCATTGACTACGAAACGGTCTTTGCCGATTACGAACTCCATCATGAAGCGTATGGAGCAGGCCTCCTGGCGCTCCACAGGTATTTTCTCGAGCGGGTGAAAGCGTCGTAACAGGTCTGATGTATATGTTCCGGAACTGGCAGACAGTGGATGATATGCTTAAAAAAGCCGCAGATACGGCGATAAGGGATGTGGTGAACGTAAAGCGCGGAGAGCGGGTCCTCATCGTTACCAACCCCGTGGAGGATGTGTATACCATATCGGTTGCTCTTCACGATGCGGTCTCACAGGTCCGGGGTGTTCCTGTGCTCATGGTACAGCCGGTGAAGTCCCAGATCGACATGGCTGAGGAAGGGGTGATCAAAGCGCTCGGATCTGAACCTGCTGTCCTTATCTCCATGAGCGCCGAAAAGATCGGTAAAGACGCTCGGGGCATCCGGTCACCCTACGAGTACAATGAGGAACGATACGATCATATCTTCGATTTTCTCCTGGACGGAAAAAAAACCATGCGGGCCTTCTGGTCTCCCGGGGTGACGAAACAGATTTTCATGGATACGGTCCCTATCGATTATGGGAGGCTTAAAAAGGAATCCCTGGCGCTGAAGAAGATCCTCGATGATGCCCTGGAGGTGTCGGTAACAAGCGATAAGGGTACTGACGTCACGATTGGTATCGCAGGCAGGGAGGGCATGCTGGATAACGGGGACTACCGCAAAGGCGGGGAAGGAGGGAATCTGCCCGCAGGGGAGACGTTTATCTCTCCGGAGATCGGCAGGACCGAAGGGGTTATCGTGTTCGACGGCAGTATTTCCTTAAGCGAGGGAGAAGTGATCATCCGGGAACCGATCCGGGTGGAGGTAGAAAACGGATTTGTCCGTACCGTCGATGGCGGTGATGAGGCAGGAAAACTGACGGAAACGCTGTTGTTATCGGAGCAGAATGCCCGGGCTTTTGAAAAGGATGGGAAAATCGCTCAGGGTGCCGGGGAAGTATATGCAAAAAACGCCCGGAACATCGGGGAGCTGGGAATAGGTCTTAATCCGAAGGCGAAGGTGATAGGAAATATGCTGGTAGATGAAAAAGCCTTCCGTACCTGCCATATCGCCCTGGGCTCTAATTATGATAATGATGCTCCATCCCTTACCCACCTGGACGGTCTTATCCTGGATCCCACACTGACAGTTCGGTACGGTGACGGCACTACCAGGGTGATCATGAACCGGGGAGATTTACAGCTGTAAGCATTTTTTAAGAGAGTGCTATCTCGAGCGGGTTACACTGCGCTTTTCACAGAAATTCCCGATCAGGCATTTCGAACAGAAGGGAGACTGGGGCGTACAAGTTGACTGGCCAAAACCGACCAAAAGTTCATTGATCTCGATCCAGAAGTTCCTGGGAAGGATTTCCATAAGGGCATACTCAGTCTCTTCCGGGTTCTTTGTTTCGATCCAACCTGTGCGGTTGGAAATCCGGTGTACGTGTGTATCCACGCAGATGGCGTCAATGCCAAACCCAAGATTGAGGACCAGGTTCGCCGTTTTCCTGCCCACCCCGGGCAGGGTGAGGAGCGTTTGCAGATCGCGAGGAACAGTGCCGGCATACTCAGCTAAGAGGATGCGGGACACCTTAAGGATGTGTTTCGCCTTGGTTTTGTAGAAGCCTGCAGGGTAGATCGCCCGGGAGATTTCCTGTTCACTTAAGGCCGCCATGGTTCCCGGGCCGTCTGCGAGCTGGAAAAGCCGGGCGGACGCGGGAAGGGTTACATCGTCCTTCGTACGCAGGGAGATCATCGTTGAAACAAGAACCCGGAAGGGATCCCGTTTTTTACGGGCGATGTGGGAAACCGAGGGAAGTTCGTGTTCACAGGTCTGTTTTCTGAGCAAGGGAACGATGGTACTCCATTGAGGGATGCTGTTCCGTTTCATCCGCGGGTTAGTTCTCCTTCTCAAGCAGTACTACGGCGTATGCCTCAATCGCCTTTCCGGCTCCTGCGGCATCCATTCCTTCTTTCGTCTTTGCCTTAACCGATACATCTTCTACCGGCAGGTTCAAATCCTGAGCCAGGCTTTTTCTGATTTCTCCGGAAAACGGGCTGATTTTCGGTTTCTCCAGTACTATGGTGGTATCCGCGTTGATCACGAGCCAATGGTTTTCTCCAAGAAACGCCATCACCTGTTGTAAAAGGGTTTTGCTGGATATGTCTTTATATTTCCCGTCCGAGTCGGGGAAAAGGGTGCCGATATCTCCGAGCCCGGTCGATCCGAGAAGGGCATCGATGAGTGCATGGATCAGAACATCCCCGTCGGAATGGCCGGCCTCCCCAAAAGGGGCGGGAATAGTTACCCCACCCAGGATAAGGTTTCGACGTGGAACCAGCCTGTGAACGTCATAGCCGAATCCAACTCTCATATACTTTCCGTGATATCATGAGGGTAGGTGATTTTACGGTTTGCCGGGTCCCCCGGCACTGTGTACACCGGACCGCAGTACCGGCTGTAGATCTCGGTATCATCGATGTATTCATTCCCGTCCCGGGATGCCCTCCTATGGGCTTCCAGTATCCGGGGAAAAGCGAATCCCTGGGGAGTCTGGATACCCACCACGGAAAAACGGCTTAAGTGTTCTTTAATCATGCCGGAATCATCGATTGTTTTTAACGCATTGACAGCCGGAACCACCGGCGCACCTGATCCGTGTTCGATAATACACTCAACCACAGAGGTAATGACAGGTTCGGAAATCCATGGCCGTGCTCCGTCATGGATAAGGATATATGCAGGTCCATGCTCCGCCAGGAGTTCGAGTCCCGCAAGGACCGACTGCTGCCTGGTACGGCCACCTTCACAGAGAAGCATCTTTCCCTGGAACGTTAACAGGGAAATCATTTCTTCCATGTGTTGCCTGCCTCCGGCTGGATAGGTCAAGGCAATCGTACTGAACAAGCCGGTACGGGTGAAAGTCTCCAGGGTGTGGAGGAGAACAGGTTTCTTATCCAGGGAAAGGTATTCTTTTTTTATCCCCAGGGCCATGCGCGAACTCAAGCCCGCTGCTGTTATCAGAGCAGCCCAGGTTCCTTCTAATGCTGAATCGTTCACTTCTCTACTATATCACGTGGAGGGGCTTAGATGAACCTGCCGGTCTCTTTCCCCTTACGACTCGAGCCTGCTGAATATGAGCTGTTCTGCATCATCCTTGGATTTATTGAGAGAGAAGGACACCTCGTCAACCATCAGCTTGAGGGCACTGTCGAACAGTTTCCGTTCCAGGATAGGGAGTTCTTTTATTCTGCTCCGGTGGTACAGTGTCCTGACTACCGTAGCGATATCGGTGACACTCCCCTGTTTTAAAAGGTCCAGGTTCATCTGATACCGCAGTTTCCAGTCTGCAGGTACATTGTCCACTTCTTCGGACACCAGGTTGAGTGCCTTTTTCGCTTCTGAGCTGGAAACAATGGCCCGAATACCCAGCTCTTCCGCTTTATCTGTAGGAACCATGACCGTCATATCCGAGACTTCCAGGTAGATGATATAGTAGGGGATCTTTTTTTCTTTGAATTCGCGATGTTCTATGGACGTGACCTTTCCCACACCCTGAAGGGGATAAACTACTTCCTGATTCACTTTAAATTTTTTCGCAGAGATGCTTTTTTTTGTGGATTTCATAAAGAATAATATACTCTAAAAGCTCATTTTCGTCAAAGGTTGAATTATCTCGCTTTAACTACCCCTGGGGGGAGGCGCTGGGCGGCAAAACCGATAAATTTAAAGGGATGGATGTCCAGGGGATTAGGGAACCAGCCGCTTATCAGGGAAAGGTCTATAATATTCCACGCAGGCTCGTGGCTTATCGGGAGGACCGCAGCACCCTGGAGCAGAATTCCTTCAGCTTCGGCGAGTGTTTCGTACCGTTTTACTCCTTCCTGCTCCATCGATGTGCGTATGATCTCTTCGAACTCTTCACTTAAGTACCCGGCATCGTTTAAGTTGCTGTCCTTAGTCCACATCTGGAGGAATGTAAGAGGATCGGCAAAGTCACCGATCCAGGTGATGGTTCCCAGGGTATATTCTGAATTCTGAAGCTCTTGGTAATACCTTGGATAGGTGAATTCCTGGATTTCGACAGTTGTTTCCAGGAATCGTTCCCAGGTTTCCTTCATGATCCGGGTAATCCGCCGATTTTCGAAATCCGGCGGAATCTTGATGACGATTGTTCCAAGTCCCTCTCCCTTCGGGTACCCTGCTTCTTTCAGAAGGGAGAAACCGGTGTCTATATCCTGCGCTGTAATACCCTTTACATCCGGGTAGGACGGTACCTGAGGCACCAGGGTCTGTGAAGGGATGAACATGAACTTGGATGATCTGATTTCGTCCCAGGGAAGGAGCAGGCTTAAACCCCTGCGAACCCGGGAGTCGCTGTACGGTGGATCGGAACTGCGGAAGAAGAAATAACCCGTAGCAAACATCGGGTTGGTAATGATAGCCTCTGTATCCTGCAGTTCCTCTATGAGAACACCGCTGACAACCCAATGGATTTCTCCGCTGTTGAACCGGCTGGTGATATCCTTCACATCGTCAGAAAAGATTGCCCGGATCGAATCGAGTTCTACATTTTTTTCATCCCAGTACACATTGTTTTTTGCAAGTTTGATTTCTGAATCTGTGCGATCTACGATATAAAACGGTCCGTTCCCGGGAATCGAAGGAAGAGACGTCCAGTCCTCCATCTCCAGGAGTTTCGGATGGATGGGAACGAAACTGTGGTGGGAGAGGATTTTTATAAAGTGGCCTGCAGGATGTATCAGGGTTACTTCCAGGATAGAATCGGATACCGCCCGGATACCTACCTTTTCAGCATCATCGATCTTACTGGTCCTGTAGTCCTGAGCACCTTCGACCAAATCCAGAAGAAAGGAGTATTCAGCTTTCGCTTCCGGGTCCAGCAGCCTCATCCAGGAATCCCTGAAATGTCCGGCGGTAACCCTGGTCCCGTCCCAGTACCGGGCATCATCCCGCAGATGAAACCGGTAAGTGCGCTTGTCTTCGGACAATTCCCAACGGGATGCAACTCCCAGCCGGGGGAGGAGGGAAAATGGATCGTACACCACCAGCCCTTCGTAGATGGCGGAATAGAACTGCGCTTCTGTCGCCGTGTAGGTATGGAGCGGGTCGAATCCGATATCCGTGTCTGAAAAGGCAACGACAAACTCCCGCTCCCCATCCTTTGATTGAGAAAATCCCGGTGATGCAATTACGAGCGCCAGGAGAAAAATCGTTAAGACCTTATATCGTATATTCATCTTCATAGAACGTACTAGAATTCAGTACGCCAGTCCAGCGTTTAAATACGGGGGGAGCCCTTGACCTTTTTAGGTATATCGGTACAATCCTGGTTTCAAATTTAATATGTGGAGGAACGTTATCAAACGCCTTGGGTTTTTACTCGCTTTACCGTTTCTCTTAGCCTGTACGCAGATCAGCCCCATCCAGAGGGAGCGTGTGACATCTTCCGATGTCGATTCATTGACTGCGGGTTATGCTGAGATCCTCAGCAGCGGTACCGGCGATGCCGAAGAACAAGGTGCGGATACACTACTGTCAGCCGATGACGAAAGTATTACATCCCAGATATTCACAAACAGGATTGTGGTTTTATTGGATAAACAGGACGATCCCGGTTTAAAACTGTACAGACATCCTCCTACCCAGGATGAAGTCGAGCAATTCTATATCAATTTAACCGGATCCAGCGAAATAAGTTTATCTATTCTGAAATCGGCGGATCAATACGAAATTCCCCTTTCCCTGGCGTTCTCCCTTGCCTGGGTAGAGAGTGGTTTCTCCGTACAGGCAGTGAACAGCAACCCCGGTTCTGTGGACAGGGGATTGTTTCAGCTCAATTCACGCTCTTTCCCGGAGCTGAAAGAAGCGGATTATTTCAATCCTGAGATCAATGCAGAACATGGTCTTAAGTATCTGAAACGGTGTATCGATGTCGGCGGGAATGAAATTATCGGTCTTGCGATGTATAACGCCGGAAGGACCCGGGTCGAACGGGGTGGTACCCCCATCATCACCCTTGAATATATTTCCAAGATTCTCGAGTACCGGGAGGATCTCGAAAGGGAATTCGAACAAGCCGTGCTGATGAACGGGATCGTTCTGCGGAAACACCCGGCGGACCGAACGGTTTCGTAATCGAGGGGTTAGGCGTCATTTTTTACTTTATATATAATGCTTGTTCTTTTGTACAAAATATTGTACTTTATATTGAAGAGGTTACATATGGATGCAATTAATTATTCTGATTTACGTCAAAATCTTAAAAAATATCTAGATTCTGTCTTTAACGATCATGAACCTCTCATTGTAACCAGAAAAAACAATGAGAATGTTGTTATTCTTTCTGTTGATGATTTCAATGCTTTAAATGAAACTCAATATTTATTATCAACTAAAAACAACGCTGATCATCTTCAGGACTCACTCAACCAGTTAAGATCTGGAAATGGTTTTACTAAAGAATTAATTGAATAATGAGAAATAGTGTTTTTTCAGATGCATCATGGGATGATTATATGTATTGGCAAACATCTGATAAAAAGCATCTTAAAAAAACAAACATGCTGATAAAAGACATCAAAAGAAGCCCTTTTGAAGGAATTGGTAAACCGGAACCGCTTAAACATCAATTAAAAGGTTGTTGGTCAAGAAGAATTGATACTGAACATCGGTTAGTATATGAAGTTACACAAGACGCTATTAGAATTGTGTCTTGTCGCTTCCATTACTAAAAACGAGGCCTAACAAGAAAAATATGCTATGCTACGCTTCGGGCTCTGCCACAATGGCATCATTCCTCTGCCATCAGCATATATTTCTAGATCGTTATATTCACCAAAGACAAATTTCACACTTGAGCTTGTTTGTTCTTTCGGTAATCATATCGGGTATGCAGGATAAAACGAAATCCGTTCTACTTGTTCCTCCTGCTCCCCCCGGCAGTTTTGGTGATGAAGCGAGCATCATCGGCAGCATCAATTATCTGCTCGAGCAGGGGATCAGCCGCATTGGAGTCGTATCACACCTGAAACCCGAAAGAGAGAGGCATCCTGTTCTTCCCATCGAGTTTGTCGACTGTTCGGACTATTTTGAGAAAAAAGACGACACTGCTCTTTCCGGGTTCGAGAGCGCCCTGAAAGAGTATGAAGCATGCCTCTTTTTCGGCGCCGATATGCTGGATGGGTATTATTCGCTTAAGACTTCCATGAGGAGACTCGGGCTTGTCCAACTGGCATATGATAGAAAAGTTCCAATGGGGAAAGGGATATAATACGCTTCCTTTTCGAAATAACGGGTTTCCCAGAAGGAATTGTAACCTCCACCGGTGATGATTAGATCAAAGGCATTGAAGTAATCGACTGCAGGAAACAATCCGCCTTTGTAATTGGAAGAATAAATCATCGTATACCCTTCGTCTTCCAGGTATGAATAGGTTTTCCTGTACTCTTCAAATTCTCCGGGTTTGCCGTTCAGTGCGAAAAGACAGCACCGGGTTTCGGGAGGGACTCCCAGTTTTGTTCTTGCCTCTTCTTTTAGAAATATTTCGTTCCGGTTTCTGATGACAATCGGGTTTATTTCCTCCATAGGATGGGTATGCTCGAAAGGTTCTGTTGCGATTACCAAATCGTAATCATTGGGGTCGAATTGCAGGGGAGGATCCATTAATGGAAATATAAACCCATCAGGGGAAAGCTGGCGGAACAAGATAATTTTTTTGCATGTTAAGTCCCGTATGAAATGGGATAGCGTAAACCATGTGAGATCGACTATAAGGATATCCGGTTCCAACTCCCGGATTGTCCTGTAGAGCGTTGAATTACGGCACCGTTCCGCCGCCGACAAGGACGTTTCATCTTCTGCCGGAATCTGAATGTGGGGTATGGAAAACTCATCCGCTAAAAACGGAAAGTGTGAGCTGCCGAGTAGTGAATAGTCAGCGGTACTGCCGGATCGTACCATGGCGTGATAGATGGAAATACCTTGGATGATGTGCCCGGACCCGGTTATTGCTCCTGAATAATAAACAATTTTCACCAGTATGAATATCAGTATTCGTAAAAAAACCCGAATTGACCCCCTCCGGTGCCATTCTGACCGAAGGTTTCCCACTCACTCACGGAAAAACCGGAAAAGGATACTACCCTGTCCTCAGGTGGGGGACTTCCGCTTTCAGCTTCATCCATCACGTAAAACTTTCGATTCAGCACCGCTGCGAATTTTGTCGGATAAGCTAATTCGCCGGGCTGGGGATTTGAAGGGTTGCCCGGGTAATCTCCGAATTGACCGACAAGGTTCAGACCCAGATCACACTTGAGAATCTTATAACCACTTGATCCATCAGTATTGATCACGTACAGGAAGCCGTCTTTGACGACCATATCTGCCGGCAGGATACCGCTCGGAAACAGGCCGATACTCCCATTATCAACGAGGATTGAACCGTTGCCTCCAGGGTCCAGTTTTGAAAGTATAACCACTTCCGGATTCCAGTAGATATACACCATCCCTTCTTCATCGACAGCTAAAGCGTATGTATTGGAAATGGAAAGACTTCCGTCTATTGCGTTATAAATATACTCATTCGACCCATCTAGATTATAACGATAGAGATCGGAGGAGTCGGCGGTATAGATAAATCCGTTCTTTCGGTCTATGGCAAGTGCTGTAAATGAAGCAGTGTGTGCTGCAGTAAGCGTCACTATCGTTTCCGGTGCAGTATCGGTGAAAGAATCCAGTCGCAGGATTGCCTTTGTGCCGGCTCCTGAAAGAGTGTTACAGGTTCATGATTAACTCCACCAACTGGTCCACGCCATTACCTTTAAACTCATAATCTGTATTATCATCTATTCTTTTTTTCTGGTCCTCGAACTGTCTGGGTGCAGGAACAAAAATGGTTTCCTTTTCGAAAAAAATTGATTCCCAGAAGGAGTTGTATCCGCCCCCTGTAATCAAGAGGTCGAATACGTTGAAATAATCGGCCGCTGGAAACAATCCCCCATCGTAGTTCGTGGAATACACCATCTTGTATCCTACATCCTCAAGGTAGGAATAGTTTTTTTTGATTTCTTCGAAATCGCCTGGTTTACCGTTTAAGGCGACAAGACAGGTCTTCCCCGTATTTCTCTTAAAGGTAGTGAGCCCGAGTCGTTGACCGGCTTCATTCTCTGATAGAATCTCATCCCTGTTTCGAATGATAAGGGGGTCGATCTGTTTCATCGGTAAGTCTAGTGGGAGAGGTTCGGCTGCAACGAGGAGGTCATACTGGGAAGGAAGAAAACGGAGGGTTCCTGAAGGCAGTTTTATAGTTAAAAACACATCCTGGATATACGGTTTATTCAGGTTGGTGCAGAGAAACACTTTCTTACATGGAAAATCAGAAATGAATTGATGAAGAGAGAACCACTGCAGGTCAACGATGAGGATATCCGGTGACAATTTCCGGATCGTATTGTACAGGACCGACTGCTCATATGTATCCCGGGAGAGTTCCCGGGCTTCCTCGTAAGGTATCCCGATATGGTGAAAACCAAACGGGGCAGCCAGGCAGCCGAAAGAGCAGCTGCTTATAACTACGTAATCACATGGTATGTTGTTACGTACAAATCCATTCCCGATTGAAATGCCCTTGATGATCCTGCCGGAGCCGGCTAAACCGGAAGTATAGTAGACAACTTTAATCACGACCTAACAGTAGCCGAAAAAGTGGAATTCCCCTACTCCCGTGCCGGATTGTCCGTAGGTTTCCCAGCCGGTCCCGGTCATATCATCCATGGAGACTACGCTATGGCCGTACGCACCTGTTGTGTCGATAAGGGTGATTTTCCGGTTCAATACTGCCAGGAACCTGGTAGGCCCGAAAAACTCACCCACAGGCTGTGGATTTTGGCCGTCAGCATCCGCATTGCCGAAACTGGCTATGTAATTGAGATCTCTATCCAGCTGGATAAGGAAATATCCCGACGATGCGCTGTTATTTGCTACCAGTACAGTATTTTCCCATACTACCGTATCCTCAGGGGAGGAGAGGTTGGCGGTATAATCCTTGATAAACGTTCCTGTTGGTGAGTATTTTGAAACCAGGGGATTAAACGATGGGTTCCTGTTTGCCAGGTAGATATTACCGTCGGAATCCAGGGACAGGCCGTAGAGATAGTAACTGGAAAGAGTAACAAGGGTGACACCTCCATTCCCGTCATAATCACAGCTTCTTACCAGGTCATTGGTCGCATCGACAAAAACAACTTTATTATTGGTTTTATCGATACTGAGTTGTGTTATGGCTCCTGTATAGATAGCTGTCTTACCAGTGCTGTTGAAATCATCGATTCTGACGATTCCTCCATTGGTGAATTCCGCATTTGCAATATAGATACGGCCGTACTGGTCGATATCGACATCAGAAGGATAAAAGTCGGAATCCGAAGAAAATCCTATATCGGTTCCTTTTATAGTTTTCCACCCGTTCCCCAGGATGTCATCGACCATAGCCAACCGGTAGTTGTCTCTATCAGGAATGAGTATCCGCATTTCTTCTATTTCCAGCGAAACGGTAACCTCGGTTGTCTCGCCTGCCGTCAGGCTCTCTGTGGCAGACCCGAAAAAAGATTTCACCGCGTTCCCGGTGCCGGGGTACACCCGTATTTCAAAAGTCCTGTCCGGGCCGGCTGGTACTTCCAGCGTATAACCGGTTTCCGACGGATCGATATCGGTGACCCCTATGGCCTCCATCCCCTCGCCGGATACTGACAGTTCTATCGAGGATATCGAAGCCGGCAGGTTCCTCACGGTGATCGATGTTCCGGCGAGTTCACCGGTTTTATCCCGTGTTACCAGGTTACATGAAGAAAAAAAGATAACTATGATTCCCATCAATACAAAAAAAATGACCGGATAGTAATAAACATACTTTTTTGATTCCATGCGCCCACCTCCACTTCCTTCCCTGTGC
>JAJSAL010000109.1 GCA_024274705.1 Spirochaetota bacterium
CTGCTACTTGGAACCCTCCGGGAACCAGTCGTTTCCGTCACCGAAGTACTCCATAAGCTCTATCACGGCATTGTCTGCGTTCTGGTAGAACCCCACCCGCAGGAATCCCCCTACTTCAAATGGTTCGAGAAGGGTCTTCATACCCTTCGATACATCATCCAGGTTATCGACGCGGAACGCGATATGGGCCTGTTAACGTAAGGGGCCAGGTGCCGGACTGTCCGGTTCATACCGCAGCCACTCCACCGAAAAAGGGTGCTCCTTCGGATTGGTTACCCATACCCGGGTAGCTTCCACCCAATTTTCATTACTTTTTTTCTCTTCCGTCGGCATACCTACATGGTCAAATTCCATATTTCACTCCTTCTCTTCAGTTCTGTACCTGACAGTCAGTATTTTCGTCTCTTCCGGCCCCAGTACAGGGACATACTTCCCATCTTTCCAGGAATCTTCCAGAAGATGTTCATATCCCCCGATTCCTGCGGTCCAGGGTTCCAGGCAGATAAAAGGCGCATCCGGTTCGCTGTACACGACGAACATCCGGAAATGAGTATCAACACTCACACCGATCTCCAGGTGTTCATCTTCAAGAACAAGAAGCGCCTCGGGTCCGTCAAGCCCTTCAAATGCCGCATCCCAGGTCTGCCCCGGTTCAAATCGAAGCTCTCTTTGAGTAAGAGCCTTTTCTCCCCGGGGAATAAGGAGCTCCGGATGGAGCACTGCCTGCCGTGTACAGGGGAGAATAACCCTGGAAGACGCCCTGTCCCTTACCCGGAAAAATGGGTGAAAACCGAAGGCAAACGGTACAGGCCGTTGTTCCAGGTTCGAAACAGTTACACGGAACACACATTCTCCAGGCAGGACTTGGATAGAAAGATCGATACCAGTTTCAAAGGGGTAGTGGTGTTCCCGGGTCTCCCTGGATAATACGAGACTGTATTCGGCCCTTGAACCCGGGGTTTCTCCCGGCTCCCCTTTCCTCCGCCACTCCGTCCCTGCAGCGAGGCCGTGGACGGGCATGGTAAACGAACCAGTTATACCGGCTATCCTGTACTTCTCCGGGACCGGAGCCGAACCTGTCCGGTCCCAGGTTCGCCCTACCGAGGGAAAGAGGACCGGATTTCCCCCTGCAAAGGGATCCCCCCTTTTTAAAAAATCTTCCGGTGCGTAGAGCATCTCTCTTCCCAAGGCAATCCAGGAGTATACATTGCAACCCAGCTCAGGGGCTATTCTTACAAAGTTGTCCTTATCGAACCTGAGAATATCCATGATCAGAAAGTGATGACCTTGTTCTCCCTGGCGGACCGTTCCGCCATACGCACAGCATGGACAACATCTCTCGATTCTTTCGGCGTTATCACCTCCGGCTTCTTCCCGTGGGCAATACACCGGAGGAAATAGTCGAATTCCTCTTTCAGGTATCCCCGGCGGATGCCATGCACCTTCGGCCAGTAGGTGGACTGCGGGTACTGTACCCCCCCTTTTTTAATCACCGTGTAGTTAGAGCCGGAATTGTCGATGTAGACAGTGCCCTCTGTTCCGATAACTTCCATTCGTGCATCGATCGCAAAGGGTACGTTATCCGGAAGGCACCAGATATTCTCTATAACCGCGATAGCTCCGTTGTCCAGGGAATACATGGCCCATCCGATATCGTCGAAGGGCAGCTCAGGCCGTGAATTCCGGGTCTGGGCATACACTGAAACCGGCTTTGCCCCGGTGTACCAGAGCATCAGATCCAGATCATGAACACCGTCACCGAACAGGGCGCTTAACTTGTGAAGATGACTCTCTGTAATCCACCCTGCCAGGTTCCTCCTGGCGTGCATGGATATGATTGTCCCCAGGTTCCCGGCATCGATCTCTTCTTTTGCCAGGGCATAATCGGTACCGAACCTGCACACATGGCCTACCATGAAACACGCGTCGGACCGCTCCGCCGCCTCAAGAATCCGGTCGCACTCTTCCACATTGTCTGCCATGGGTTTTTCCAGGAACACATGCTTTCCCGATGCCAGCGCATCCAGGGCGGGCTTGAGGTGATCCTTAACATGGGTAACGATGGTTACCATGTCGATGTCCTTGTCAGCCAGGAGCTCCTGATAATCGGTGTATCGCTTGGGAACATTGTACCCGTCACCTATCTCCTTAAGCCGCTCCTTCCGGCGGGTACACACAGCTGCCACTTCGGCCTGGGGTAGATGGTTCAACGTATCTACGTGATGCTCACCAAACCAGCCGAGCCCGATGACTCCACAGCGTATTCTTTTCATACATTTCCTCCTTTACTCCGAAGGCCGGACGATATACTTTTCAAGCATATCTCCCAGGGGATCAGCGTCTTTCTCTGAGAAACCGAGATACAGATGACGCCTCCAACCCTCGGCGTATATTTCTTTTCCAAAGAGAGCCCCGGTTTTCCGGGACATCTCCCGCATTGCAGTAAGGTAAGAATCATGGCCCTGGCTCTCGTCGAGCCACACCTTTTGACTTGAATGGCACGCCAGCATCCCTTCTTTACTGTCGATGACAGAGCCGATGTTTACCAGGAACTCCGGGTCTATCTTCCTGTGCATCCAGTCGGTCAGGCCGTAGGGCATTGCATGGTAGAGAACCACATCCTTCATATACGGTTCTCTCCTTGGAACGGTCCGGTAGTTTTTCATACCCCGGCAGAATGCGGCGGTTACCGAAATACGGGCGGTATTCATGTGATCTTCCATATAATCTTCCGGAGAGAGGACCAGCATGATGTCCGGCCGGGTCTCCCGTACCACTGCTGTCAGCTTTCGGATAAGTTTCTGCCGGTAGAAAACGGCAAGGTCGGAAGTAAAGCTTCCGTGAAAAGCCGCCCCGATATATTCACATGCTCTTACGGCTTCTCTCCGCCGTATTCTCCTGATAGTTCCCCTCCCGAGTTTCGATGTACCGCAATTTCCATTCGCCAGGTTGATGTAGTGCAGGGAACATCCTGCCTTTTTAAGGAGAAAAAAGGTCCCGGCCATGAGAAACTCAATATCATCAGGATGACATCCAACAGCCAGTACTTCAGGGTGCATAGATCAATGCATTTCCGTTTCGCACAGACCGATTCCGGGCCTGTAAAAATTGAACCGCACATCAGGGTGATCCGCAAGCAGCGACATCGGGACAGAACTGTCAGGAATCTTTTTTGAAATCATCAGTGTCGTGAGCCTCATTCCGAAAGGATTATCATGCATACCCGCTTGCCAGATAGAAACCGTATCGGCCTTCCAGGTCTCTTTAGGACCCACAGTGATAGCCCTGGAGGGAACGTTGGAAACCACACCGCCTCCGGAAGTCCGGGCGTTCTGAATAATGGTCATGGGATGGAGTTCCACAACCCTGGCTCCCAGCTTACGGTACTCCTCCGGGGACGGGGGATTATCCGAGTATTCCCCTTCCCTTCGCAGCGGGTCGTTGAATGCCCAGTGCTTCACCTCCCCCTGTCCGCCCTGCATGGTCAGGCACCGGACCTGATCGTAGGATTGGGAGTAGTCGTCGATGTTACCTGCACGGAGGAAATGGATGTTTTCATCGGGCATGCGGAAGGAAGGGTCGATCCTGTTGAAACAGAGTTCCAAGTCCGCCCTTGCGAAACTTAAAGGATGATCAAGCCCCGCTTCTTTTCCCTCGATATACCACTCATCCATCCCCCAGAAATGGCCCCTGGAAACGTCAATTTCCAGATCGTTTATGATCTGCGCAACCAGGGGGAGCTGCTCCGTCGGTCCGATGGGACCGCAGATACCTGCGGGATTATCAGAGGTGGCCTTCTTCCAGGCATGTACATATTCAAGGGCTTCCGCCAGATAGAATGATTCCAGGGTATCGTAGAATGCAACCGTAAATCCCGGCCGGGAAAGTCCGAGTATATCTTCCGGAGAAAGACGGGCTGCATCACTTAAGATCGTCTCGTCAAGAGTCGTGTAGTCCCACCATTCCCTCGAAATCTTACTGTAAGCTCTGATGGTTCTTTCCTCCTGGCAATAACTTACTTACCGTTAGTTAGTTCTTAGGGTATAACGGAAGCATCAGGTTGTCAAGCACAAACCCGGTGCTATCCTTCCATTTTGAAGGGGTACTGCCCGAGAATGAGCGATTCGATAGCCCTGGAGGAAGCCCCGATAATCCCGGCATCCTTCCCCAGGGACGAAACCATGATGTCAGGAACGTGCACAGGAACCGAAAGGCTTACCAAATCTGAAAGGGGCTGGATGAACAACTCCTTAAGCCCCGGAAGACGGCAGATATCCCCGCCGATGATAACCACCTCGGGATTGAGTATGAGCACAAGATTAACAACACCCAGTGCAAGGAGCTCCACGATTTCCCTGATAATCTGTTTTGCCAGCCTGTCACCCTCAAGGGCGGCCTCACACACCAGTTCCGGAGTAATCCGGTCTATCCTGTTGCCTGCGAGGTCGACTATACAAGTGCTTTTCTTTGCCTGAACAGCAGCAACCGCTTTCTGCACAAGACTCTCTACAGAGGCTTCATGCTCCAGGAACCCTTTGTTCCTTTCCGGTTTATATCGGAGGTTTGCCCTCCCTGCAATAACAGAACCGATTTCTCCGGCAGACCCGAAAGCACCGCGGACAAGCTGATTTCCGATGATGATGCCGGCCCCTATACCCCGGGATACTTCGATAAATACCATGTCCCGGTATTCTTTCCCCTGGCCGAAGTTGTGCTCTCCCAGGGTGGAAAGTTTGGTGATGTTTTCCACGAGCACCGGTACACCGTATTTCTTCCTGATAGATTCGGTAAATCCGGGTTTTTTCAGGCTTTCGTACAATGTGGCGGTAACTCTCCCCGTTGCCTGATCCACCGTTGCAGGGACCCCAATGGATATCACCTTAAGATGCGCCTTTTCCCCGGACACAGGGATTCCCGATGCGGACAGAAGGCTGTCAATTTCTCCGGCCAGGCCGCTTTCAAAGTCTCTGGTGTTCTCGGTAAACCGGAATCCCTCGTGCTTTATAATCATCTCGCCTGCAAAATTGAAGAGCCCTATACGGATCCGCTCCTTGATGAGATCGATCCCCAGGACGTACCCGAACTCCGGGTTCACCATGATGTCCGAAGCGTTTCTTCCACTCTTAGTCTTCCGTTTCTCGGTTTCCAGGACATAACCGTGTTTTTTCAGGTTCTCTACCGCCCTGGAAACTGCAGGAGCGCTGATCTTCAGCTCTTTCGAGATTTCCGCCCGGTAGGACGGGCCATGTTCCCGCAGGTAGTGGAAGATGATGGAGATGTTTATGCTGTTCTGCAGAGCCGCGTCTGCGGTACGTTTTACCGGGAGGGTACTTAAATTCATTATTAGTAACTTACCGTTAGTTAGTAATTGTATATGTGGCGGGAATACTTTGTCAAGGCGGATTCCATCTTTTTAGACAAGAGATACATCACGCTGCACCGGGATATCGAGAGAAATAAAAGTCTCTGTCGACTGGATTTCCTGTAACGGCTGCAGTTTTTCAGTGAGAAACGAATGCAGTCCCCTGGTACTTTCCGCGATTACCCTTATAAACATGCTGTAACCCCCGGTCGTGTAGTGTACCTCGGTTATCTCCTTCATCTCCTTTAATTTTTCCAGTACTGCACCGTAGTCACCGGCATTATGCAGGTTGATTCCGATAAAAGCATGGACATCGAAGCCGAGATTCCCGTAATCGATGACGATTCTCGACCCCCGGATCACTCCCCCTTCTTTCAGCTTGTTGAACCTTACATGTACCGTTCCGCCGGATACTTTCAGCTCCCGCGCAATCTCCTGAAAGGGCTTTCTTGCGTCCCCTTGCAGAACCGTCATTATTTCACGGTCCAGATTATCCACATCCCCTGTCTCACTCATGATGCATCCTCTTTTCGATATTTCACATTTTGTACCTATATTATTGCAAATTATGCATAAATTCAATAAAGTAACAGCAAATTTTTATACAAGGAGCTACTATGAGCGGCTACACTGCACTACAGCTTAAGGATCCCGCACCGGAAATCTTCGAAACCGAAAAGGGTATCGCTTTCATTAAGCAGACTTTTCAGGATGCTCTTGCAGAGGAACTGAATCTTCTCCGGGTTTCGGCTCCCCTGTTCGTTTCCAGAGATTCGGGTATCCAGGATAATCTGAATGGAATCGAACGGCCGGTGAGCTTTCCGATAAAAAGCCTGAACGACAAAACCTTCGAAATCGTCCAGTCCCTGGCAAAATGGAAACGCCTTGCCCTTGCACGGTACAACGTTCCCGCCGGTCAGGGAATCTATACGGACATGAACGCACTTCGTCCGGATGAAGACGATCTTTCTACATCTATTCATTCCGTCTATGTAGACCAGTGGGACTGGGAACGGGTTATGTCCAGGGAAGAACGCACCTTGGAATACCTTAAGAAAACGGTACGGTCTATATATACCGCACTTCGTACGACCGAGCAGGCTGTATGTGAATTATTCAGTTGCGACCCATTCCTCCCGGAGGAAATATCCTTTGTCCACACCGAAGAACTGCTTGAGCTGTATCCCCGGAGCGACCGTGCAGAACGGGAAAAACGGATGTGCCGCGAGAAAAAAGCGGTATTCTTTATCGGCATAGGAGGGGAACTTCCTGACGGGACGATCCATGACGGACGGGCACCGGATTACGACGACTGGACTACACCTACTGAAAAAGGCAGAAAGGGCTTAAACGGAGATATATTCGTATGGAACCCGGTCCTTAAGCGGGAGTTTGAACTATCCTCCATGGGAATCCGGGTGGACAGAGACACCATGGTTAAACAGCTGGAAATACGCGGATGTTCCGGGAGACTCGAAATGCCCTGGCATAAAATGCTGGTGGATGGAACTCTGCCCCAATCCGTCGGCGGCGGGATCGGTCAATCCCGGCTCTGCATGCTCCTTTTACGAAAAAAACACATCGGGCAGGTCCAGGTAAGCGCCTGGCCCGCCGGCGTGGAAGAGGCCTGCAGCCGGGAGGGCATTCAGCTGCTGTAGTCTCGAATAACCGGATTTTATACGTCCGGGTCAGGTATCATGAAATCCCGGATCGTGCCGAGGAGGCTCTCATATCCCTGGATGAAGGAACGGAGGGTACGTGCCGTTGAACCGTAACTGTCGAACTCTTCCGGCGTCATGCCCTCCGGTTCGTAAGCCCGCCGGAAATCTTCGAACTTATCCAGCAGTTCTTCCACGATCTTCGGATCCACCGGATTGTTCATTCTCGGTTTTACTTCTATGTCTGAATTATTGAACCGTTTCTGCCACTTATACGGAATGGTGAGAATTACATCACCTCCGATAAATTCAGACCAGTGGTAATGATTTCTGTATGCCGCCGCAAGAAGACGTGCCCGGTAACCCCGTTCCTTGAAGATCGAATAGGCATGTTTGAACGCTGCAACTCCGCACCATTCAAGATAATCCGGGTTAACGATGATATTTTCTTTGTTTGCGACGATCTTGATCCAGTCGTCCAGGCGTCCTACCATGATGGTGCACACCGGGCTCATCTTGCTGGTATCGTTTCCTTCTGCTTCTCTCCGTTTCAAACCCTTTTCTATTGCTTCAGCAACCACCAGAGACTGGGGAACGGTAAAACACACCGTTGCGTTTATGTTCACCCCCCGGTAAGTCGCGTCTTCGATCGCCTTTATTCCCGCGTTGGTAGCTGGTATTTTTACCTGGATATTCGGCGCCAACGTATGGAAATAGGCGGCCTGATCCGCCATACGCTTCCAGTTCCGGTAATATTTTGCATTGGTCTGGATCGAAATTCGACCCTTCAGTTCCTTTTCCCGGTGGAATACCGGTTTCAGAAGCTCCGCACCTTTAACCGCCATTTCTTCGTTGAGTTTCCAGGCTACGTCTTCTTCCGAACCTTCAGGGATCTCCCTGATCAGCTGACGAATTCTGCCTTCCCAGAGATGCATCTCTTTTTTCAACACGTTTCCTACGATAACCGGGTTGGTGGTAGCACCCACTGCCCCGTTCTCGATAGCGTAATTGAGTTCTTCCACAGAACATGAATCGTTCCATACATCAGTATCACTGATGCTCACCGTTTTGTGTAACGGACTCTTATAAGTATCACTCATTGTGTTCCCTCCTGTATGTATTAAATATATCAGATTATCAGTCAAAGTTCAAGAGTCACTGGGCAGCTACAGCAAAAGCGGAATGGATTCCCCCTGTGCCCATGGAGCAGTCCTCAGGTCCGGGAATATAACGATGA
>JAJSAL010000009.1 GCA_024274705.1 Spirochaetota bacterium
AAGGCAATGCAGTACGAGCCGGTACCGCATCCGATATCGAGGGTACCGCCATGTGTGCTCAGGTGCGATGACAGGAATCCTACAGTTGCATCTTTTGCGGGAAAGAGCTGATCGTAATACACGGCAAGAACATCATAAAAACCCATGGTGACTCCAGGATAAAACAGGACGATAGTATAATCTACTTATTACTACAGTGTAACATCAAGGCTTAATAGCGTTAATCAGTAAAGAAATAGTAGACCATCGGGAGGGTGAATCAGCTTGGAAACCATTCTTTTTACGATAAAACGTTAGAAGTTCTTATTCCGTATGAATTCGGGATATTTATTGATCCGCCGGATATAGAAAGGAATCTCATTATCCGGAATCCGTGCAGTACCGCGCACCTATCTCTTGAAATCCTGATAATCGCACATTTTATACACCGCTCCTGCTGCTATTTTGTTTTCTATTATCTATTACAGGGAAATCAGTTATGCTACTTCAATTGACCGCAAATGCAGTATAATATGGACTGGTAATGGGAGTTATATCATCACGGCCCTAAGGAGATTATGGGGTGATAGTTGGAAGGCTAAATGAAAAAGAGCCTTTATGCGCATTGATAAAAATAGAAAATTGCCATTTAACAAATACATTAGAGCAGACACCGGCGCAGCTTAAAAGGATCATCATAAATCAGGCAAAGGAGTTAAAATGAGATTAAATCGGAAAAAAGTTTCTATTTCTCGATTTGCTGAGAATGATATTGAGGAAGCTGCCCACTTAAAGAAATCCGAATTGCTTTCGTTTGTTTGGGAGCTTACCGAAGAGATTTATTCACTCACGAGGAAATATGATGTTAAATCAAGATTACAAAGAAATGCTATCTCTATTACTCGAAAATAAAGCTGATTTTTTGTTAGTTGGTGCTTATGCATTAGCCATTCACGGTTTTCCAAGAGCAACAGCTGACATAGATATTTTTGTGAAAGCAGATTCTGAAAATGCCTCAATTATCTATAAAACTCTTGAACAGTTTGGAGCACCTCTTAAAAATATGTCTGCTGAGGATTTTGCCCGTCCCGGGATTATTCTTCAAATTGGAGTTGCACCTCGTCGTATTGATATAATTACAAAAATTGATGGATTAACATATGATGAAGCATCTGAAGATAAAGAAATCATTGAGATAGAGGGACTGGCAATTCCTGTAATATCTAAGAAGAATCTTATTATCAATAAACTTGCAACCGGGCGTGAAAAAGATAGAATAGATGCCCAAAATCTTAAGAATTCATAAATCGGGCAGCGGTTCACTTCACAGAGTAAACAAGTGCTATAGGCTTTCAGTGTAATTTCTTCAGTTTGTAGAACACACCCCGGTCCTGGCGAATTGTTTCGATCGTATCCTCATCCTCCAGAACACCGAGATACTTATTCACCTCGTTAATATGTATTCCAAGAATCTTCCCGAGGTCATCCAGGGTACAGGGACGACGGGCAATGGTTTCAAGAATCGCCGTTTCCGTATCCTGCCGGTACGATTGTATACCCTTGCGCTCCGGCGCGGCTGCAATAATCCCGACATTTTCCAGATTCCAGAAGCCTGCTATCTTTTGCAGCTCTTTCCTGGGCGCGGCTTTCAGTCCTTCCACTGTTCCCGGCCGGTCGAGGGTGTTTATCTGGATACTGTCTGGCTTGATTCTCAAAAAAACCTCTTTGAGCAGCCGGAGTTCCTCTTCGTTGTCGTTGTACCCGGGGAGTATCATGACTTCAAGCCACATCTGCCCCTCGAACTCTTTTTTAAAATCTATAAGACCCTGGATGTAATCCTCAGGGGTAAGGGTGTGAAAAGGCCGGTCAATTCTGCGAAAGGCCCTGCCCGATACCGCATCCAGTGATGGAAGCACTACATTGGCAGCAAGAAGCTCTTCCTTCACAAGGGGATCACTTAAAAGGCTCCCATTGGTCAACACAGCAGCGGGTACCTCAGGCCAGTTAGTTTTAATAAAACGGAGCACATCCCCGATCCTTGAATTCAGCGTCGGCTCTCCCGCTCCGGAGAAGGTTATGAAATCCGGATGTGGATTCTCTTTGAAGAATTGTTTCAATTCCTCCATAACCTCATCGGCAGGAACATATTCCTTCCTTTCCAGGGTAAGATTTGTTGTCCTGCCGCATTCACAATAGACACAATTCAAAGTGCATACTTTATGGGGCACAAGATCGACCCCCAGGGACATTCCCAATCTTCTCGATGGTACCGGTCCAAAAAGACAGGTATACATGATAGAAGCTCCTTATTTTTTTTCGATAGTTCTGTCTGTTCCGACTACCGCGCCCACCGATAGATACACGGAGTATAACTAAAACTGTGTTAGATTTCCGCTTTTATATGCTTCATATGCTTCTTTTACGGTCATCTGGCCTTGCGCTGGTAAATATTTTTAATCTGCCTGCTGCAGGGCCGTAGCGGCATTGCCTCCGGGACCATTCCCGGTAACGAGCACATCCGGATGCATTTCAAAGAGTTTTTGTGCCGTCTGTGGGCCTGCTCCATGGGCTACTCCTTCGACTACCCGGTTATCAAAGTGGGTATACTCATCCTTCTCTTCATCGTAGATTAAAATGAATTCGGTCCTTCCAAACCGCGGATCCATCATGGAATCCGAAGCGGTTCCTTTGCTTGTAAATGCAATTCTCATAATTCTCTTCTCCTTATACGTCTATTATCTGTTTTGTTTTCCGCCAGCATCCGGTTATCACATCCATCCGCCCACTTTCTTTATATTCAACAATGGTCTGACCCATTGTCATAGCCTTAGTAAAGGTTTCATCATAGGGAAGGTCTGTAAGGTGGATAATATCCTCTTTGTCAAGAAAGGCTTTTATCGCTTCAGCAACCACGGGATTCAAATCGGCTTTGTTAATGATACACCCGGATTTGATACTGAATTTTTTTACCAGTTCATGGACACGTTTCAGGTCATGAAGACCGGCAACCGTCGGCTCGGTAACGAGGATAACAAAGTCAGCCCCCGACAGAGAGGAAACAACCGGACAGCCGATCCCGGGAGAACCGTCCACCAGGACAATCGCCTTACCCGTTTCCTCAGCAATTCTCTTGGCCTCATTTTTGATCCTGGCAACCAGCTTGCCGGAATTTTCCGCGCCAATCCCAAGCCTGGCATGAACCATTGTTCCGCCGGTTTTTATCGTGGATATATACCATTGCCCCACATTCTGTTCTTCCATCGCAATAGCCTCTACCGGGCAGACTCGGGCACAGTACCCGCAGCCCTCGCAGTCAAGGGGTATAACAGTATGGGCGCCATCAATGACCTGGATAGCATTGTACCGGCAGATCTCTGCACACTTACCGCAATTGGTACAGGTATCCTGATCAATTTTCGCAATAACACCACTATAGAAATCTTCCACAGAATCGAAATCGGGGTTCATCAACATGTGCATATCCGCGGCATCAACATCGCAGTCCGCCGTAACAATATCTTTGCCGCCCAAATATGCAAACGAAGCTGTGATGGATGTCTTTCCCGTATCACCTTTGCCGGAGATAACGACAATTTCTTTCATGTTTTCTTTCTGTCGTTTATGCCGAGTATATAGTCGGCAATTTTTTCTAATTCCCGCTCGACCTCCGGTATTTTCTTATAAATCAAACGACCTCTGGAATAAAGCTCAGCAATCCGCCTCTTATTAGGCAGCTTTGCCGGAACAGGGATGTTTGCATCTTCGCAGTACCTCAGAACATCATCATTCCCTATACCGTACCGGTTAATGACTACCGCAAAACGTTTTTCCAGCGCCCGCATGGTCTCCACGGCAAGTTTGAGGTCATGCAGTCCGAAGGGGGTAGGTTCGGTTACCAGTATGACGAAATCGGCATCCTTCGTTGCCTCGATTACCGGGCATGATGTTCCCGGCGGGGAATCGTATACTTTCAATACCTCGATGGGGAAGTTCTTCTCCACGTAGGCGATGGTCTGCGCAATCAACGGTACCGCTTGCTCCTGTCCAATATCGAGCCTGCTTTCCACAAAAGAGAACAGGTCCGTTTCAAAATACTTCAACTCCCCCATCTTTTCGCCAGCCATCGGCAGGGCTTCGACCGGGCATAACTCCGAACAGGCATAACAGCCGTGGCAGAGTTCCGGGAATACCATAATTTGATTAACCATCTTGATAATGGAGTGGAAATTACACACCTTTTGGCAGAGCCCGCAGAGGGTACACTTGTTCTTGTCCCAGACAGGGACCATTTTAAACGTGTCTTCACGGTGTCTTAACTCGCCCTTTATGAAAAGACCGGAATTCGGTTCTTCCACATCCAGATCCACTAACACAACGGAGCGTGATTCAGCTAAATAGCTTGCAAGGTTTGTGGCGAGGGTTGTTTTGCCCGTCCCTCCTTTACCGCTTGCTATTGCCATTTTCATCCTTTGGCTTTTCCCCTGTCGTTAAAAAGCTCTTCCCGAATCATCGTTTAACCGCAATTCGGGCATTTCAGTTTTGTACACGGTTCGCCCTGCTGATGATCGAGGTGTGTACCGCATTTCGCGCAGATACACATCCCCGCGGGACCATAAGCACCACCACTGTTCCTGCCGCGGCCGCGGCCGCCACCGCCGGTAGAACCTTTTCCCATTCCTCTTCCTGTTCCTGTTCCCGCTCCCGCTCCCATTCCATCGGGTCCTGTTCCGTCTTTTCTTGGCATTTCTAACTCCTTCTGGTTATTCGGTCATACTGCTGGCAGCACCTGCCATGTCCGTATCCGCCTGCCATATCCAGCAGGTTTTCCGATCCGCAATTCGGACACAAGTTCAGTTCATCTTTGAATCCAATATTGAACATATGACCACAACTTACACATCGAATAATATTGCCCCTGAAGTGGATACAACCGCCCTCGATATAGAGTTCTTTTCCCTCTATAAGAAAGGCCGAAACCTTTTTACGAGCCTTTTCCAGGAGCCTGGTAAAAGTAGATCGTGAAATCTCCATCTCTATCGAGGCCTCTTCATGCTCCATCTGCAGGTAATCAGCCAACCTCACCGCCTCATACTCATCAAGAGAGAGGTTAATCTGCTGGAGGTGACTCTTCATAATCCCCGTTGGCTTAAATGATGAATAAAGAGGCGGCTGCTTTACACTCCTTTCCTTTTTAGGTCTTGACATAACTCAACCTCTGGTATAACCCTTTTATATATTATAATGAACATATGTGCATTAAGTCAAGAGAGTTAGTACATATCAGGTAGCGTTTATCACAGTAATGATTGATTATGCAGAATATACAGAATATACTATCTTGTAAGGTGAGACCACATTGAGGAGCACACAGTGAGTCAGGAATGTACAATAACGGTCAACTACATCGGTAAAACGGCAGAAGTATTCTGTAGTCCCGGAAGTATCCTTCTGGAATCGCTTACGAAAGAGCAGACCGCCTTTATCGATACCCCCTGCGGCGGGAAGGGTTTATGCGGAAAATGCAAAATCCTGGTTTCCGGAAAGGACCTGCCGCCCCTTACACAGAAGGAAACGGAAAAACTTACCCCAAAAGAAATAGAAAGAGGATACCGGCTGGCGTGTATGACTCCTGTTGTATCGGATATAGAGGTGGAAATTGAAACGAACATATCCAAGGCAACGATCCTCGAAGATGGAGTAGAATTCGATGTAGATCTTCTTCCCAGTATTCGAAAACAGTACTTGACCCTTGAAAAACCGGACCTCGAAGACCAGAGAGACGACTTCAGCCGGGTACGGGACGCCCTGAATATCAAGGGTTTTCGCATGCCCCTGCAGGAACTATACAATCTTCCGGAAACACTCAGAGAGCATGATTTCAAGGTAACCGCCGCTCACAATAAAAGCTATATCATCAAAGTGGAACCCGGGGACACCACAAATGCAAATTATGGAGTAGCTGTTGATATAGGAACAACTACCGTCGTAGTTTATCTCCTCGATCTCTATTCCGGGGCACAAATCGGTGCTGTTTCAGGGCTCAATTCACAGAAATCCTTTGGGCAGGATGTAATATCCCGGATAAACCACACCATGCAGAAAAGTGAAGGTCTGGAACATCTGCAGAAGAGGATAATCACCCAGCTCAACGAAATGATCTGGGATCTTGCCGAACGAAACGGAATAGCTGTCGAAAACATCTACAGCATCGTACTCGCGGGAAACACCACTATGGTGCACCTCGCTGCAGGCCTCCCGCCAAAATACATTGCATTAACGCCGTTCATTCCGGTCATAAAGGACCGGATCGTGGTACCTGCCAGGGAACTGGGTATCGAAATTTCAAAATCGGGCTATGCTTACATACTCCCCGGTATTTCAGCATATGTCGGGGCAGATATCGTTGCAGGCACCCTTGCCAGCGGATTAGCAGGGCAGGAGAACCTGAGTCTCCTTATCGATATAGGTACTAACGGCGAAATCGTGTTAGGGAACAATAAAGGGCTGGTGTGCTGCTCTACCGCAGCAGGACCCGCTTTTGAAGGGGCCCACATACGATGCGGCGTGGGCGGCATTTCAGGAGCTATCAATACGGTAACAACTGGGAAAACCGGAATTTCATACACTACCATCGACAACCATCGTCCTCTGGGTATCTGCGGATCCGGTATCGTGGATGCCCTTGCCATCCTTATACAAAACGGGATAGTGGATGAAACCGGCCGGTTCCTGAGCAGTGAAGAGTGCAGGGAGCTTCATATCCCCCTTGCAGACCGTATCATCGAAGATGAATCCGGTTACGCTTTTGTACTGGCGCCCGAAGGAGAGACAAAAAACGGGGAGCCTATTATCCTGACTCAGAAAGATGTCCGGGAAATTCAGCTTGCCAAGGCTTCGATTGCAGCGGGTATCCGGACCCTGATGAAGCACACCGGCAGGACGGAAGACGACATCGTTACGGTTTACCTGGCAGGCGGTTTTGGAAGCTATATTGATAAGGAAAGCGCTGTACAAATCGGGTTGATACCGGAACGTATGGAGAACAAGATAAAAGTCATTGGGAATGCAGCCGGAACCGGGGCTATCATGTCCTCCATTTCGGAAAACTGTCTCCTCGACTGTGACCGGATTGTGAAACTGGCAACATATATTGAACTCTCCTCCTCTCCGGTATTTCAGGAGGAATACATCAATAATATGTATTTCAAAAGATGATCTGCGGCTACCCCGGGTAGTACAGAGTGCTTCAACAGGGGAAGTCAGCCCAGGAGAAGATCGTCGAACTGGGTTTCGAATTTCATGGGAATCATGATTTCCGTGATACAATCGATGGCGAAATCGTCGGTCATGCCGGCTACATAGTCGAGGACCAGGTTGTGAAACCCTCTGTCCACTGATTCATAAAAATTCTTCATTTTCATAAGGTAATCGCCGAAGCGGACGGCCAGCATGTTGTTTTCACTCTTATAGCCCTCTATATCGAATTCATGTCGATGGAATATCAAGTCAAGATATCCGTAGAGTGTACCAAGAATCCTTTCAAAATACTCATGATAATTAGAGAGCAGGGGATTGTTGTAGATTTCCCGGTAGTTGAATTCTTTCAGCTCGATGATTGCTTTGTACGCCTCTTCCGAGAACCCGATCGCCCCGTGTTCCGGAGACCACGTTGTTAGGTCCCGGACCAGGGAATCGATAATTTCGCTGTTGCTCCTTCCCAGGGTTACAGCGGCCCTGTCCGGAATCATCTCTTTTGTTATCAGTTTCAGCTGAATTGCATCTTCTAAGTCCCTGCCGAGATACGCGATTTTATCAGACATGCGGACCACGATCCCTTCCCAGGTAGAGGGGTACCTGTCTCTCCGGTCAATAGATTCAAGGTCTTTTTTCCTGAAATCCGGTCTGGCCTGCTGTTCAAATTTCTCACCGCAGTGATTCACGATTCCATCACGCACCGCATAGGTCAGGTTCAAACCCCGGCCGTACCCGATAAGATGATCCACAACCCTGAGGGAATAGATCTCGTGGGCAAACCCTCTCCCTCCCGGGCGAATCTTTTCGATGATCTGCTCTCCCAGATGGCCGAAGGGTGTGTGTCCCAGATCGTGGCCAAGGCTGATCGCCCAGGCCAGGTCCGCGTCGAGACCTAAGGCCCTGCATATGGCGGCGGAAATAGTCGCAACATGCATCACATGCTCGATCCGGGTACAGATATGATCATTCTTCGGCGAGAAAAACACCTGGGTCTTATTTTTCAGACGACGGAAGGGGTACGAATGGATGATTGCCGTTGTATCCCGGAAATAATACCCCCGTAAATCCTCATTCCGGGGGTATTTACGGCTTACAAGCTCCTGGTGGCTTAAGGAGTTGATGAATTGCCCTGGTTTTTCAATATTGTTGCTCATCCCTCGTACGGCACCCAGTATATCCGAATTAACGGCCCTATGAAACATCAATTGTTCCTGTTGCCGTACTTTGATCCAGGTTAGAGTTATTTACTAAATTAGCACTTTTATCGATAATTTTCCCTTTTTGTTATTGAAATTCAGTAACAATATTCTTACAATTGTCAGTATATGAATTCTGGGAGGGGAGCAACTATTCCAAATGCTTAGAGAAAAGCTTCTTATCGTAGAAGACGAAAAGATAATTGCCCTGGATCTCCAGAAACGGCTGGAAAAATTCGACTACCAGGTGGTCGGTCTTGCCACAACAGGGAAACAGGCGGTAGAACTGGTAGAAGAGTTTTCTCCGGATATCATCCTCATGGATATTATGCTCTCCGGTGATATGGACGGCATCGAAGCTGCGAAAATCATCGGAAGGCGGTATCACATACCGGTTATCTTCCTCACAGCTTATGCAGACGAACGTACACTGGAGCGGGCAAAAGAAGCAGAGCCCTTCGGGTACATTCTGAAGCCGTTCAAGGAAAAAGAACTCAACACGACCATCGATATCGCTCTATATAAACACAAGATCGACAGAAAGCTGAAAATGCAGGAACGATGGTCTTCCGCGATTCTCCATTCTATCGGCGACGGGATCATCGCAACAAATTGCGACCGGAATATCACCTTTATGAACCCTGTGGCAGAAATCATAACCGGATGGACGGAAGAGGATGCGGTGGGACACCCCCTCTACGAAGTATTACCGGTACATGCTGAAAAAACCCGGGAACCCTTTACTTTTCCTGATATTAATTCCGATCAGAACGCGGCCCAGACCGCGATCAAAGACTCTTTCCTGATGAACAGAGAAGGAGTTGCCATTCCCGTAGAGGGAAGTATTTCGATTATCAGGGACAGAGACAACAGGATTGACGGTCAGGTAATCGCCCTCCGGGACATCACTGAAAAACGGCAGCTTTCGGACACGATCAACTATCAGGCAAGCCACGACGCCCTTACCGGGCTGGTCAACAGGACAGCATTTTCCTTTACCCTAACGGAACTCATCGAATCCACTCAGGAGGACATGGAACAACATGCGCTCCTTTACCTCGACCTGGACCAGTTCAAACTGGTCAACGATACCGCAGGCCACGAGGCAGGGGACCAGCTTCTCCTGGAAACAACAAAAATCATCAAGTCCGTTATCCGGGGAAGCGATATTTGTGCCAGATTGGGGGGGGATGAGTTCGGAATCCTTTTGAGGGATTCGAACTCGGAGCAGGCGAAAACGATTGCCCGGCGCCTCCATATACGTCTTGCAGAAACAAAAATGGAGTGGGGAAATCAGGGTTACACCATAAACAGCAGTATTGGCCTGGTGATGATCGATACGGAAAATGATGATATTCATACTGTACTTGCAGCTGCAGACGACGCCTGTTCCCTGGCAAAAGACGAAGGGGGACGGCGGATCAAGGTGTACGAGTATTCGAACACTCTCTTTCTCAAGCGAAGAGGGGAAATGGAATGGGTCTCGAAACTTACAAAAGCCCTGGAAGAGAACCGGTTTGTCCTCTTTGCACAGAAAATCGTACCCCTCTTAGAGAGTACAAACAGTTCGGAGAAATATGAAATTCTCATCCGTATGATTGATGAAGAAGAGAATATCATTTCCCCCTCTCAATTCATCCCGGCAGCGGAAAAATACAACCTCATGCCTCGAATCGACCGCTGGGTACTGGGCCATACCCTGGAGCGGTATAAATCTATTTCTTACCGGAACTGCGGTAAGGAAACGCGCTTCCTTTTCAGCATCAACTTGTCAAGCCAGTCTATTACGGATGAAACGTTTCTCGATTTTATCCACCAGAGTTTCAAAGAGCATAATGTAGATCCTGAATGGATCTGCTTCGAAATTACAGAGACCGCGGCAATCAGCAATATGTCAACCGCTGGCAGATTTATCCAGAACCTGAAAGATCTGGGATGTACTTTTGCCCTGGATGACTTTGGGAGCGGTTTCTCCTCGTTTAACTACCTGAAAAACATGCCTATAGATTTCCTGAAAATCGACGGTTCCTTTATCAAGGATATGGACGAGAACTCGGTCAACAGTGCAATGGTAGAGGCTATGAACACCCTGGGACACATCATGGGAGTACGCACCATTGCGGAATTCGTCCGGAACAAGGAGATAAAGGAGAAATGCGAAGCCTTAGGTGTGGATTATGCACAGGGATATGAATTAGCCGTTCCCATCCCCCTGTTGGATATTATCAACATCCGGATGGAAACGGCCTGATAACGGCTCAGCCGGATCCCCGGGTATGAGCACTTTTTTAAAATACGAACTATTACCCTGACAGGCGTATTATCACAATGCTGTCTGATGTGGTATCTTCGAAGATCATGAGAGTGCAGGGAACATGTTGAAACGATCGATACTCACGGTACTGTTGATAATCCTGGGGCCTGTCTGGGTTTATGGAGAGAATTCCGGAAAGTGGTTGAAAACATCTACCGAACATTTTGTCTTCATCTATCAGGAACAGCAGCGGTCTTCAGTGGAAGAACTCCTCACATTCTGTGAGGAAATATACACTGAAGTTACCGGGTTTCTCGGATCCGAACCGAAAGGGCGGGTCCACTGTATACTTAAGAGCGGATATGACTATGCCAACGCCTACACCTCTGCCCCTCCGGCACATATCGTCCTCTATATAACGCCGCCGAAAGATTTTCTCTTTGGTGCAGGAAGTGAAAGCTGGCTTCGTATTCTCCTGGCCCATGAGCTTACCCATTACGTGCATTTCCGCTGGCAGGGGGGCATCTTTTTCAGACTGGCCGGGGTGTTCGGAAGTGCCGTCGAACCCTGGCATACCGTATTTCTTCCTGATTGGTTCATGGAAGGCCTTCCAATCAATGCGGAAACCATGTATACCCGGGGCGGCAGGGGAAGCAGTCCGTTTTTCGAAATGATCTACCGGGCTCCTGTTCTGGAAGGTTCCCTTTTTTCTCCTTCCAGGGCAGGGTATTCTTCGTCATTTCCTCCCCGGGGAAGGACGTATGTTGCGGGCTATCTGTTGATAAATCACATCATCAACCGGTACGGTTTTGACAGTATTCCCTCACTGATACGTACATTCGTGAGGTTTCCTTTTTTTGGTTTGAAGCGCATTATAAGAAAGGTCTTAGGCCAGCCCTTCGAGAGGGTATTCGAAGAAATGAAACTCGACCTCTATCGAAAATATGAACGGTACCGTAATATACCGGAAGGGGACCTGTTCAGTCCTGATGATTTCGGCAATTACTACGGCCCGGTCATCTCGGGAAACCGTTTGTACGCATACCGGAATACCCTCCACGATGCTTCCGCCCTTGTCGAAATAGACCCGGATACCAGGCAGGAGACCATCGTTCTGCGTACCCCCCTGACAGACCCGTTTTCTTTTTCCCTCGCAGACGACGCCACCTTGGTATTTGCCGCCATGAAACAGGATGACAGAACATCACTTGACCCGAAACGTACATCGGACCTCTACATACTCCCCCCGGGCCGTTCAAAACCGGAGGTACTTACCCGGGGACTGCACCTGTACCAGCCTGCTCTTTCTCCTGACGGAAACCGGCTCATCGCCGTCCAGGGGTACGGGACATGGTCCCGACTCGTCGAAGTGGACCTTTCCACAGGAGCGGCAGAGGTGCTGTTTCAGACATAGAAAGGGCTTGTTTTTCATCCGGTCATTTCGCCTGACAACTCCACTGCCGCGTTTGTACTCAATACCGGGGGAACACAGGATATATGGCTTATCGATATCGATAATCCGGACCGGACCGCCCGGCCCCTTTACGGTCCGGACCTCTACAGTGAGTATTTCCCCAGATTCATCGACACTACCTCCCTCATCTTCAGTTCAGACAGGACAGGGGACCTCCTCCTTTACCGGAAAAACATAGAAGGTTCCGAACCGGTAATCCTGGTTGAAGATCCGGTTGGAGCGTACTATGGAGTGGTATTCCGGGAAAACGTATTCTATTCTTCGTACCGTTCGAAAGGTTACACGATAGAAAGGAAATCCTATGCCCCACAGCCGTTTTCTCCTGCCGAACCCCGGGGGGAGCCTTTCCGGGTACAGGAAACCGGCGGAAACAAAGGGAATATCCAGGAGGAAAGCAGGTATCGTGATGTTCCGAAACCCTTTCTATGGCTTCCCGTACCGTTCTACGTTAACACCATAGAACCTTTCCCGGTCCATGCCGGGGCAGGACTCTTTTTCTCAGGATGGTCGTTTCGGGGTGCCTGGAACTGGTCTGCGGCTGTAACTTCACGGTTCGACCTTCTGCAGCCTGGAGTTTTTCTTTCCCTTAAAGCTGTTACCGGCCCACTGGTGTGGGGATACACCTTCAGCCATGCCTACCTGGAACAGGAGGGATTTGCATTTGAGCTGATGCGCCATCAGGCCGAAAACCGGATTTCTCTCATAGACCGTTCGCTCTTCGGCTTTTCCGATACGTTGCTGCTCTCCTTTGGCATCCAGCACCTCCTTGCGCTGTACCGGGATTCACCGTTCTCGGTTATCGACGCTGTTCAGGGTGCCGGCCTGGCGACCTCGACACAGGTATTCATTTACACCGGGATAGGAGGGCTTCATAAACGAAAGGGTTCCGCCTATGACCTTTACTCCCCGTTCATTATCGCAGGCTCCATCTCGGCTGACCTCCCCCTTTCAGCTCCACGATTTCTTCAGGACGGCATCATAGCCCGGGGTGAAATGGTCCTGGGTGTACCATCGTTCTTCCGGCATCATCAGATCAAGTTCGGTGCAAAAGCGGGTTTCTCCAGTGTATCAGGATACGGGCCTTCCTCGGTGAGCCCCCGGGGATTGTTTACCGATGTGTGGCAGGGTGACCGGGGTACCTACGTAGGCGCTTTCGACTATAACATGACCTTCGCGCTCCTGGACGCTCCCCTCTTTCTCGGTCTTAACCTCCAGGGGATCGGGGGGGGCTTCCATGTTGAAACCATCGGCGGATGGGACGTTACAGCCCCGTTTGTCACCCCGTACCGGGATATCTACACGGGACTGGAACTGGTTTTCCGAATAGGGTCTTCCCTGTCCGGCCCGGTCCCGGTGGGACTCGGCGTCAGCTTCCGTTTCGACAGCCGGTTTCAGGAGCCCGTCGTCCCGGGGGAGGACTTGCGGCCCTATTTCTTTATCGGAGCGGACAGTTTTTCCGATTTTCTCCATGCAAGGGCCCCCAACAACCGGGTCCGCTGGAATACGGATCAACTGGTCCGCCCTCAAACGGCACAGTATAACCATGTAAGGCCCGGAGAACGGTGAAGCTCATATGATGCCCTCCATTCTCCTCATGGGGATGAAACACACCGGTAAAACCACTCTCGGAAAAAAACTGGCGGAAACTTTACGCAGACAGTTTTACGACCTGGACGATATCATCGTGTCGATCTACCGCGAGAAGGTTCCTGCAGCGGTGGATGCAACATGTCGAACCATCTATGCAACCCACGGAAGGGAATACTTTCAGGCCCTGGAAGGTGCCGGAGCGGCCAGGCTTTCAACCTGTATCAGGAAAGGTCCGGCAATTACAGCAGCTCTGGGGGGAGGTATCATTTCGAATCCGGATGCACTGGAAACGTTAAGGAACGCAGGATGCAAAGTAGTACTGACTGCACAGCCGGAAGAACTTTTTAAGCGCATAGCCCGGAGAGGTATCCCTCCGTTTCTCGAAGGACCGGATCCATATGGACGATTTCTGGAACTGTTCAAACAGAGGACAGAAGGATACGCATCTATCGCCGACTATGTGGTAGACTGTACCGGTCTGGGGTTGAAAGAATCGTTTTCACTCCTTATAACTACTTTAAAGGGAGAAGGCATTGCCAGGTAGCAGTTTCGGTACCTGTTTCAGAATTACCACCTTTGGAGAATCTCATGGTGATGCTCTAGGGGTCATCGTGGACGGCGTCACTCCGGGGATCCCCATCAGGAAGGAAGATATTCAGCAACACTTAGACCAGAGAAAACCGGGGCAATCCGCGGTTACAACCCAGCGGAAGGAATCCGATACCGTACACATCCTGTCCGGGGTATTCCAGGGGACCTCCACCGGGACCCCGATTGCCATGGTAATTTACAGTAAGGACATGGAACCCGGAGCATACGATCCGATAAAAGATCTTTACCGGCCGGGACATGCGGATTTTACCTACGAAAAGAAGTACGGTATCCGGGATTTCCGCGGAAGCGGCAGAGCCTCCGGTAGAGAGACAGCGGCACGGGTTGCCGCCGGTTCAATCGCACGCATCCTCCTCGAAAGAGAAGGCGTTTCGGTCGTTGCATATACCCTCCGGGCGGGAAACATAGCATGCAGATCCATAGACGAGAGGGTAATTGAAAAGAACCCCCTCCGGGCGGCGGACCTGGAAGCAGCAGCGGAAATGGAGAAGGTTGTGGAAAAACTCGCGGAAAAAGGGGAAAGCTGCGGGGGAATTGTGGAGTGCCGGGTCCGGGGGGTTCCGGCGGGCATCGGTGAACCTGTTTTCGACAAACTGGACGCCCTTTTAGCCCATGCCGTCCTTTCCATCGGCAGTGTAAAAGGAATTGAATTCGGTGCAGGATTCGGCGCAGCAGATATGACCGGGAGCGAGCATAACGACTGGATGGATGAATCTGGTTTTCTTTCCAATAACGCAGGAGGCATCATCGGAGGTATTTCCACAGGTCAGGACATCGTGTTCCGTGTTGCTGTAAAGCCGACGTCCTCGATATCGGTACCCCAGAAAACCATCGATACTTCCGGTGAGGCCAGGAACATTCGAACCCAAGGAAGGCACGACCCGTGTATCTGTCCAAGGATCGTTCCAGTGGTGGAGGCTATGGCCTGTATCGTGGTGGTGGATCTTTTCAAATACCAGGAAGCTCTTCGCAGCTGAAGGAAATGAAGTGGATGATCTGATAATTGTAGGCTGTATAGCCGATAACCCGTATGTTGAGGATATGCTTCAACATATGAATCAACAGGTGGATTATTCCGACCTGATCTCTTTAAAGAATTTTCTCAATTCCGAGTTCTGTCCCCGGTTTATCGTCGATGAGAGCAATTTCGATAAGATCGGGCGGCAGCTGGAAGGGAAAAAGGTCCTGATCGTGAGCAATTCCATGGGATTGTACACCAGGAACGATCTTGCAATGCGGAATTTTCTCATCGCCCGGGCTGCCAAGGACAATGGGGCTGACAGGGTGATCCTCCTCGAACCGGACCTCTACTACAGTGCCCAGGACAGGGGTCCCCGGCCGGAGCATGGTGTACCGGGATTCAAACGGGACATCGCGGATTTTAAAAAATTTGACGGTCAGCCCTTTTCCGCCAGGCTCTATGCGGACCTCCTTCTGAAATCAGGTATAGATGAAGTCGTTACCGTGCATAACCATTCCTGCTCCGTCATGAACATGTTCATGGACCGCTTTTCCGGTTATTTCCACAACCTGCAGCCGGCTGAAGTCTATGCAGGGTACATGCAGGATTCAGACATTGTGAGCAATGGTGAAATAATTCTGTGTGCTCCGGACAAGGGAGCAATCCCGTTTGCCCGGGAAGTACAGCGGGCGTTCCGGAACAAAGACACTCCCCTGCTTATTATCGACAAGGAAAGGAGGGGGGAACGGGAGGTAAGTGTCAGACTCTCTCCGGAATCGTCAGTTACGTTAGACGATATAACCGGCAAAGATGTAGTCGTCATAGACGATATGGTGAGAACAGGCAAGACGATCCTCGAATGCTGTAAATTCCTTAAGAAAGCCAAGCCCGGAAAAGTTGTTTTTTTTGTCACTCACTTCTATTCGAGTCAGGAAGGACGAATCAACCTGAATGACCCTGCCATCGATGAAATCGTTACGACCAATACAATCCCCCAGATCCTGAATAGGGATATGCAGGGAAGGCTTCGTCATAAAATGGTGGTTCTCCTTTTAGAAAGGTGGATTTCCAGCTATATTTTCAACATGCTCGGTATTCCCACCGAACTTTCCGGACCGTTATACCGGGAGAATATGTCCTCGAAAAATCCAAGGTGGAAAGGAAAGATGGGTCCCCTCTTCTCCTGAAATATATGAATAGCGGCAACAATAATCATACTTTCAGAATTGGTATTGTAAGCGGTAAACTAGGTGACGTAGATGGTGTGTCACTGGAGGTGGACAAGTGGATCCGCATCCTCAGTGAAATGGGGCATGAAATCGTCACCATTTCCGGAAAATACACTTCTCCCCTTCAAAGTATTCCTGAATCGAATCAGCTCATGCTTAAGCAGATCGGTTTCGATACGCCCTCTCAAAAGCAGTATGAACATCTGGTATTCCCGTATCTGCTTAAACATCCCAGAATTCTTGGATCCAGGGACCGGAAGAATGTTCTTCACAATCTGCAGGTGGAAGGAACGGAAACTGCAAACCTTCTCTTCGAGCAGATCCAGGAACGTGATATCGATGTAATCATTGCGGAGAACACCAATGCTCTTCCCATGACCCTTATCGGTGGTATGGCGGTGTACAAACTCTCTACGGAAAAACGGGTTGCTACCATCTTCCACCACCATGATTTCTGGTGGGAACGAAGCCGGTTCAGCAGCAACTATATAGAGGGGCTTTTAAGCAGGATTATGCCCCCAGCAGATCCCGGGCTGGAACACGTGGTCCTCTCCTCGTATGCCTCCCATATACTCAAGAGTCTTAAAAGGGTTCATCCCCTTATCATCCCCAACTGTGAAGATTTTGACAGTCCCGTTGTACTGGACTCGTATAATTCAGACTTCAGGTCTGACCTGGGTTTCAGGGATGATGATATACTTCTGGTTCAACCCACCAGGATCGTCCGCAGAAAAAGAATCGAAGATTCTCTTTCCCTGACAGGGAAGCTGCTCCGGAAGTATCCTGACTTGAAGAAACGTGTACACTTCATCATTTCCCTCTACCAGGGGGATGAACCGGACGAGAACTATATCGATCAGATCCGGGAGAAGGCCGCGGACCTGGAAATATCGCTTCATCTGATTTCACACCGTGTAGCATCTACCCGCGGTTCAAATGAAAAAGGGGATAAACTGTATACCAGCAGGGATGTGCTTGCCAATGCGGACATGGTGCTCTATCTCCCGGTGTGGGAGGGGTTCGGAAACGCTCTCCTGGAGGCTTTCGCCGCGAAAGTACCGGTAGTAACCACCACCTATCTCGTTTATAAAACGGACATAAAAATCATGCGGTTGGATAACATCGAAATCCGTGACACCTACGATGATGAGGGTCATCTCATCATACCTGAGCGGGCGGTAGACGAGATGTACTATATCCTGACCCACCCGGCGGAAACAAAAGAGATCGTAGAAAAGAACTTCCTGATTGCCCGAAAAGAATTCGGCTTTTCCACCTTAAGGTACAGAATATCCTCCATGATTAAAGAATATGGAGACGAAATCCGGGCGTCACGGCAGAGAATCCGAAAAAGTAAAAAAGCATATTCAGTGTAATAAAACCGGCAGGCGGGACAATGTGCCGCCGGCCGGAAACATTGGCACAGGTTCCTTTTCGTTCCTAGAACTGGATGCGTACGTTGGCATTCAACCCCAGACTTTTGCTTACCAGGTTGTACATGATCGATGCGTCCACTTTCAGAAAGAAAATATTCACAGACAACCCTCCGAATCCCCTCAACGCCCATCCGTTTACGGCGGTTTCAACAAGAATACCATCTGCCGAAAGGTCCGGGGCATCTTTTCCCGCTGCTGCCAGTCCATCCTTGATATCATTGATCGTATCCTGCTGCAGCGCTTCCCCATCCATCAGGAGCGATGTATCCAGACCGCCTCCGGCTCTCGAACGTGCATACGAAGCTCCGATACCCACGTAAGGAGTAACGATGAACAAAAGACGTTTACTGAGCTGGGCTTTAAGATCGATGACGTGGGACTGCCAGTTGAACTTCATCATCGGATCTTCCATGGTGATCGTATAGTCTTTTGTTACAAGGGGGTTGTCTTTGTCGGGCGCGGTCAGGATTTGCGTACCCCCGGCATCCCCTAAGGGGACGGGCATACTGATCCCCCCACGGAGAAAATTATACCCTATACCTACGGAGAGGTTCGGCTTGAGCCTCCGGTTCTGTTCGATAAGGGCATACCGTAGATCGCCTCCCACCAGGAGGTAATCCACTTCCCATCCGGGAGGAAGGACGAAACTCAACTTCGTCCTCAGTTTTGCAGGAATGAATCCTATCTTGAATCCCAGGTCGAGGGGACGCCTGATGCCGCCCAGGCGGATGTCCGCCGAGTATCCCGGGAAAGGGAGCCCGGCAGCTGCCAGGGAGGTACCGGCGGGAAGGATGCTGCTCAGACTGGGCATGTCCGATACCCCGAGCCCGGCAAACACTGCATCGAAAGCCGTTACCGGCATCATTGCCGCTCCTAAGGAAAGGCCGATGCCGAAATGAGGAAGCTTCCGGATATACGCATCGGACCATTGGAGTCCGATAGTGGAAGCCATGGGCAGAGTATTCGCGATACCTTCCGCAAACGCCTGGAAAGCGGGTTTAAATTTTGCAAGGTCGAGGTTATCCTCCTGGGCCCCGGCAAAACCGACAACAGCAATCACCAGTATAAGGACAATAATAACTCTTTTCATCTTATGCTCCTTAAACAATATCACTATAACAAGTATAGCGCATGGGACATTAATTTCAAGAAAATACTCTAATATCTGCAATACTTGGATTATACTTGAAAAAAAAAGAGAAAGGTCTACAATGGAACTCATAAATTAAAAATATCGATGTCTCCCTTTTCAACCAACGTATATTCTCGATAGAAGATTCAATAGATGATATCAGTGAACGTATACACCGGATCATCAGGGGTCATGACGAACCGTCACTTCCGGATACCGAAAAGGACAGGATAGACGGCAGAATCAAAGTGGACCGGGAAGGTATCATCCTGTCTGCGGAAACATCCTTCCTCGACATAACCGGATACGATGCCCATGAGATACTTCGGCGGAACCTGAAAGATTTTGTCCCCGAACATCTTCATTTTTTGCTCAACAACGGATTTAAAGGGCTGGCCGAAAGCGACGATCTGCTGAAAATCAACGGGATCCATAAGAAAGATTTTGAAATACCTCTCCAATTCACGGTTAAAGAGGATCCTGGGGAACCGCAAACGTTTTTCATCAACATTAAGGACGTTTCATACAGGAAGGAAATAGAAAATCAACTCCTTACCAGCAGGGAAAATTATCAGATACTCGCCGAGACGGCGACGGATGCAATCGTACAGATCAACAGTGATTTCAATATCACCTTTGCCAACAGTGCCGTGCAGCGGGTTTTCGGATACGACAGTCTGGAAATCGAAAACAACAACGTCGGGATTCTGTTCCCCCGGTCCAGATATTCGAAATATGAAAAACAATTCGAAAAGTATTTCTACATCGATGATACACACCGGGCGGACACAGGTTTGAAAAATTCCCTGGAAGTGCTGGGACGGAACAAGAACGGCGACCTTATCCCTCTGGAAATTTCCTTCGGCAATTCCAAGGGGAGTCAGAATACCAGGAGACTGACCTGTATTATCCGGGATATCGCTTCCCGTAAAAAATCGGAGCGTCGCCTGAAATACCTGGCGTACCACGACAAACTGACGACCCTTGGCAACAGGGACCGCCTGGTGGAAAGCCTGGACCAGCTCCTGGCGGAGATTGAGCGCCAACCGGATCGAAAAGGCGCCCTTCTCTTTCTGGATCTGGACGGATTCAAAAAGGTAAATGACAGTCTTGGTCACGAAATGGGAGATGCAATCCTCAAAGAGTGCGCAAAACGGCTTATGAATTCCTTAAGGAAAAACGACCAAGTGTACAGGATACAGGTAGAAGACATTTTCCGACTCGGTGGAGACGAATTCACCCTTCTCCTTCCCTACATCAACAAGATCGAAGACGCTGCCATCGTGGCCAGGCGCATCATCAGCAGGATCCTCGAACCGTTCAACATCGACGGGTACGGATCGATTACCCACATCAATATGGGTGTCAGCATAGGGATTGTAATGATTCCTCAGGACGGCAAGGACAGGACGACCCTGCTCCGTAATGCAGATTCCGCCATGTATAAAGCAAAAGAATTGGGGAACAAATATGTTTTTTTCACCAATGACATGAACAACATGGCTATCGAGCGGTTGATGCTGGAAGAAGGTCTGCGTAAATCTCTGGGAACAAAAAACTTTTCTGTATACTATCAGCCCATACTGAACGCGGAACGGGAAATTCTCGGAGTTGAAGCCCTCATACGCTGGTTCCATGATAAGGAAGGGATGATCCCCCCGAAAAAATTTATCTCCATTGCAGAAGACACAGGACTGATCCTTCCTATCGGAAGGTGGGTGCTGGAAACAGCATGCCGTCATCTCAAGATATGGCAGGACAGCGGCTTCGGTCATCTGCACCTGGCCGTGAACATCTCAGCCAGACAGCTGGAACAGGGAGACCTGGGCAATGTCATCCAGGAAGTCGTTAAAAAGCTGGGTGTTAACTCTGGGAAACTGAAACTGGAACTGACAGAAACGTGCGTCATGAACAATCCCGAATCAGCGATAGATAAGATGAATGATATTACCAGCAGCAATCCAGGGATAAAAATAGCAATCGATGATTTCGGTACGGGATACTCTTCTTTCGGGTACCTGTCCCGGTTCCCGGTAAACGACCTGAAAATAGACAGATCCTTTGTTATCAATTTATCCCGGGAGACAAATAAAAAAATCATCAATTCGATAGTCACCCTGGGGGAAAGCCTTGGTCTGACCGTTGTTGCAGAAGGTGTCGAGACCGGGGAGCATTTTCAGTACCTTAAAGAGAGAAACTGCAACCTCTTTCAGGGCTTCTATTTTTCAAAACCCGTGCCCTTCGAAGATATGACAGAACTCCTTGAGGCGGGAAAACTATAGGGATAATTCAGCCATGTCAAAGCCTCTTATCGTACAGAGCGATCTCTCCCTGCTGCTGGATGTCCACGAACCTGACAGTGATCTCTGCCGGGCGGACATCGCCCTCTACGCGGAACTGGAAAAATCTCTGGAACACATGCACACCTACAGGATAACACCTCTCTCCCTCTGGAACGCTGCTTCTGCAGGTCTTACCACGGCTAAAATCGAACGCCAGCTGGACCGGTGGTCCCGATACCCGGTTCCGGAACATGTACTCTATTCGATTCGGGATATATCATCCCGTTTTGGTAAAATTATCCTGACCGAAACAGACGACCCGGATACCTACTTTCTGGAAGTTCCGGAGAAACACGTTTATGAAGAAATTCTTTCCAGGAAAACTCTGACACAATTCCTTGATCCCGAAGACCGGGGATTCAGACTTTCAATTTTTCACCGTGGCACGATTAAGCAGGAACTGATGAAAACAGGCTATCCTGTGGATGACGTGATTCCCCTTACCCCCGGGTCGCCCCTTACATTACACATGAGAGAACGGACAAAAAAGGGGGGGCTTTTTCTGGTCCGAAAGTATCAGGAAGAAGCTGCCGGTGTATTTCCGGGTTTCGGTGTTATCGTTCTTCCCTGCGGCGCCGGTAAAACCATCGTTGGTATGCGGGTGATGGATCTGCTGCAGACCAGCACTCTTATCCTTACCGCCAATGTTGCGGCGGTACACCAGTGGATGGAGGAACTGGAAGACAAGACCAGCCTGTCCCGTGATGCGATAGGAGAGTATACAGGGGACAGAAAGGAGATAAAACCGGTAACCATTGCAACGTACCAGATACTCACATGGAGAAACCGGAAAACCGGAGAACATCCCCACTTCCAGCTGTTCCGGGAAAACCGCTGGGGTCTCATCATCTATGATGAAGTACACCTGCTGCCGGCGCCGGTATTCCGGGTCACCGCAGAGATCCAGGCTGTCCGCAGACTTGGTCTGACAGCTACCCTGGTACGGGAAGACGGTAAAGAGGGGGATGTGTTCGCCCTGATCGGACCAAAACGGTACGATGTGCCCTGGAAGGAACTGGAAGCGAAAGGATGGATAGCAGAGGCCGACTGTTACGAAATAAGGGTGCCCTTGCCGGAATCCCTCAAAGTTCCCTATGCCAGTGCCGGTAAACGGAAAAAATTCCGCATTGCAGCGGAAAACCCCTACAAGGTGGATGTGGCGGAACAGCTGATAGAGAATCATCCTGATGAACCGATCCTGGTTATCGGGCAGTATCTGGACCAGCTGCAGATCATTGCCGCCTATTTCAAGGTCCCCCTCATTACCGGGAAAACCCCTCATATCGAACGGGAAAAGATCTACCGCCGCTTCAGGGAAGGGAAGGAACACATCATCGTTGTATCCAAGGTTGCGAACTTCGCTATCGATCTTCCGGATGCGTCGGTAGCGGTACAGGTGTCAGGAACATTCGGTTCCAGACAGGAAGAAGCCCAGCGCTTAGGCAGGCTGCTTCGTCCTAAAAAGCGGAATTCATGTTTCTATTCGATCATTTCTCATTACACCGTGGAAGAAGACTTCGGTGCCAACAGACAAAAATTCCTTACCGAGCAGGGTTACAAGTACCATATCGAATTATGGAGCACCCGGGATTTCAGCGGAGAGGAATATACAGGTTATTCTTCGAAAGGTTCTTTCGACGCCAGGTAGACGTTGGACAGTATCCGTCAATGCACTCCCTTGCCGTATTGCAGTAAAACGCCTATGCTTTACCCGATGGGAAGAAAACGAAACAACCAGGTATTTTCCCGGTGGGAGCAGATACTCATCACCTTAAGCGATAAGGCATTTTTTACCGTTGTACGCAATTATCTTGGCGATATAAAGACACCCTTCAACAAGCATGATCTTATCAGCAGGATGGTTTCGTTTTTCCTGAAAGCGGAAATAATGGAAACGATCGCCCTGTCCATAGATTCCAGGGATGCAGAATTACTCATGCTTGTCCATCTGCTGCCTTCTCCCAAGGAGGAGGAACTGTTTCAGTTCTTCGAATCCGAACGGTCGTACCTCGACATCCATCACCACCTTCTCAACCTGGAAGAACGGCTCCTCATCTATATAACGCAGAATCCTGATGAACCGGAAATCAACGAAACTCCCCTGACGGAACAGCTGATCAGGGAGGGGATTATCGGGATAAACACCCTTTTTACAACCCTGCCGGTACCATACAAGGCGAGGCCCCATCCATGGCTGAACGACGCTCTCCTCCTCGCCCTGGTTTCATTTTTCCGCGGGAATCGTGACATTTGTAAGGGAAACGGCAGGATATCAAAAAAGGGATATGCGAAAATACTCAACGTGTTCCCCCAGCTGGGGAAAGAAACCCCTCTTGGACGCAGGCTGGATCTGGCGGTGTCCCTTCTCTTCAGTTCCCGGCTATGCAGGTTCGGACAATCAGGGTTCTACTGTGATTCCGGGGCCTGGCTTTCCCTGGCAGACATGACCGGAAAACGGGTATGGCCCTATCTCTGGGCCCATATCGTTGTGAACGTCTTGAACAGGGAGCCGGATTATCTCGAAATCTGCAGCATCGCTGAAACACTGTTCAGCATACTTGCCTTTTTCCCCGGTGACAGGGGGATTACCACGAATACGCTGGAAAGAGGTGTCGCCTTTGCCTGCATCAGGAAAGGACTTTTAAAAGAAACACAGCAGGGGATCCTGCATACCCTCCTCGCCCTGGAACTATTCGTCCCTTCAGAGGATCAGCCGGAAATGCTGGTGAAGCATCCGGAGCTGTTCAGGGAAGAAGGAGTTCACCGAAAAAAACCGCTCTTACAGGCAAACTTCGATATATCCCTTCCTCACGACGTGAGTATGAGGGAGGGTCTGTTCGTAGCTTTGGCAGGAGAAATCCGGAAGTACGACCAGGTTTCGATATACGAGTTGAAAAAAGAAAGCGTGAAACGGTATCTTTCTGAAGGGTTCACCCTTGAAGATCTGAAAAATCGGTTTGAATCCCTTCTGGGCAACATGATCCCGCAGAACATTCTCTTCACCCTGAACAGGTGGCAGCAGGAGTATGATTCTGTCCGGGTCTACCAGGGCACGGTCATCAAAGTAACCGGGGAAGCGGAACACCTGGTAGAACACTCACCTGGTATCAGGCAATGGCTGGTAGCAAAGCTCGCTCCAGGTGTATTTTTATTCGACCCGAAGGAAGAGAACAAATGGCGGAAGACGCTGGAAAAGGCGGGAGTGGCGGTCCCGGACCTTAAGGAAGCTGAAAGGGAAGATCCTTCTTCACCGAACATGAGTGTACTCATCCCTGACTTCTCTTCAGAGGCAACGGTTCTAACCGGGGAAACAACGGCTGAACTTTTGAAATCCGGATTCCCGGGGCTGCCACGGAGATTACACTCCTGGGAAGAACATGCGAAGAGGATGATTTCTATCGTCGAATCCATGGCTGTTCCTGAAGCTGACCAGGAGGAACTTAAGGCCCGCATCAACAAACGCCTTATTCTTACGGAAGAGCAGCTGAAGCACAGGAACACACCCTCGGGAACGAAAGAGGCAAAGGGGCTTGATTACATCGGTAAGATCAGGCTTATAGAACAGACATTGGACAAAAGCCAGGACCTGCTGGAAGTCATCCAGAGAACCGCGGATGGTTCCCCTGAAAAACTGCTGTTAAAACCTGAAGACATGATAAAACGGAACGATGAACTGTATGTGACAGGGTATAAGCTGCCGGAACAGGGAATGATCGAGCTGAAGGTTCGAAAATTGAACCTGGTGCGAAAACTGAAACGCTCCCTCTTCGCTCCCTAATCCAACCCGGGATACTTCCGTCCGGTAAACGTTTCAAACTGACAGTATGCCTGCTCCAGGAGCATCTCCAGGCCGCCGATTACGGTGCAGCCTGCTTCCCCGGCCCTTTTCATCATCTTTGTTACGTTCGGGGTGTACACCAGATCGTAGACTATCTCCGATCCGGTAAAATGATATCCCGCCAGGGGATCACCGTCAACGTCGGGATGCATTCCAACGCTTGTTGTCTGGACAATGATATCGGCATACCCGGAAATCCGGCTGTGGGAATCCCCGGACAAGGGTGCCCAGGAGCAGCCTAACTGCTCCGCCGTTCGTTTAGCCCGCTCGGGTGTCCTGTTTACAATAAGGACCTCCATTCCCAGTTTGCGCAGGGCATACACAACCGCCCGGGAAGCTCCTCCGGCTCCTATTACCGTTGCCCGGGAACAGGCCTTCCCTTTATGACCCAGTTCCTTCTGCAGGGGCTTAAGGAACCCGATGTAATCGAAATTTCTCCCCTGCCACCCGGCGGATGTAACCGTTACCGTGTTGCAGGAACCAATGTGGTCGATTTCTTCACCTTTTTCCGAGAGAAAGGGAATGATGCGCTCTTTGAAAGGGATGGTCACTGAGAAACCTTTGACATCCAGAAGATCTGTAAGTTCTCTGAAATGTTCCAGAGAATCGGTGTGAAACGGCACATATACACAGTTTAGACCCAGTTTTCCGAAAGCCGGATTGTGAATCCCCGGTGACCTGGTATGGAGTACCGGATTCCCTATGATTCCGAAGAGAGCGGTATACCCGTCAATTTCCCGGAAGCGGTACACGTTTATAAGCGTTTCAGGATCCACTTGCCCCGGTGCAGCGTTTATCCTCTTTTCAGAGGTGAAGGAAAGATACCCCCCCAGCTTTGCCGCCAGGACCCTGGTAGGAAAGCCGAACTCTCCCATTCCAAGGATGATTTTGTCCCCTTTCACTGCCCCCGACCCATTGATCAGACGGATCAAATCTTTTATCGACCGGGGAAACAACGCTGCTTTGGGAATTTCATCGGCAGACCGGGGCAGACTGCGAATACGTTCAGGAAGATCGTCGGGAACGCCCTGAAAATCATGAAAGGATCGTATTACCCTTACCCCCTTTTCATGTGCCGACTTCAGGATTCCTTCATCCCGGACATCGGCTTCCAGATCTACATACCTGAAGCCATGGGGAATGCATGCATGAAGCTTCTGCAGCCGCTCTGCTTCTGAACCGGTAAAACCGCCGCCGTCCTCCTTACGTCTTACTGTGAGAATGGCGGGAAGACCTTCCAAAAGTGACGGCAGCCGGAGGGCATGGGGATACTCCCGGGGATTCAATTTGTCCACCCTGAACTCGACGAGATCCGCATAACCGCGGTATTTATCAACGATAGAGAGATTTTCCTCCACAGTCGGCGCTGTGAGGCAGAGACACACCCGGCTTCTCAATAATCCCCCCGGTATACATAACAGTCATTCAGTTTTCCATCTTTGAAAAAGAGCCTCACTTTAACAGGGTAACTCTGGTGGGATATCCGGAACAGGGAGCTTCTTTCATCTTTGTATAAGGGTTTGCCGAAGTTCCTTTCCGCTTCATCCTCAGCCATACCCATAGTCAGGTTCACCACAGAACCTTCGAACCTGCGATCCATCCTTACCTGCCACACCCTGTTTTCAAAAAAGAAAAAATAGATATGCCCGGGATAGTAGAATACTACATTGTCCTCCCGGGATTCGTCTCCGCGAAAGGTAAATACTTCCTGGGGCATTCCAAAGCGTACCCCGAGTTCCACGGGGTTCAAACCGAGAAAGGAAACCGGATCGAAATCCTTATGGATCTCTTCACCGGGCACCGGCAGGGATACATACATGAACAGGATGATGACGGATACACACAACCGTCCTGTTCGTTCCAGCCCGATTCTACCAGAGACCTGCATAGAACCCGATGTGCACGGTATGATTGTGCCCTGTATCCCTTCTCCAGTCGTACTTGTATCCAATCTGCAGCTGAAAGAACGGAAGGAATTGGTTGAACAAAAGCCTGGTGCCCGTGGAAAACCCGGACAACCCCTCTCCTTTTTGCGGGTAGAAAAAATCAAAACCATATACCAGGTCAAAGAACTTTACCGACATGGGCAGCTCGATGTGATGAATAGTATCGAAGGAAGAAAAGGAAAGAGAATCATCTGTATAACTCATCTCCTGGTGGCTGAACTGATAATAGAGCTGAAAGAGACCCAAAAAACTAAGGTACGTGTATATCCCTCCGGAAAGCCGGGGCAGGGAAAGATTCAACGCTCCTGAATAGGCGAGGATCCTGATATCCGGACCGCTGCCGGTGTTATTGGTATAATACTGAAAACTCATCTCCAGGGGACCAAGAACGGCATCTCCGCCGGGCACACGTACCCTGAACTCGTTTCCACCGTGAGACAGGAGCACTGAAGTCAGGGACCCGGCTGCCGCAAGATACCCCAGGGTCTGGTTGAGACCATACCTGACGGTCAACCTCCCCCCCAGGATATTTGAAAGGGCCAGGGGATTACCGTCACTCCCGGAAACATCTTCATATACGGCAGGCTGCTCCAGGACACTGGCGTAGCCGGAGATTTCCACGACGGGTGATTTCTGTGTAAGTGCCGGTATCGGTTTAATGGAATTAAAGGTACGGACAGAAAGGGTCCTTGCCTTGAGGAAACGGAACACACCGGGTGAAAGTGTCTCTGTATTGCCGAAAAGGGGTTTCATCCTGCCTAGATCGAATCCCAGGTTGGCACCGAAACCATAATACCCGGTTTCCTGAAACACCCAGGGTGATTTTTCCAGGGTGAGATGCCCAAAGGAGATTCCCTGGAGTTTAATCGTGTAACGCCAGTTATCTTTGAATGTTGAATTCCTGAAACCGTCCTCGGATGTGTTAAACATCGCGTATACTGTCGGAATGAACAGAACATACAGGGGTGTGGTTTTTTTCTCTTTTTCCGCGCCAAAGGGTTGTGCCTTGTCCGAAAAATGAACAACGTTTTCAGGAGACACGAAAACCCCGTCGGTCCGGTAAATGGTAAACGCTCTGTATTTTTTATCACTCCAGGCCCTTTCCAGGTCGCTGTACGACATTTCTTCGACATAGTAACTGTTCGGATCCCTTAAGAAGACCACCTGCCTGTCCCGATCGTATCCTAAGACCACGATGTAATGACCGGCTGACGCGCCGTAATCAAGATACGGGAGGTAGCCGGCATTCACCTCCACCATGATCGGTTTGTTTTCATCGATAGCAGCGATGACGCCGTTGATACTCTTGTCAACCGGCTGGAAGGTGAAGTCCAGAAAGTGTTTTTCCACCATCTTCTGCATGATTTTTGAGTTCGTGGCATTATACCCTGTTATTCTGAAAATTCGGGCCTTCGTAAGGCTGGTGCCCCAGTACCCCATGACCATACGGAAACTATTTTGTCCACAGCTGTAAGCCCTCATCTGCTGAGAAAAGGGTACGGTCAGGACCTTTTCTGCCGCAGCAGAGGACAAAACAAGGACCATGAACATGGTGAGCAGAAAGAGCCGTTTCATTGGTAACTCCTTTCCCGGTTTCACGGATTAGTTTCACGGACTAAATAGTAAGTATAATGGATTCCCCAAGAATATCAATTCACCGAATCCGGTCCCGGAAAATAATTTCCTTTGCAGATAAACTGCTGTCCTCCGGATCCAGGGCAGCAGCCTGCTTTATATAGCGGTATGCCTTCCGGTAATCTCCCTGGTCAGCATAAATATCCGCCAGGAGTTCCAGAGCCTCCAGATTGTGAAGATTTTCGAACAAAGCCTCCTGCAAAAGGGGGACCTGTTCTTCCGCACTGTCCTTAAGGCTGGCTTCCAGGTACAGGAGACGGCTCCTTACCCTGCTGTCCCCGGTTTTTTCCAGCTCATCTTTGATGATTTTTTGGGCATCGGCACTGTCGTTCCTCTCTATCAGTTGTTCGATATAAGGAAATACGAAAGAGGGATCTGAATTGTTTCTTCTGTACATCGTTTCCGCATAACGGAGGGTTTCGGCTTTATCTTTCAGCTGATCGTAAACCTTGTATCCGTAAGCCAGCAAATCGTAGGAAATTTCCTGGATATCCATATCCTGAAGGATATCAGCGGCATTCCGGAGTTCACCCCGTTCCAGATACACTCTCACCAGCCTGGAGGCAACCTCGTGATCACCAGGGTACCGGGAGTACAGGTCCTGAAGGATACGAATTCCCCGGTTTTCGTCACCGGTACTGATAAGGAAATCCCCGTAGAGTGTGAGCAGCTGCGGATTATCCGGAAACAGGGTGAGCCCGTATTCCACAGTTTCTTTTGCCCTCCCGGAATCTGTCGGTTCCAGCGCAGCCGCCTTCACCACATAGAATTCCGGAAACGGGGGCTTTTTCCGTTCTACAATCCGGAGCATCTGAAGGGACTTGGTATAATCCCCCATCATCAGCAGAACCCTGGCACGGAGGAAAAAGAGATCCATATTCTCCTCTAATGCGAGTCCTTTGTCGGTATAATCATAGGCGCTCTTCAGTTCTCCCCGGGCGAGGTAGACTTCAGCCAAAAGCCTGAATATTTCCGGGTTACCTCCATACTGTCCCTCGATCTCCTGCAGAAGAAGGAATCCCTCCTGGTAATCACCCCGGCTGATCTTCAGCCTGGCAACCGCAAGGAGAGCAGGATAGCAGGAACGATCCATTGCCATGACAGTGCTGAAGTAGCCAAGGGCCCGGTCTGCATCCCCACGGCGCTCCGCAATGGCACCCAGGACAAAAGGAGGAATGACCGATTTCGGGTCCATAGCAGCCGCCCTTTCGCAGGCTTCTTCACTTCGGGCCAGGGTTTCCCGGTCGTCGGTAAAGAGTGCAGCCAGGGGTGACAGCAGAAATGACAGAAAAGATGTGTTTGCTCCCGAGATGTCCGGGTAGATGCCCTTTTCAATCATGTTAAAAAGGTTGGGGAATACGCTTCCCTCGGGAGGTATGGCGGTAAAATCAGGTTTCTCGTACAGAGGGTAGAGGGTTCCATAGAGCTTTGAAGCGACGAACAGGAGGTCCCTTCCCGCTTTTGAATTGACTGTCTGGGACCGGATGATAAGTCTTACACCCTCATCCATTTCAGCGGGTGCAGCGATTGTTATGCGTTTACGTGCTTCCGATATGATATAGGAATTGATTTCCATGGGAGAAGACGCGGTTGAATTTCCCGGTCCCTTTGTTGCACACCCTGTCACGAATAAGATCCAGAGAGGGAGAAGAAAAAACGACCATTGACGAGTGTTCATGAGATTTGATTTCTTGTCCGCTTTTTTTTCCTGAAATGGGAAACGAGAAACAGGATCCCAAAAACAATAAGAATACACGGCCACCAACGGATGACGAACAGGGAAAACCTGACATCCGTCATTCCAAGACTGAATACCAGGAATACCAGGGAGAGAGCGGTGAGGAAGCCCCCGGGTACGATGAGGACTATTCTCCCATGGCCTGATTTAGCAAGACCGTAAGGAATCATGGACACACCAATAATGGTCATGAACACCGGCCACAGTTTTTTCATATCCATCACAGAGATAACCGTGTTCAGCAAAAGATAAAAAACCCCGATAAGGAGAAGAATCATCCCGAGAAAGACATATCTCTGGGATTTTACTCCTGTCCCGGAATAGAACAGGAAAAGTAAACCGATAAGGATGAGCAAAACCGGCCACAGGGAACCGAAAGAGGGGATATGTCCCGTGGTCTTCAGTAAAAGGAGTGTACCGATGAGGAGCAGAACGGAGCCGAAGACGAGACGTACGCCGGGTGATTTTTTTTCTCTGGAATCTCCCATTCAACCTTCCATATTATCAATGATACACTGTCCGAAATCACTTGTAGAGACTTCTTCCGCTCCTTCCATAAGACGCGCGAAATCATAGGTGACCCGGTTTTTCCGGAGTGCGCCGGAGATCCCACGCTCTATACAATCTGCCGCTTCGGTCCATCCCAGGTAATCAAACATCATCTTGCCGGAGAGAATAAGGGAACTGGGATTGGCTTTATTCTGTCCCGCATACTTCGGTGCAGTCCCGTGGGTAGCTTCGAACACGGCATGACCGGTTTTATAATTGATATTCGCCCCTGGTGCAATCCCGATTCCACCGACCTGTGCCGCAAGAGCATCAGAAATATAATCTCCATTAAGATTCATCGTTGCTATAATATCATATTCTTTCGGTCTGGTGAGGATCTGCTGCAAAAAAGCATCGGCGATAACATCCTTTACCAGTATTTTTCCATCCTTCACTTTCGGCTCGTCATCCCAGGTATAGGTACGGTCAGGATACTCTTTTTTTGCCAGGTTGTAGCCCCATTCCCGGAACGCACCTTCGGTAAACTTCATGATGTTACCCTTGTGCACAAGGGTAACACTGCGCCGGTTATGATTGAGGGCATACTCTATTGCTGCCCGTACAAGCTGTTCCGTACCGGTAACACTGATCGGTTTTATCCCCACCCCGGAGTCCTTCCTCACTTCCCATCCAAATTCACTTCTCAGGAAGGAGATGAGCTTTTTTGTCTTGTCGTCCCCTTTCTCCGTTTCGTAGCCTGCGTATACATCCTCCGTATTTTCCCGGAACACTACCATATCCACATGTTCCGGGTTCTTGACCGGGGAGGGAATACCGGGATAGTGTTTGACCGGTCTCTGGCAGACATACAGATCGAGTTGCTGCCTTAAGGCTACATTGAGGCTTCTAAAGCCACCGCCCACAGGGGTGGTGAGAGGGCCCTTGATGCCTACCATGTATTCCCTGAACATCTCCAAAGTTTTTCCGGGAAGCCATTCTCCCGTTTTCTTATATGCTTTTTCTCCTGCTAAGAGTTCTTTCCAGGTGACTTTCCTGGTGTCCCCGTATGATATGTGTACTGCAGAGGCAAAGACATGCACAGCTGCCGCCCATATGTCCGGTCCGATCCCGTCACCCTCGATATAGGGAATAACAGGGCAATCCGGTACGCGCAAGGCGTTTCCCACCCTGTTGATCTTCACATCCATGTCTCCTCCAGGCGGGTAGTGTAACAAATCAGTCTCAACTTGCCTACTGCAAGCAGGTGTGCTACTATGTGCTTCACTATGAATAAGCGGCGTTTTATCCCGGGATTCCTTCTCCTTATCCTTTTTTTAATTATTTTTTCAGGTTGTAATGAAGAAAGTTCTTATTATTTAGTGGGGTCGAAAGAGGAAAAAAAAGAACTTCGTAATCTCATTTCCATCATGAACGACGAAAATACAAAGAGTGAGAGTAAATTCATCATCATCCAGCAGATCAGCAAGATTCTTCATGCATCAGCCCGCAGCGCGCTGTTGAACCTTTTTCTAACAACCTATGTAGAACGACATCCGGAAGACCCTTTCAATGCTTACTATCTGTTTCTAGTTGCTAAGAATTACATGGAAGATGAAGCCTTCCCCATTGCCGTGCACTATTATGAAAGGATCCTGAAAAACTATCCTGATCTTCTCGTTCGGGGTAAATCGATACATTACCTCTGCTTGAATGACCTGATAAAGCTCACCGATGAACCTGAACTTCGGGTAACCTACTACAAAGAACTTATCTCCCGGTACGGTGAAGAAATTGATAAAGGCTCTACCTATTACTGGCTGGCTAAAACGTATGAAAAACTCGGAGAGTGGGAACTCTCGATCCAGGCATACAATAACTTCCTGAATTACCCGAAGACCCAAATTCCCGGAGAACCCGATGCATGGAAGGAAGTAAAATCCATGGTAGACTTTTACAATTATGACGGTAAAGAATGGACCATGGAATCACTGGATGAACTGGTTTCCCGGATCCGGTATTCCATACACTCCCGGAATATACAACAGCTCAAACGGTATAAAGCCAAGGTTAATTTTTTTACAATGTCCTGGGAGCAGGGGGAATCCTTTAAATCAGAAGATGAGTTTATCGCCAATCTGGGTCAGTTCCTTGGGTCCCAGGTCTGGTGTCTCCCCGACCTGGATAATGATTCGAATGATCAGGAAGCCTATCTGAAAACGACAGGCTGGTCATACAGAATAAAAACCTGGTATCTCTATTTCAGGAAGATCTATTTCCCACCGGACCCGGATAAACACGGACAGTGGGAGTGGGCCGGGATCTATTTCGGTGAGAAACCCTTTGCGGGTGCTCAAAAAAGCTGACCCACGGATGGCTCGTTTTTTCTGTACAGTACTCCTGGTTTTCTCGTTTTTTGCCCCGGAACCGGTGGTCCTGTGGGGAGAGCATCTGCTGCCGGAAACCGGGATTCTGCACCCTCTCTCTGCTCCCGAAAAAGGTGATATTCCCCGGAGCGCTCTCCTGCCGGAGCAGTCCCACAAGGGAATACAGACCTATACCCTGGAACCTCCCGCCCATGATCTCATCACCTACTATTTCAGGAAACACACCACCGAGGAGGGACGCGCCTATCTGGGTACTGTTCTCCGGAGGGCTCAACCGTACAAAGACTTCATCATCTCCAGAATCGAATACTACGACATGCCCCGTGAACTCCTTTTTCTCCCTATCGTTGAATCAGCCTATTACATCAAGGCGGTATCCAGGTCAGGGGCGGCCGGGCTATGGCAGTTCATGCTCAACAGCATCTCTCCATACGGTATGTCCGTAAACGAATGGGTTGACGAACGGCGGGACTTCTGGAAATCCACCGAAGCTTCTCTGCAGAAACTGGCATACAATTATTCGTATCTAGGCGACTGGTACCTCGCCCTGGCAGCGTATAACTGCGGTCTTGGTAAGGTAAGGCGAACCATCGAAAAAACAGGCATCCGGGATTACTGGGAACTCATCGAGGGAGGGTACTTGCCTTCTGAAACAGCACATTACATTCCGAAATTCCTGGCTATTGCCGGTATCTGCAGCTATCCCGGCAGGTACGGACTCGAACCCGAATGGGACACCTCCTATAAATGGGTGCGGATTCCTCTCGAAAGAGCACTCGATATCCGTCTCCTGGCATCAGCTGCGGCAATTCCCCTGGATATTCTGAAAGCAGGCAACGCCGAACTGAACTACCCGGTAACGCCTCCCGGGGATTCCAACTATTTCCTGAAGGTTCCCGATGTTTATTCCGATGCTGTAAAAGAAGTCCTGTCTACAGATGAAAATCGATTGATGAGGTTTTATGTGTATACGATTCGTTCCGGGGATACCCTGTATGAACTCTCACGGCACTACCGGGTTTCCGTTGACATGATTGAACGGTACAATCAGGGTATTCAGCCTAAAGCGTTACGGATCGGCCAGAGAGTGCTGATACCGACAATTCATGATGTGTCCCCCTACCCGGGCAAAACACGCACAGGGAATCAGGGTCTCCGGTTAAAGGAAATCTCATTCACCGGGAAATATACGGTGAAAAAAGGAGATACCCTCTGGGCCATCGCCCGGAGATACCGCATCTCCCCGGAAGACCTTGCCGATGCAAATATGATGCGTCTTGATACCACGATCCATGAAGGACTCCTTCTCAAGGTGCCGGAGGAGTAGCCTGGTGAGACACCCCCTCCTTAGACGGATGTTTGCCTGTATGTGCCTTCTTATCATCTCTGCAGGTGCAGGGTACAGTCAGGAGAGCCTGCAGACCCTGGCCACCATCGACTGGGAACAAGGAACTGTCGACCTTGTCTTTACCCTGGACCTCCGTGCCCTGGACGAACCGCCTCTTACAAACCGTACCCATGCTGATATGCTGATTCGGGAACAGTTGCCCATCGCTCTGCAGCAGGCGGTTACCCCGATGCTACTGGATTCATACAACACGGTCGGAACACTCTTTCGTTCCCTTCCCTCCCTTTCTTCCGCCCTGGAAGAACTGGCTTCACAGGCGGGGCCGGAACGGACGTACTTCTCATCCGACTTGGGATTCTATAACAGTGAATACCGGTTTCTGATCTACCCGGATATCCTGGCCCTCCTCCCCCTCCATGAAATCCCGGTTGAAACCCCGGAGAAACTGGAGTGGGCCGCTACCAGTGATTTCACGGGAATCGTCATATACATGAAAGGAGATTTTCAGGTACAGGGAGAGCGGACACGGGGAAAACTCAATCCCTGTCTCTTTCCAAAACTGTTCGATGAAGATATGAACCTCATCCTCTCAAAAGACATGATCGATCCGGACATGGTCAGGCAGTGGGGTGTATTCGGTTACTCCAACACCTTCGATTCGATAAAGGCACTCTCCAGAGTGGGAAGGTATCCTCTCCGCATCATGGGAACAGGGATTTTCGGAGAACAGCGTACAGATATCATGATTTCAAAAAAAGCCTCTGACAAGATTCTCTACTCGGATCACAACAGGTCTCTCCTGGTCCAGGGCAGAGTTCTCGTTGTGTGCGACCTTCCTTAAGGATCCAGGGCAAGAACAGCCATTACCTTGGCATCACCCCTCAGATTATCCAGTATGGAGTACTCATTCGGCATATGGGCTGTCTCATCTATCCGGCTCCACACAACTGTCTCCAGACCCTCGTTTCTTAAGAATGCACCGACAGTACCGCCGCCGATCCCCACGGGCCGGGCGGAAACCCGGTACACATGATCTATTGCTTTCTGCAGAGAAATTACCAGGGGGGCATCCGCCGGTGTGGGAACAGACTCCACTTTCTGGATGATATCGAAGGAAATGGTAACCCCGTAACGGTTTTCCACCGCATCACACATTCTCCGGATATCCTTCAGTACTCTCTCCACATCGTAGGAGGGAAGGATCCTCATGTCCATGAAAAACACATCGTCCCCGGGAATGGTATTAATATTCGGAACATTGGCATCTTTTCGTGTAGGCATGAACGTGGAAACCGGGGGATCGAAAATAGGATCATCCCCATCGTATGTTTCCTTAAGAGAAGAGAGCCGAAGTACAAGATCCGATCCTGCCAGAAATGCGTTGACTCCCTGTTCCGGCATGGAAGCATGGCACTGAACACCCTGGGTATGAAATTTGATCCATAGTATGCTCTTTTCCGCTACTTCCAGCATGGTTCCATCACTCCGCCCGCCGTCGGGAATGAGAAACCAGTCGTCCTTATCAAAGAGCCGGGATTCTTTGATAAGGTATTTAATACCAAAATCAGAACCGGTTTCTTCATCGGCCACAAAGAGCAGCTTAAGAGGATGCTTCGGCGTGATGCCGGTTTTCAAAAATGCCCGGGCTGCCATAACCGAGGCAACGACTCCCTGCTGATTGTCCTCCACACCCCGGCCAAAGAGTTTCCCGTCCTTTTCCACAACGGAATAAGGATCGTTTTTCCATAAACTCTTCTCTCCCGGCGGCACGATATCGAGATGAGACATGATCCAGCAGGTCCGGCTTGAATCTTGACCCTCAACCGCTGCAATGATATTCGGGCGGACACCGGTCTCGACCCTTTTATCCGGTACATCGATTACCCGGATATCCGTGAACTCATTCTTCTCCAACCACTGTGTAAGGACCCGTGCTTTAGCATACTCACCCTGTCCTCCATTTTCCGGTGAAAGTGCAGGTTCAGCAGTGAGCATCGTCTGCAGGCTGATGATATCTTCAGTACTGTTATCTATCTCTTTAAAAATTCTGTCCAGATCTTTCATGGTTGCTCCTTGTCCGGCATGCGGATCCATATCTTACACAAAATTTGTTCCCCGGGGAACCGGTATATCCGGTTTCCCCGTTTTATCCGGATTGACTGAAGTGGAAGAATTTGGCCATTATAGGGACCTATGGAGGAACAGAGTGTTTAGAGTTTTACGCTTCTTTGTACTGGCTGTAGCAGCACTGTGGATTGTAACCGCTTGCGGGGGAAACCGATTGGGATATGGGGTCCTTTTATGGTCAATCGATGAGGAGGTCCTTCCCAGCGGATCCGTTGTACAGATCGTCTCTGAATCCAGGATGAACGAAACATACACTGTCCAGGGTATTGATATAAAACAGGGATTCGAACTGCCTGATCAACGGGTCGCATTCTTTAAAAAAAGAAATGTTGCCGTTGCGTTTGCAGATCAATATAAGGCATTCGCTCCTTTTCTCGCGTACGTGGAACGGGACGGTCTTCCAGTGAGGGACGAACCGTCGGCATCGGGACAGCGGGTGTATAAACTCCGAAAAAACCAGGTCATCAAGATACTCGGCCGTCAAGGGGAAAAGGAAGAAGCGGGAAACCTGGAAGGATACTGGTATAAGGTACTGACCGAAGATGGGATCAATGGATATACTTTCAGTGTCTCACTGAAAGTTTTCGATATGAACGACGAATCGGTACAGACCGCAATTGCGAAAAACGATCCTTACATTGAATCTCTGGTTTCGTATGCCTGGAGACCAGACTACTTCAGCCGGATGGTGAAAACAAACCGTATAGATCTCAAATCATTCCGCCCGGAGTATGGGCTGTTCCTGTATCCTGAGGAACGACGGATGGAGCTGTTTTTACCGGAACATAAAGAATCGCTGCAGTATACGGATATCGTATCCATGGGAAATAACGCATACAGAATTGTCGGAACACCTGTTGAAATTATATTTATCAATCAGCAGAGGCTGGAACTGGTGTACTCCAGCGAGGAGAAACGATTCAGTGAAACCTTTATCCTGTTTAATCAGGATATAAGAAAAATTCTGGCAGGGGAAGGGGAACGAAGGAAAGAGCTGTACGATCAGTTCCTCATGCTGGGAACGGTTTTTTCAAGTACAGCTTACGGCACTATCACGTTCGATGAATATCCCCGGTTCCGCTGGGATAATTTCCGGAGGCTGGTACCGGAGGTAATACCTGAAGGGGCCGCTCCCACCGGTACAGTCGATTTCTCACTATTTCTCTCCCGGGAGCTCCGGAAAACCTACAACGGCGGCATTATCTTCATTTTCGGTGATCCTGAAACCGGGCATACCTCCGGCTTTCTCTATGAAATCGAGGATACCGGTATCCGCTTCACCTTTGTCCAGGAAAAAGGGATTAATGAAGGGTATGTTAAATCAATCGGCACATCCCCGATCATCCTTTTTTTCTCTTTCCCCGAGGGATAGATGAGGCAGGTTCAACTTACCGGTGTTTCTATTGCCTTCGGTGACCGCCAGATTCTGGACAGCGTAAATCTTCATCTCTCCTGTCGCAGCAGAACCGCTCTCACCGGTGCAAACGGAAGCGGTAAATCAACCCTCATGAAGATTATTTCCGGGGAAACAAAGCCTGATTCGGGAACCATTACTCAAAAAGACGGCATCCGTATTTCATACCTTCCTCAGTCCGGAGTCGTCCACCTGGATACAACCCTCCGGGAGGAAGTTGAAGAGGCATTCTCCTACCTCGACAGTATTACCCGTAACAAAGCAGAGCTGGAACAATCGCTCCAGGGGGTGACCCAGGAGGACCCTGAAGTATCCGCCATTATCGAAAAGCGTCATGAACTGGAAGAAATTCTTATCAGGTCCGGATATTACACCCGGGAAACCGAGATTCAGAAAGTATTATCAGGCTTAGGGTTTACCCGGGAGGATGTGTCGAAACGGACCCGGGAGTTTTCCGGGGGGTGGCAGATGAGGATCGCCCTGGCAAAGGTGCTGCTGGAAAAGCCTGATATTCTTCTCCTGGACGAACCCACCAATTATCTGGACATCGAGGCCCGGGAATGGCTTACCCGGTTCATCTCCACCTATGACGGAGGTTTTCTCATCGTGTCCCATGACCGTCATTTTCTCGATTCCCTGGTAGACGAAATCATGGAGATATTTCATGGCCGGATAAAACAGTATCGTGGAAATTTTTCCGCCTATGAATGTTACCGGAAGACGGAGCTGGAAACCCTCCTTCGCCGGTACGAGCGGCAGCAGAACGAAATTGAGAAAACGGAACAGTTTATCCAGCGGTTCCGATCCAATGCTTCCAAAGCAGCACTCGTTCAGAGCAGGATAACATGGCTTAAGAAATGTAAAAGAATCGAGATACCGGAAACATTAAAAAGAATACACTTCTCTTTTCCTCCTCCCCCCCACTCGGGACGACGAACCGTTTCCGCCTCGAATCTCACCAAACGGTACGGAACCACACCTGTGTTCACGGACGTTCAGTTTTCAGTCGACCGCGGCGAAAAAATCGTACTCACCGGGGTGAACGGGGCGGGAAAAAGCACGCTCCTGCGAATTATAGCAGGCCGGGACAGGGATTTTGAAGGTACTATTGAATACGGCAAAGATGTCGATGTCGGATACTTTGCCGTTGAAAACGAAGGGGCTTTTAACCCTGAACACACCATCATCCAGGCACTGGAGGAACACTGCCCTACAGGACTCATTCCAACCCTTAGAAACATGCTGGGGGCATTCCTGTTCCGAAATGACGATATTTATAAAACAACCGGGGTTTTGAGCGGTGGAGAAAAGAGCAGACTCTCACTGCTGAAACTGCTCCTTCATCCTGCGAATCTGCTTATCCTGGATGAGCCGACCAACCACCTGGACATACATTCCAAGGATATTCTGCTGAACGCACTTCAGCACTATTCCGGAACGATTTTCTTTGTCTCCCATGACCGTTACTTCATCCAGCAGCTGGCTACCCGCGTGTTCAGGATGCATAACGGTTCACTACAGGTGTTTCATGGTGACTATGACTTCTATCTGTGGAAGACAGCCGGAGAAGGGGACAGGGAACGCCGGTATGAAACACCTCCTGTAAAAACAGGTGACGGGAAAAAGAAACGGGACGAAGAAAAGCAGAAAAGGAACCGGATCCGGAAGCTTGAACAGAAAGAACAGGATATCCTGGAACAGTTAGAGGAGGGGGAAAAGGCTAAACAAGCGCTGGAAGGACTACTTCAGCTGCCGGAACAGTACTCAGACCCGGAAAAGGCGAAAAAAATCGTTGATTCGATAAAAGCAGTTGAAAAAAAGCTCCATCACCTTTCTGAAACCTGGGAATCCGTTTCCGCCGAGCTGCATTACCTATCCCGGTCCTGAGGACGTACCAGGCTTCCACCTTCAACGCTGCCTGATCGTTGAAAGACTCTCCACTATGGATTCCCTGTACCGGTCGAAGATATCTTTTCTGCCTGCCGCTTCTGCAATAATAATGGTGTTCCTGTCCACCAGGACAGCAGTAAGGAAGATGTAGTTTTCCCCCCTGTAGGGAACACCCCACTGGAACACGACCCCTTCATTCCCGCCTGCCTGAAAATCCCGGGGCTTCCCCACCGGCACATACCCTTCCTGTTCGAGCTGTGTTTCCAGTGCCTCTTTCCAGAAGGCGAGATCCTTAACAGGATAATTCTTCGTTGTCCTGATCCGCATTTTCAACCCTTCGGGGCTCACAACAAGGGTGTATTCAGGGGATTTTTCCACCAGGGCAAACCCTTCGGGTATCTCCAGCTCGACCCCGCAGGAAGTTAACAGGGCAAACAGAACAAGCGCCAGGGAGATGCCTTTTTTCACCGGATACCGCCTTGCATAAAGGAAAAGAAATCGATGGTATTGATCCATTCAAAAGAGGAAGGGACGGATTCAGGGATAGAGTGATGGTAAAAGGAGAGGGATATCTCCCCGTAGGCAAACCGGGTATCAACCATCAGCTTATTGAGACGGCCTTTCATGGATTCTATTTCCGTCAGAAGCCCGGTTACCTCTTTTTCGATTGCCAGCGTACCTGCTACATCGGTTTTATCGATATACGACAGGTTTTTCTCCAGGATTTCCTCCCTGCTCTTAATACCGGACCGGAGGTTAACAATTTCCTCCTGCAGATCCACGGCCCCGGGTGAATACTCCAGGAGGGCGTCAGATTCATCCTCCAGGAAACTCCTTATGCCCGGGAACGA
>JAJSAL010000110.1 GCA_024274705.1 Spirochaetota bacterium
CAAATCAGGTGGATATAGAAAACGGAACTGTTTATATTAAAAATAATCGTGACAAAAACAGAAGCTTTGCCGACATCTGTACCTACGCATTGTATCAGAACAACCAATACCAGATCCAGGATCACGCTTCCCAAGTGGTAGACCAGTCCCCGCCCACTTTGCCGAGATCGAAGTAGATACGGAAACAGGTATTATCCAGGTACTCCGGTATGTTACGGCGACTGACTGCGGAACCCCGATAAATCCTGCACTGGCGGAGGGGCAGGTAGAAGGAGCCCTGGTAAACGGCTTAAGCTACGCCCTTACCGAGGAGTATTACTTTACCGATAGAGGGATCATGCGAAACAGCAGTTTCAGCAGGTACAAGATATTTACCGCTGCGGATATACCGTCGATCACTACGATCCTTATACGGGACAATCCTGAATCCACAGGACCCTTTGGAGCAAAGTCTGTTGCAGAAATTGCGATCAATGGACCTATGCCGGTGTTGGGCAACGCCTTTGCCCACGCTACAGGAAAACGCCTTTTTAAGGCACCTTTTACGCCGGAGTATGTCTTCAGTGCTCTGACCCGGGAAGAACCATGAGATGATGCCTGCCTTCAGGTACCGATACCAGATATTCTATCGTCTCTTCTTCCCAGTCAATTCTATTGTATCTCTCTCCAGGTTCAGGGGTCACCGCTTTTCCCAGTTCAAGCCGGTTCAATGTGCTTTTCCCTGCAGCATAGGCATCCTCTTCTTTGTTGCAGGCGATGTAACCGTCAATTAAACCCCACCTTCTGCTAGGGGCGTGGATGGTTCATAATCCTGTCTCTAAGGAGGCGAAGGTATGAATCAGAAAAAGACACGGAAAAAATGGGTTGAGCTGAGCAGGACCTTACAAAAAGGAGATTAAGCCGGAGTGTATTCTGCACAGAGATACTGTCAAATGTTGCGGATGAGGAAGTAAGCATATCATCCGGAAACATCCCTACGTTACCTCTTCCTGTAATTCCCCATCTATGAATTGTGTATCCTTCAGAACGAGAGGAATCAGTTTGTAGCCTTTCAATTTCTTCCAGGTTTTTTGAGCCTCAAGAGACAGTTTAAATACAATGGTGAGAGTGGCAACTCTTGAGCCGCATCCGGTGTTTGTCAAGATAGTTGTTGCCTTTCCAAAACACATCACGCACTTTTTCTCTCATAAGAAGACAGCTCTTCCTTCTTCTTCACCGGGTTCAAACGTACCTCTGAAATCATATTCCAGTTTCTGGTTTTTCCCGAAACCCAGCGTAATGGGTTTTTCTGTTTCGCTTCCTCATATACCTCCTTACGTATTTCTAATATCTGTTTGTCCTCTCCGTAATGCCTTGAGGCAGGCGTGACAAAACGAATGCCGCTATGTCTATGCTCGCCATTGTACCGCCCCACAAACTCTTTTACCCATGCCTGAGCAGCCGATACTCCCTCAAATGGCTTCGAAGGATACTCAGGCCGATATTTCAAGGTCTTAAACAACGCTTCGGAATAGGCATTATCATCACTCACCGACGGACGGCTGAAAGAGGGAACTATTCCCAACCACTTAATGGTCACTAACATCGTTGCTCCCTTCATGGGACCTCCATTGTCCGAATGTAGAACCAACGTATCCGGATCCACACCATGCCGCATACACGACTCCTGAATCAGAGCGCCGGCCAATTCAGCAGACTCTTCCTCATGCACTGCCCACGACACAATCATTCGGCTCCATATATCCACCACCAGGTACAGGTAGTAAAATCTTCCTCGTACCGTACTCCTCAAATACGTGATATCCCAACTCCATACCCGGTTCGGCCCCGTCGCACTATGTTCCTTCGTTTTCGCATGCCGGGACGGTTTGGCTTTGTTTCGGTGAGCAAGCAGCCTGTTCTCCCTCAGAATACGGTAATAACTCGCTTCATAGGCAATATACACCCTTTCATCCGCCAGAATAGGCACCATCTGGCACGCAGAGAGGTCTCGAAACCGCGGACTCGTTGCCACGGCTACAATCAACTGCTTCTATGATGAGCAGATGACAACGGCTATGATTGATCGACTTGTTCATTATAGCCATCTATTGGTATTTGACGGAGAAAGCTGGCGAATGAAAAACTCGCTCATCCGTCAATAGATTTTTTCCCACCCGGCGCCTGGGGAATTTTCTTTGCAACTTTGGGGAAAAGCCTCCTGCAGAAAACACTTATGTTAGTTGCTGCAAGACTGAGGCATATAACAGGTACAAAGTGGGAAACGAAAAGGTACTTGAACCTAAATTAAGCGATTCTGACACATAGAAAAAAATACCTCCATGTGGTGTAATGAGTTAGCCACAACGCAAAATCACCCAGGAGGTGCGTTAATAATGAGCCTATCCGAAGCCGCTGTCAAGCACTCGATTGATAAAATA
>JAJSAL010000111.1 GCA_024274705.1 Spirochaetota bacterium
ACTTCACCATCTAAGAGTGCATTTCTATAGAGACTCTTTGTCTTCTCTATTGAAGCACGTATGTGTTGCAAGTGGAATTGCCGTACCTTCTCTTCCTGGACCTGATCTCCGGATCGAATGAGAAATGCAAGGAGCAAAGAGATTTCGTCTTTCCCGGTATAATTGAGATGCTTTGGTATTTTATACTTCCACCTGTTAAAAAAAGATTTTCCAAGCTGTGTTATTTCATAAATATATTTATCCTGCCCCTTCTCACCTGTTTCAATGGTGCGCAGAAGATACCCGCATTCGGTAAGACGTTTGAGCGTCGGATAGAGTTGGCCGAAGGATACAGGCCAGGTTTTTCCAAAGATTTCAGAAATTTCCTGCTTTAATTCGTATCCATAATAAACTTTTTCACTAATCAGTCCGAGTACGATATATCGTAAGGACAATGCAGTCTCCGGAGGAAGCTCTATTTAAATTTATCCAGCACCTGTTCGCTCATACTTCTTCTCCATTCGATTTTCTTATCCGCAGCCTCGTACTGTATCCTTTTTCGAATAAAAAATCTGTTTGTTCTCGAATTGAGCCTCTCTTTGATAATACCGAAACTTCCGTTGCCCAGATAACATATTTTCTCATCGCTCCCTAATTCTTCTTGCGTCGACAGGTCTGCAATAACACAGTCGAAATGGGATGGTGCACCATCTTCCCTTCTTGCTATTGCGGTACTGAAATCACTAATTTGGTTAGAACAAAAAGGACATGAACTTTCGGGTGTTTGGAACTGGATTCTGTCCAGTTCAGGCCTGCGGTTTTGTTTGTTTTTTTTATGCCCTCCTCGCCAGGGTTGGTTTTTTCTAGGATTATGTTGTGCCATGGGATTCCTTTTTATCTACAAGTTCTTTTGTAAGTGACTGTGCTAATCGCTGTATTGCAATTGTTAAATAATCATCGTCATGTATTTTTATTTTCAATTCAGCCAGTTTCCTTGGATCAGTCTGTTTTGCAATACGTATCATGACCAGCCTGTCTCCGTAAATGCATATTCGATATGATGTATATTTTCACCGTTTCGGCTCAGGAAAAGGACATCAAACCGCACTTTACTGCCGCAGTACTCTTTATGCTTCATGATAAAGTACCTGGAACTCCTGATTATCCTTAATTGCTTTCTTCTGTCAATGGCATATTCCAGTTGGTCGACAGAAAAAGAATCCCAGTACTTTATCTCAAAAAAACACAATTCTTCGTCCTTCTTACCTATTATATCGACCTCTCCTGCAGGGCATTTGAAGTTTCTTTTTACTAAGGTATATCCTTTATCTTCAAGGATAGAAGCTGCTAAATCTTCACCGGCTTTTCCCTTTTTCGATGTGTTCATTATTTATGAACTTTTGATTTCATCGGGATTGATAGCCTTTGTGATATAGAGATCCTTTTCTTTAAGAAGGTTGATAAAAGAACCATCCTGGCCCGTCTTATTTCCTTCACCGTCGACGATTATTTTAATATTAGGTCGTAACGGCGCATCCTTGTGAACTATTGTCACTCTTCCGATACTGGAATCGTTCAGCAACACGATACTGCCTATTGGGTAAATACCCATAGTTTTAATAAACACCTTAAGGACATTACTATCGAATCTTCGTGAATTATCATTGAGGAGCTGACGCATTGCCTGATACCCTATCATCGAGTTTCTGTAAGGCCTGGTGCTGATCATTGCTTCAAAAGCATCGGCTACAGACATAATCCTTGCGTAAATATGTATATCTTTTCCAGCCAGCTTACTAGGATATCCTTTTCCATCCCAACGCTCGTGATGCTGCATTGCGATCTTTCCAATCTCTTTAGGGTATTTAAGACGTTCAGTAATTATTTTGTAGGAGTACAGGGTATGCGTTTTCATCATTTTCAGTTCATTTTCTTCAAGATTACCAATTTTATCCTTAATGTTTGCGGGAATTCTAGTCATACCTATATCGTGAAGGAGAGAAGCAACACCCAGGCTGAAGAGTTTTGGGTGTGTAAGTTTAATCTCCAACCCTATAATAACCGACAGAATCATGCAGTTTACAGAACTCACTGCAAGTTTCGACTTGCCATGACCGCTTAAGATAATAAAACTGAGCATATCCTCCTTTTTTTCCCTGATTGCAGGTAACAGCTTGTTTATTATCCTGTCAATCTCGTTTTTATCGATACGCTCGTTTCCCTCTTGAATCCGCTTAAAAACACCAGCCAGACTCGATACTGCGGACGTATAGATATTGAGTACTTCTTTATCAACATGACTTTCGATGATTTCATTAAAGACGTCGGAATCACCTTTAACGAGGATGTCATCATCAATGAGATGGCCTTCTGTTGAAATCTCGGTGATTCCCCATTTTCGCAGGCGGTCGATTTCTTTCTGCTTGATGGGTAATTCAGCCTGAATAAACAAACTATCGTCTTCTATATATGCAGGTTCACTGAAGCGCATACCCGGTTTCAGTTCACCCACCTTTATTTTAGCCATGTTTTTTTACCTCAATTGAATATACAAACGCTAAAATCTCCGCAACAATCTCAAACAGCGATTCCGGAATCATCCTGCCTATATCCAGAACGAATAGCGATTCTGCAAGGCCGGGATCATTTACTACGGCAATACCGTGCTTTTCTGCAAGGCTGATAATTTTTTTAGCTTGAAGTTGTCTCCCCCTGGCTAATATAAAGGGTGCCGGCATCGATGAAATATATTTCAGAGCCACCGCTTTATCGAAATCACCGTTCATGTATTCTCCATTATACAACGGTATCTATAGTTTTATATATATCTCTCAAACCATATGTAAAACCATCGAAATCAATGATGTCCCTTATAGTATCGTCGAGTTCGACACCGAGGTTTCGAAGTTTTTCTTTGAAATCGGCTAAAAAATCGGCATATTGTATCTGTTTTAAATTTCCACTTTCCAGAATAGTTAGGGCAAATGCATTGTTTCCCTTGTGCTTCATACTAAACTGCCAAGACTTTCCATTTACCTCTAATGCTATGGCTCCGACTGATACCCCCCCTTAATCAAGCCTGCAACGAAGTGACCCTTTAATGGTAATGGTGTCATGCTCAACTAAAACGGGAATAATAATCCAGTTATCATGAGAACCCCGGATGTGATTAAACAGCCTCAGTGTGTCATACGCTATGGGATCCTGATCTGTCTGAACAATTTCGGCGTTCTCCTGGATGTCCCGCTCCCTCTCTTCCTGCTGTTCTCCTTCCTGGTTTTCCTCATTCTGCCTTTTTCGATTTCTTTCCCCTTGAATAGCGGATACCATCACGTCTACCATGCTTTTTTCCAGGGGTAAGCCCTTGTCCATCATGATTGCAATAAGACGTATCGATTTTCTGTCGGAAATATTGTGCTTTTTAAGAAACTGATAGAGTTCCTGCAACTTGACCGGCGATAGATGCATTGAGGAACGGATAAATGCATCTATGATATTTCTCGTCGTTGCATCCGCCGGCAACCCGGTTTCCATGGGTAAATCAGGCACATCTCCTTTCATCTTTAAAACAAGACGATCTCCGTCCCAGAGTGCCCGCACAGTGATAACCGCTCCGGGTTTGAAAGAGAGTCCTCCGGTTGTAACAGTTAACAGCTTCCCTTTAAGACTCGCCTGCCAGGTACCGGAACCAAGACTCCTGACCATTTTAAGGGACAGTGTGTCTCCGGATTTTATTATGGGATTCCCGGATTTGAAAAACAGGCTTTTATCTAGTGCCTTAATGAAAATCATTCTGCGGCAGAATTACGTTAATCGGAAACAGCCTTTTCTTTTGTTTTCTTACGAATAAGTTCAGCAACTTTAGCGGCTTTACCGATGCGTTTACGAATGTAGTACAGTTTAGCCCTTCGCACACGTCCACGGCGTATCAGTTCGATCTTCTGTATCCTAGGTGAATGCAGCGGAAAAACCCTTTCGACACCCACACTGTATGATATTTTCCTTACGATGAAGGTCTTTCTTATGCCTCCATTCTTTTTCGCGATGACCAGGCCCTCGAAGACCTGTATACGTTCGTTCGTTCCTTCAACTATCTTGAAATGTACTTTTACCGTGTCTCCGATATTGAAATCATCAATATGCTCTTTAATCTGTTCAGACTCAATTGCCTTTATAATATCCATTATTAATACCTCCATGTGGTAAATCGTTCAATATATGCAGCACTTCCTCAGAAACCTGCTTTGTTTCCAGAAGCTCAGGTCTGTTCTGCATCGTTTTTTCAACACTCTTCTTAAGCCGCCATTCCCTGATACGCTCATGGTGGCCGGAAAGAAGCACTTTCGGGACTTCCAGGCCTCTAAAATCCCTGGGACGGGTATATTGAGGATACTCCAGCAGACCAGGGGTGAAACTCTCTTCCGCTAAAGATTCTGCATTTATGACACCCTCAATAAGGCGGTATACTGCGTCCGCGATCACAAGTGCAGCTATTTCTCCGGAAGATATTACATAGTCACCTATGGAAATTTCATCATCGACATATGTATCGATAATACGCTGATCGATTCCTTCATACCGGCCGCAGATAAACACGATGTCCCTTTCCCGGGACAGTTCCTCAGCGTAGTGCTGTGTGAAAAGCCTGCCGGCAGGTGTCGGATAGATAACCCTTACATGTTCAGCTTGCACCGCATCCAGAGCGCCTGCAAGGGGTTCCGGTTTCATAACCATACCGGCTCCGCCCCCGAAAGGATAATCGTCACAGTTTTTATGTTTATCCCTGGCATAATCCCTGATATTCACAATATCAAATGAAATCACACCGCTTTCAGACGCTTTTGCAGCTATGGAACTGTCAGCATACCCTTTAATGATGTCCGGGAAAAGGGTGAGAAGATGAAAGTTCATCTAGGTAACCCAGTCAACCAGAATCTCTATCGTTCTCCTCTCGATATCAACATCTCCAATGAATTCCTTAATAAACGGGATTAAATGCATTTTCCCTTGATCATCCCGAACTTCCAGTAATTCCGAGTTCGTACCGTCACACACTGCCGTTATGGTCCCCCTGACAACTCCATCCTTCACCAAAGAACATGTACAGAGATCGGCAAGATAGTATTCTCCTTCGCTCAGGGGAGAAGCCAATTCTCTGGGGACCCATATGACCCCGTTGGTAAGGGAAGAACCCTTTTCCGGTGAATCTATTCCAGTAAACTTCATCAGAAGCATGCCTTCCTTGTAGGAACGCACGTTTTCAACACAGTAAGTACTCTCCTGGGTACCGTTACTTACCGTTACGTCCTCCAACTTATAAAAATGATCCGTCTCTCCGGAGAAGCTCTTGACTTTTACATATCCCTTCAGCCCGTGAACTCTCCCTATTTTTCCGATAGCGAGTTTTTCCATACTATTACTTCAGTCCAGGATTTCCAGCACTACCCTCTTTCCGGTTTTAGTAGCGGAAGCACTGAGGATTGTTCTTACCGCCTTGGCAATTCGACCGTGTTTTCCTATTACTTTGCCGATATCATCGGCAGAGACTTTCAGTTCCAGAATAGTCGATTTCTCGCCTTCGATCATGTTGACAACAACCCCACTCGGGTCATCGACTAAGGATTTTGCAATATACTCAACCAGTTCTTTTTCCACGTTTCACTCCTTGAAGGACACAATATACACCCCCCCCTTACAGATAAAACTTGACCCTATTAAGCAGTCTCCTCACTGTATCCGACGGTCTGGCGCCTTTATTTATCCATTCACGGACCCTCTCTTCCTTGATGTTGAGTTGTTTTTCTTCAACTTCAATAGGGTGATAAAAACCCACCTCTTCAATGGTCCTGCCGTCTCTCGGCGCACGGGAATCCATGACCACGATGCGGTAATACGGTCTCTTCTTGGTGCCGAATCTTTTCAGCCTTATTTTAACACTCACATGAGCCTCCTTGGGAATCTGAGTTATGCTGTTCCACCAAACTGGGAAAGCATTTTCTCCTGATATTTCTTATTCTTTGCGACTTTTTTCATTATAAGCCGAGTTTTTTCAAATTTCTTGAGCAGTTTGTTTACATTAAAAACAGAAGTACCGCTCCCTTTTGCGATTCGTTTTCTCCGGGAAGGACCAATAATCCTGTGATTTTTCCGCTCCACAGGTGTCATGGACAGGATAATCGCTTCCTCGTATTTCATTTCTTTTTCATCAATAGCGTCCTGGTCGAACTGACCCTGCATCCCCGGGATCATTTTCATCAGTGATTCCAGGCTGCCCATCTTTTTCACTCTCCTGAACTGATCCAGATAATCTTCCAGGGTAAACGATGCAGAAGCCATTTTCTTCTGAAGCTGTTCCACTTCCCCGACATCAAAGGTTTCCTGGGCTTTTTCCACCAGACTTACCACATCTCCCATGCCAAGGATGCGGGAAGCAATACGATCCGGGTAAAAATCATCCAGATCTTCCAGCTTCTCCCCCACACCGATCAGTTTGATCGGTGTGCCGGTAACTGTTTTCAGTGAAAGGGCTGCCCCGCCCCGTGTATCCGAATCGAACTTACTCAGGATAACTCCAGTCAGTTCGACCTTGTCGTTAAAATTCTTTGCAATATCAGCAGCGTGCTGTCCTGTCATAGCATCAGCAACGAGGAGTGTTTCCACGGGGTTGGCAACTTTCTTGATATCGGCAAGCTGATTCATCATTTCTTCGTCAATGTGAAGACGGCCTGTAGTATCTATAATGACAGTGTCAAATTGGAGTTTTTTACCGTACTTAAGGCCGTTTTTTACAACTTTTACCGGGTTTGATTCATTCTTTTCGGTATAGACCTCTATACCGGCTTGCTCTCCCAGTACCTGCAACTGATGCACAGCAGCAGGACGGACAAGATCTGCTGCGATCATGATACACCGGCGTTCCTGCCGCTTCAATTTTACAGCCAGTTTAGCAGCTGTTGTAGTCTTTCCGGAACCCTGGAGACCCAGCAGCAGGATAACCGATTGTGTATCAGGCCCTTTAAGGTTCAGTTCCTGTTTTTCGTCTCCCAGGAACTGTACCATCTTGTCATATACCAGTTTGATAAACTGTTGACCCGGTGATACAGCTCTTAAAACATTTTCACCTTTAGCTTCTTCAATTGTGCGGTTAACAAAACGGCGTACAACCCTTAAATTGACATCCGCTTCCAGAAGGGCGATCTTGATTTCGTCAACAGTATCCTGAATATTCTTCTCAGAAATACTTGTTTTGCCCGAGATTCGGCGAAATATATCTGTGAATGTTTTCGATATCCCATCCAGCATACTTATACTAGTTAACTCCTTACTGCGTATAGGGCAAGTTTATACATATAATCCATGGTAATGTCAACTATGATGTGATTTCCATCGGTGATCACCGTATGTGGAGAAAATGACGCTCTAGATATTCCATCCTTTCAACGGCGGGTTCCCAATATATACTGGTAGGATAATCGAGTAAGATACGCTCATAATAGTCATAGGCTTTTTGTATGTTTTTAACCTCGGACACGGTTTCGTATAAAGTAGCCAGCTTGAAACAGGCAAAATCAGCTTTTATATCAACACTGTATGCATCCAAAACGAATTCAAGCAGATAGATCACCTCATTGTAATTTCCCGCTTCCTCCTGAAATAGAGCCGCTTCAACGAGTGCACTCTCTTTTTCCGGCAGATCAAGTTCCATGATCTCTTCTAACAGGAGATCATAGGTTCTCTGGTTTTTCGTTGCCACTCCAACCCGGAACTTACCGTACAGCGCCAAATCCCTGTAGGGAGAGTCGGGTGAGATGTTTTTTTCCCAGAATTTTTCCGCAAGATCGTTTTTTCCGAGGGAAAAGGAAAGATCCGCGATGGTGTTGTCTATCTCAGGATCACCCTCCACATACTGACGGAGATACTCTTCCAGGGCTTCATCGTTTCTACCGCTTTTAAGCATCCTTCCTGCTGCCCGGTAGTCTCCCTCCCCTCTTCCTTCTATAACAACTTCTCCGCCGCTCACAGCCTTGAAAAACTCTTCATCAGGAAGAACCTTAACATGAATTTTTTCTATATACACAATACCCTGGCTAAGGTTCTGACGCTGAAACTGAAGGGTATAATCACCCAAATCCACCACTCGAAAAACGAAAAGGGTTGAATTTTCCCGGATCACCCGGTTCTCAAAGGTGATACCCTCGCGGCCGCGGGATTCACCTGTAAAAATCCACCCTTTTTCCTGCAGGCTTATATCGATGTTAGCGTCCAGTCGTGCAAATACTTCCCTCTCATTGACAACGGGTTCTGATACACTCCCGGCCTCCACAGGATCCACCGCCTGAGGTGAATCCGTATCCGTTGTGCTTTCCTGCTGCGTACCGGAAATCTCTGCGGTATTATCCGGTTCATCCTGTACCTGTACCTGAGGAGATTCCTGGAGTGGTTCTTCTGCCGGAGGTTCATCCGGTGCTGCCGGTTTTGCAGGCGCTGTTGGTTCCACAAGTACGGATTCCTGAGTTTTTTCTTTTTTTTCGATTTCCTTTACCGCTTCCTCTAGTTTCTGCATTTCATCTACCGTTTTAATCCAATCCTTGAGCAGAGCGTCTCTCTTGACGTCCCCCAGTATTTCAGATTCCGAAAGGCCCATGGAATAAACTGAACCCGCGGTAAAAAAGAGTACTAATACGATGAACGTTATCTGGGGCATCGCCTTCATACCGGTTTTTTACTCTTTCCTTTTACCCTGATTAAGGATTTCCTCGATGAGTATTCTGCTTTCCTCCTCGAAATGGTCTGTAAGAATCTCATTGGTATCCGCCCAATACATCTGTACCTGTTCTTCTGTCCATACATCTCTTCTAGGCCGTGAGGGATACCATGAGCTTTTCCACACCTGGTTGAATTCCTCGGGGATAACAAGATCTTTTATATCGATTTCTGCAGAGCTTTTTTCTGTATATCCAGGATTCTTCTGTTCCTGTCTTCCTCTCCTTGCGATAACAGTTAGAAGGGTAATAGTGAGGACCATTACCAGTACAGCGGTAAATATAATCAAGAAAATCTTCAGTTCCCGTTCCGTAAATAGTCTCATCTATACATGTACTGCCGGGCTCTCCAGGCGAACAGAGATTACCTGTGAGACCCCGGACTCTGCCATAGTAATACCCAACAGGGTTCTGGCCACTGCGACGGTCTTTTTATTATGGGTAATAATAATAAACTGCGATGTTTTTCCAAATTCATTCAAAATATTAATAAAACGTCCTATATTTTCCTCATCCAGAGCGGCATCAATCTCGTCGAGCACACAAAAAGGTGAAGGTTTTACCATATACGTAGCAAACAACAGGGCCACCGCAGTCAGTGACCTCTCACCACCGGAAAGAAGGGCAATGTTTTCCAGTTTTTTTCCGGGCGGCTGAGCAAAAATCTCTATACCGGATTCCAGAACCGCCTCAGGGTCTGTAAGTTTAAGTTCAGCCCTGCCCCCCCCGAAAAGCCTGCGGAACATACTGTGAAAATTCTTTCTTATTTTATCATAAGTAGCCAGAAACAAATCCGTCGATTCTGTACGAATTTCCCGGGTTATTATCTTCAGATCTTCCTTTGCCTTGGAAAGGTCGGCCATCTGGTGTGTAAGAAACTCGTACCGTTCCTTTACCTCTTCAAACTCCTCAGGTGCCATAAGATTGACTTGTCCGATATCTTTCAGCTCATTTTTGACCCGCTGCAGATCGTTTCTCAAATCAGCCATCGGCCTGGATATTTCATACATGTCAGACTCGAATTCCATCAGGTCCCGGGAGTGGCGATCCCTGAAATTCTCCTGTACATTCCGGATTTCCGTTTCCAGAGATGCAAGACTTATCTGAAGTTTTTCCACCTGACTCTGAGTTTTTTCCATTTCACCGATAAGGGATTTTACGTTTTTCTCTTTTTTGATGAGTTCCCGGTTGTGGTCGGTTATCCCTTTCTCAAGGGTGGCAAGGGACTTCTTTAATGAAGCCTCTTTCTCCTCGAAAGCAGCCTTCTCCTTTAGATACACTTCCTCTCCCCGCTTTATTTCGTCCAGACGGTGGTTAGCGGATTTGATCTCTCCTTTGAGGTCAATGATCTGTCGGTCCATGTCGCCAATCTGTTTGTTCAGAGAGAGAATGGCATCCTTAAGGCCGGAACGCTGGGCACTTAAACGTTCCCTGTTAATTCTGAGCTCTTCCAGAGTTTTCCTGTAATCCTCGATTTTCTTTGTAAGGGAAATAGTATCGTGTATCAGTTTTTCAACATCATCCCTGTTGCTCTGAATCCTCTTCCGAACTTCTTCAATCTTGAGATCGATTGTTCTTTTTTTTGTGATAATTCCCTTGGGAGAAAGAAAATCATCGATAAAAGAGGGAATAGAAGTCTTATAGTGTCCAAACCGTTCCTGGATATTCTTAGCCAAATTGAAATACTCATCGACCGATGCAGACACAGAGGAAAGATGGTTCGCAATGTTTTCCAGCGGAAGGTCTTGAAGGGTCCGTAGGTCATCAAGACCGGCTTTTTTCCCTGAGAGCAGCACTACAAGGGTGTCGATGTCCCGGACCAGTGATTCCTCTATCTCTTTCCTGTCGTTGTAGGAGTAGCCTGTTTCCTTAAGACGAAGGTCCAGTTCCCGTACTATATCATCGGTGATGTTACGCAATTCGTCCTGCAGAGAAAAATGGAGCTCCTCGGCTTCCTTTATTTCTTGCTGTTTATGGTCGACTGAGCATTCGTTCTCCTGTATTCTTTCCGCAGCTTTCCCGATATTACTTTCAAACTCGCTTATATTTCTGTTAACCTCTTCAAGGCGGGATTCCATCTCCTTTTCTAATTTATGCTTCTCTTCCTGCTGATCCTGGATACCCTGACGGTTATCTTTTAACGCCTTTTCCCTGGAGATATTTGATTCTATCTGCAGTTCGATCTCCCGGAACCGCTCCTTCAGCAACAGCAGCTGCCTTTCTAAGCTGTTTTTTTCAAGGTCCACACCGTAGAGCTCTTTCTGGGTTTGGATGAGCTTTGATTCCATAGTATTTACCAGGTCTAAGTTTTCTTCGAGATTCTCATTGATACCGTCTATCTTCTTTTTTATCACATCCCGGTGCTCAGATTTTTTTTCCAACTGGGTTTCCCGGTCATTTTTTTCCGCTACGAATCGTTTGAGCCGTAGAAGATTGATATCCAGTTCAACTTTGAAGGTTTCCTCCCGCAACGTGCGGTACCTGGCTGTTTTTTCCGCCTGTATTTTCAGAGAGTCATGGGAACGTTTGACTTCCTTCATGATGTTCCCGACCTGGATCATATTCTCATCTGTCTTTTCCAGCTTCCGTTCCGCTTCAGCCCCGCGAATCTTGTACTTTGTAATTCCAGCGGCTTCTTCGAAAATGTTGCGCCTTTCTTCAGGTTTATTCGATAAAACCTGGTCTATCTTGCCCTGCTCCATGATGGAGTAGGCCGTTTTCCCGATACCCGTATCGAAAAACAGTTCCCGGACGTCTTTGAGACGGGCCGGTGTGCCGTTGATGGAATACTCACTCTCACCGGACCGGTAGAGCCGCCGTTTTATGCTGATTTCCGGCATTTCCAGGGGCAGGACCCCGCTTTCATTGGATAACGTAAGGGTGACTTCAGCTAACCCCAGGGCTTTCCGGGCTTCTGTGCCGTTAAAAATGACATCTTCCATCCGTTCCGCACGGAGTGATTTTGTCGCCTGTTCCCCTAACACCCACTTGAGAGCGTCTACGACGTTGCTTTTTCCGCATCCATTTGGTCCAAGCAATGCGGATATTCCTTCGGTAAAATCAATTTTGCTTCTATCTGCAAAGGATTTAAATCCGAACAGTTCTATACTTTTGAGAAACACGTGTTCTTTTATCTCCTGGAAATAATTCTTAAGCCTTTACAAACCGGCATACAGTATTTATGAAATGTTAATGCTTCATGTACAGGTGGAGGTACCTGGTTTATGTATATGTTCACTCCCCCCCCGTCCTTTCAAGTATATCATATCAGGCGTCAAAAGAGCAACCACGGTTGATTTATCACTAAGACCGCCTTACAATAACTCATGATCTTTTGCGGAATCGATGAAGCCGGGCGAGGCCCCCTGGCCGGCCCGGTTACGGCTGCAGCCGTCATCCTGGGAGATGATGTACCCAGGGAAATTCTCAACGATTCAAAAAAGCTTTCTCCCGAAAAACGCCGGAAGTGTGCAAGTATCCTGGCCGGCAGTTCATCTGTTTATTCACTCGGATGGGTATGGCCTGAGGAGATAGACAGGATCAATATCCACCATGCCAGCCTCCTTGCGATGGAACGTGCTGCGTATGGTATTCCGGTCCGGCCGGAGAAAATTGTTGTTGATGGAAAGTTTACACCTGATGTGGGATGTGCCTGCGAAGCCGTTATAAGAGGAGATTCCTTTATACCTGAAATTCAAGCGGCTTCCATTCTGGCAAAAGTTGCCCGGGACCTATGGATGATACAGTACAGCAGTATCGATCCCAGGTATGAATTCGAAAAACACAAAGGGTATCCCACACAGAGGCACCGCGACCTGATTGAACAGTTCGGATTATCAACGATCCACCGGAAAAGTTTCAGGACTGGTCGCTCTTCATGAACTCTACGGCTTTCCCAAATTCCTGAAGGAAGAGATCCAGATCTTCGCTGAATACGATGATGGAATGGCGTTCGAAATTTGATTCTCCCTGTTTCTTGCTTTCTACGATGTTCAGGAAAAGATCTCCGTGTCGATTCTCCTTGACATTAAAAAAATAGGTCCTTTTTCCTGATGCAGCTTTTGATGAAAAAACTTCGCCCCGAATTCCCATACACCTTCCTTCCTCGCTTCATTTTCCAAACAGGCTTATAGTATACCAACGGCTCTGAAATTTGCAAGTAAAACAAAAGCATAGTGTCCCGGTAGGGATTTCACCTGATAGTTCTCTTTTCGCCCCGACTTACCCGGCATAACACGATCCGGTTACACTGAACGCCAGGCGTGGTAAGATGCCCCATGCACATTCTTACCGGAATACTTCTTGTTATTACATCAACCTTCATGTTTACCGTAGGCCAGGTATTCATCAAATTCCTCTCCTCCGAGATTCCTATCACCCACATCATTTTCTGGCGCTGTTTGAGCGGACTTATCATTCTTTTTTTTCTTGCTCTGGGCAAGAAACGCCTGCTGCCGGCTTTTTGGGAACTTTCCCGCCGGTCCGGCTTGTGGCTTGTCTTCAGGGGAATCGTCGGAACGGCGGTGATGTTCAGTTTTTTTATCGCTATTTCCCTGGCAGATCTGGGTGATGTAGGAGCCCTGGTAAATATCAGCCCTGTGTTTGCGGTAACCTTTGCGTGGGTGTTTCTTGGAGAAAAGCTTCATAACCTGATGTGGATATCTCTCGGACTTGCCGTATCCGGGGTATTGCTTATCAGCAATCCTTTCGGAGGGATGTTTTCACTCGCGTATATCCTCCTTATCCTGGCTGCCTCAGGTCATGGATTTACTTTAACCACAATTAAAAAACTGAATGATTTCGGTGTAGACAGATGGTTAATCGTAGCACCTTTCATGTCCTTAGGCGCTCTCATTTCCCTTCCATTCCTGTTCATTCATCCCCGGGATTACTCCTTGAAGATCCTTCTCTTTCTCCTTGCCATGGGCGTAACCACTACCACTGGCCAACTGCTGTTAACTGCATCCGCTAAGTATCTTCGGGTCCAGACGATTTCCATCCTCAACCTGATGACCATCTTTGAACTCATGTTTCTAGGGTACTTGTTCTTCCATGAGGAAATTAATCCTGCCAAACTTTTTGGTGGAATTATTATCTTTACGGCATCTGTACTGGCCATTTACGGCAGCTACAGGAGGTCGGCTTCCTTGAAAAATCAGCCTTGACAATAGGTGCGGCTTTTTGGTATGTATGTATCACTGATTCGTGCGCCTGTCGTATAGTGGTATTACCCCAGCCTTCCAAGCTGGTGACGCGGGTTCGACTCCCGTCGGGCGCTGTCTGCTTCAATACAGAAGCTGCTAAGTCTTTAGCGTTCAATTCTTTTGTAATTACGGTACCTTCTCGATTTTATCCCTGTCTTTGCCGATGGTAGGATAAGACCATGATTCATGGTATCGAAGAAAAACTCAACCGACTCGTTCGCCTCACAGGAAGCGACGAAGGGTTTTATATCCTGGCACTCCACTCTTTTATCGAATATTACCTCCGTATTGAAAAGGGATATGGTGATTTCATTAAATTTCATGAACTGACCTGGAAATTCCGTAATGAACTGATCGACAGGTACGGGGATGATGTTTTTATCCCGGGCCTGGGAAGTTTAGGACAGCTTGGACACCAGCACGGACTTACCAACCAGGTACGCCACTCCTTCGAGTACATGGATGCACAGGAAGCAGCCGCCGCCACAAGCCTCTTCATCACGTTCTGTACCCTTACCGGTATCGACGGAATGCCCCAGGTAGGAAAACTTTCAGATAGTCTATCCCTGTGGAAAGAGAGGCTTTCTCATGTGGAACAGGCTGAAATGATCAGGAAGATGCAGACGGAGATAAAGATTCTCCGGGACCGGAACAAGACCCTGCTGGAACAGAAAAAAGTGTACGAATCCCTTAAGGCACGTGTTTCAGAGCTGTCCGTTGAGATCAAGCAGTACGAGCTGCAAGCCGGAAAAGAGTCAAAAACAAGTGCCGGCAGAAAAGAGCGGATCGATGCTTTAAGGCATGAACGGAATGAGCTTAACCGGGAACGGAACAGGCTGCTCTCCCGGCTGGAAGAGTACGGCGACCTGAAAACCTATATCCAGTACCTGGGGCGGCTCTCCGTGTATACCCGCTCCAGGATGGACTATGAGCACACCCTGGCACACCTTACCCCGGAACAGGAAACTACGGTTAAAGCCATCACCATGAAAAAAGATTTCCTGGTGCGAGGTGGAGCAGGCACCGGCAAGTCCCTTATCCTGATAGAACGGCTCAAACGGCTTAAGGACCAGGAAGAGCTCGACTTCGGAGAAAACGAAAGTATCGTGTTCGTCACCTTCACCCGTACGCTGACCAAGTACAACCGGTACATCGGGCAACTGATGGGGATACAGTTCCCCCTGGAAGTGTTCGGTACCGTCTATGGGCTTATACAGAAAAAACTCGAAACCATCGTAAACGGCTTCACTTTCGACTGGAATATCCTTGAAACATATTTCACCGAAAACAGGACCCCGGATTTCTTTTCACCTGAAGAGATGGTAAGCGAACTGGAAAACTTCATCTTCGCCAATGCCGTAAGCCGTGATGAGTACTTAGTCAGGCTTATCCCCAGGAAAGGGATGAAACGGCGCCTTTCCCGTCAGCAGCGGGAAACCGTGTGGAAGATGAAGGAAGAGGCTGTAGAGTACATGAGAGGCAGGAACGCCTTTTCCCGGAACTACGGGTGTGTAATGCTCCTTGAATACCTGCGGTCCAACAGGGATGATAAGGCACTACGGGACATACGACACCTCTTCCTGGATGAAGTACAGGATGTGATTCCAACGGCACTCACGTGCCTTAAGGAACTTACCCGGGGATCGATGATTATGGCCGGGGATACGGAACAGAGCCTGTACACAATCGAATCACCGTTTGTAAGGGCGAAGATACGAATTTCCGGATTCACGCGGTTCCTGAGGACCAACTTCCGGAATACCCTGCAGATCATGGAACTGGCCCGGGAGTTCAAAGATAAAAATCCATATAAGAATGAACTATCAGGAAAGACTCCTGCGGCGTTCCGGGAAGGACCTTTTCCGGAACTCTTTATTGGTAAAAACAGCCAAGAGCTTCAACACCTGTTGACCGAAAAGATCGATCTTTTTACCCGGGACCTTGGCTATGAACCGGAGACGGTGTGTGTCCTTGCGCCAAGGACTAAAGATATCGAGACCCTGGAAGCCCTTCTCGAAAGCCATGCATATTCAACAGCAAGAGTGAAGGACGATGCATTTTCCTTTACAAGGCAGGGCAGCATCCGCCTTTCCACCCTCCATTCCAGCAAGGGCCTCGATTTTCCAGTCGTCCTCCTTTACCTGCCCTCTCTCCACCGGCGGAATGACTACGCCCGGGAGGAGATGGAAAAGATTCTCCGGAACCTGGTGTATGTCGGGCTTACCAGGGGGATGGACCACGTAAACGTGTTTACCATCGATAGTGGAGACCCGGTCATCCGGGACCTCATTGACAGTTTTACCACCGCTGAAGCAACACCTTCATAATCGCTTTACGGGGGAAGGTAATACCCTTGACATTTCCTGATGTGGAAACAATGATAAATGAGAGTTCCCCGTGGGAATATGGCGGCCGGTAGGGAACAACATATATCATGATTGATCACAGAGAAACCATAGATTTTCTCAAGCGTCGGGAACGATCCAGACAGGATGCGCTGGATACCCGTTTCCGCGATGCCTGGAGGGATTTTCAACAAATCGTCGCCTATATCGTCGATACACACCATCCGCAGCGTATATGGCAGTGGGGTTCTCTGCTGGAACGGAAACATTTCAGCGAAATTTCAGACCTGGATATCGCCGTAGAGGGGCTCTGTTCTGCCGATGAAATCTTTCAAATCGTCGCCCGGGCTGAAGAGTTAACCGATTTTCCAGTCGATATTGTAGAGCTGGAAAAGGTGGAACCTGAGTATCGTGAATTGATAAAACGAAAAGGAAAACTGATTTATGGGAGTATCTGAGGGCTTGCGGACTTTAAGTGGAGAACTGGAGTCATCCATCGGCGTTCTTAAGCGGATCTCGAACTTCTATGATGGACATGTGGGAAAAACTGAATTAAAAACAAAATCCGTGGAAAATGCCATTATCTTAAGTGATATTGTTGTGAGCTATTATACCTGTGCTGAAACAGCTTTTTTCAGGATCAGCCAATTTTTCGAAAACACCCTGGATCAGAAGCGATGGCACAAAGATGTGCTTAAAAAAATGACCCTGACAATTCCGGGAATCAGGAAACGGGTCATATCCGATGACACCTTCCACGATCTCGAAGAACTCCTTCGTTTCCGTCACTTTAAAAGATACTATATCGATTTTAATTACGACTGGGACCGGCTTGAACTGGTGAGAACCAAGTTCCTTTCGGTGCGAAGTCGCTTGATAGACGAGTTAACGTCATATGAAGATTACCTCGGCATCCTGGCCGGGGAAGCGGATAGGCGGTAACTACTGTACCCGGATTACCACCCCGGAAGCCTGGATTTTCCCTTCCGTCGAACCACTGCTTCCCGAGATATCCCTATCGCTCAGATAGATGTTGATATAATATAACCCTTTTTTCGAAAACGGAAGCGGGACTTCATAATAATCATCCTCCTTATATTTTTCCAGGTCCCAGGGCCAGACCCCGTGCACCTGTTCATCCGTGAAGTCCGGATATGCTCCCATTTTGATGATCTCTCCCGGCGTCATCGGTTTCGCATTAGGCGCGTAATACGAAATCAATGCATACACGTGATGGGATCGATCGATTACCCTGAATTTCAGGGTTCCTGTCCGACCTGCGGCAACCGAAGCTGGTAAATCAGTAAACTCCAGATATCGATCTATAAACTCTTCGTAGTACCGGAATTCTCCTTTTACTCACTTCACCATTATCGGTGATTAAGTGTACTTCCACCTCTTCCCCTTCATCTTTCACGGCTAATACTACCTGTAAAAACTCGATGAAATTACGAATCTGCCAGGTCCGCCGGATATAAGGGTCGATAATTTCAATCCTTTGCGCTCCTTTAAGATAATCCGCGAAAAGTTTATAATAGCTGATTCCTGTTTGATGTTTGTATTCATTCTTATGTTCATTTTTCAATATCTATTTTCGGATTTCCAAACACGATAAATAGTATCATAAAAAACGTTATTTTAACCAGATTTTTCCGTATCTGCCTGATTACATCACCCACCCGTAAATCTCCTCGGGTTCCCATACGTTCTGTAAGGGCCAGCCGGTTCCCATTGCATTCGAAATACCCCCGACAATCTCGTAGTCTATGGGAATGTAGTACCCGGCCTTCAAGATCTTCCCAGCCACAAGCTCATCTTTCGAAAAATAGTAATACGAATACGCCCCTATTTTCGCATCAGACCACACGAGAGTGATGGCATGGGCACCCGCATTGGAAGGCTGAGAGAAACTGGTTACCCGGGAGTTCCATCCCCAGAATCGAAGTAAGCCGCAGGTTACCAGGGCCCAGTCCTCGCAGTCCCCTCCCCGGGCATCTATAAACCGGTCCGGCCGCAGTGCTGTATCGTTGTTCTTATACTCGAACGTCCTGTACAGCCATTCCTGGAACCTTTCGACTTCCGGCCAGGAGAGGTGACCGTTTCCGTCCCTGGTAAACCCGGAGAACGTCGACGTTCCGCCACGTGATGATTCCTTCGGCGTTTTCGTACTGGATTTCGATACTTCTGCCGGGAATGACGGCCTGCTTAAGGTCTGATGAGGTGGTATACGCTTCTGAATACAGGGTACTCATGTTAATGAAAAAGCAGGTTCCGTGCCACCCGGCGGTTGCAGCTGTTTCGAATCTTATGCACCGTTTTCTGCCGGAATTTTCCGTGTTCAGGGTAACTCCGGTTAT